>UQMC01000010.1 GCA_900542115.1 uncultured Oscillibacter sp. | reverse complement strand
GACGGCATACGAGCTGTAGCCGTGACTGGAGTTCAGACGTGTGCTCTTCCGATCTTCAAACCGCAGCGCCGCCGTATTCAAAAGGGCGCGGCCCATATCGCCGCTGGCAGAGGTGACCTTGCCGTTGGTGGTATAGAGATGCACGGCCCGAATGCCGGTATCCGTTTCCAGCCGCAGGTCCTCCCGGACCGCAATGCCGTTATCGTACAGATATTTGCCGACGCACCGCAGCGCGTTGCCGGACATTGGGTCCTCGCTTCCATCCGCCTTGAACAGCCGGATACGGGCGTCCGCCTGATTGGAGCCTTCGATAAGCACAATTCCGTCGGCGCCGATGCCGTAGTGCCGGTCGCAGAACGTCACGCACAGCGACTCCGGGCAGGTGATCTCCCCGTGGAAGTTCTCCAGCACGATATAGTCATTGCCGCAGGTCTGCAACTTGGCAAAACGGAAGCTCTGGCGCTGGGCGCGGAGATGGCAGATGTCGATCAGCTCCGTGTTGCGCTGGTTGTAGCGGCTGGCCAGAATATCCGTCAGCGCGTTGGCGGTATCCAGCGAGGTCAGGCAGGGAATCCCCAACTGAACGCAGCGATGATTCAGGTGGATGAAATCCCGGATATAGGTAGGCTCCGTGGAGCCAGTGAGAATCACATAGTCGATACGGCCGTTTTCCAAAAGCTGGAACACCCGGTTATCCCGGCCCAGCTTTCCCACGATCTCCACATCCGTGCCCAGCCGGGCAATCTCAATGGCGGTGCCCTCAGTGGCATAGAGCTTGAAGCCCATTTCGCTGAGCTTTCGGGCGATGTCCACCACCTCCGGCTGGTCCCGGTGGTTCACGGAGATCAGCACGCCACCCCGAGCCTCCTTTTCCACCTTGTAGCCGGCAGAGACAAGGCCCTTGAACAGCGCCTCCTGCATATTTTTGCCAAGGCCCAGCACCTCGCCGGTGGACTTCATCTCCGGGGAGAGGGCGGCATTGGCGTCCGTCAGCTTTTCAAAGGAGAATACCGGCACCTTCACCGCCACATAGGGCGGCTGCCGGTACAGCCCCGTGCCGTAGCCAAGAGAGGCCAACGGCTGACCCACCATGACCCGCGTGGCGATGTCCACCATCGGCACGCCTGTTACCTTGGAGATATACGGCACGGTGCGGCTGGCCCGGGGATTGACCTCGATGACGTACAGCTCGTTCTGGTAGATCAGATACTGAATATTGATGAGGCCATGGGTTCCCAGAGACAGGGCCAGCTTTTCCGAGCAGTCCACAATGGTCTTGAGCATCTTATCGCCGATGGAAAACGGCGGGTAAACGGCAATGGAGTCGCCGGAATGGACACCGGTGCGCTCAATGTGCTGCATGACGCCGGGAATCAGCACATCCTTTCCGTCGGAGATAACGTCTACCTCCAGCTCCTTACCCATGAGGTACTGGTCCACCAGCACCGGGTTTTCGATCTTGCCGGAGAGAATGACCTCCATATAGGTCCGCACATCCTCATCGTTATGGGCAATGACCATGTTCTGCCCGCCGATGACATAACTGGGGCGCAGCAGAACGGGATAGCCCAGCTCGTGGGCGGCGTCCAGCGCCTCCTGCATTCCGGTGATGCCCCGGCCCTGCGGACGCTTGATGGAAAAGCGCTCCAGCAGCGCGTCAAACCGCTCCCGGTCCTCGGCCATGTCGATGGATTCCGCGCTGGTACCCAAAATGGGGATACCGTGGCTGTCCAGGAACTTGGTGAGCTTGATGGCCGTCTGGCCGCCGAAGGCCACCACAACGCCCACCGGCTTTTCCACCTCGATGATGTGCATGACATCCTCGGGGCACAGCGGCTCGAAGTACAGCCGGTCGGCGGTATCATAGTCCGTGGAAACAGTCTCCGGGTTGTTGTTGACGATGACCACCTCATAGCCCAGCTCCTTCAGCGTCCAGACGCAGTGGACGGAGGAATAGTCGAACTCAATGCCCTGACCGATACGGATGGGGCCGGAGCCCAGCACCATAATAACGGGCTTTCCGCTGCGGGGGAAGGTCCGGGACTCGCAGAACTTGTCAAAGGTAGAATAGAAATAGGGCGTTTCGGCGTCAAACTCCGCGCCGCAGGTGTCCACCATCTTGTAAACGGCGTCTCTGTGCGGGCAAGGCAGAGCCTTTGCGCCGGAGAGGCGCAGCAGCGTCTCGTCGGGATAGCCCATGCGCTTTCCGGTCTCATAATGGGCCTCCGTCAGACCGTCGGCCGCCAGTGTCTTTTCAAAGTCCGCCATTTTTTTCAGCTTGGAGAGGAACCAGCGGTCAATGCGGGTGATGCCGAAGATCTCATCCACGGAGACGCCGGCCTTCAACGCCTCGAACACCGTGAACAGCCGGTGGTCATCCACCCGGCGCAGCCGCTCCCAGATAGGCGCGGTGTCCTCCGCGTCCCGCTTGCGGTTCAGGCTGTCCAGTCCCACCTCTGCGCCCCGGACCGCCTTCATCAGCGCCATTTCAAAGCTGGGGGCAATGGCCATGACCTCGCCGGTGGCCTTCATCTGCGTTCCCAGCGTGCGGCTGGCATCGGCAAACTTATCAAAGGGCCACTTCGGCATTTTGACCACGATATAGTCCAGCGTCGGCTCAAAGCAGGCGCAGGTCTTGCCGGTGATGTCATTTTTGATTTCGTCCAGCGTGTAGCCCAGCGCGATTTTTGTGGTGATCTTGGCAATGGGATAGCCGGTGGCCTTGGAGGCCAGCGCGGAGGAACGGCTGACGCGGGGATTGACCTCAATGACCGCGTACTCAAAGCTGTCCGGGTTCAGAGCAAGCTGCACATTACAGCCGCCCACAATGCCAAGGTGGGTGATGATGTCCAGTGACGCCTTGCGGAGCATCTGGAACTCCTTGTCCGCCAAGGTCTGGGTGGGGGCAACCACAATGGAATCGCCGGTATGGACGCCCACGGGGTCAAAGTTTTCCATGGAGCACACGGCAATGACGTTGCCCACGCCATCCCGCATGGTCTCAAACTCAATTTCCTTCCAGCCGAAGATGGCCTTTTCCACCAGAATCTGTGTAATGGGCGAAGCGTCCAGTCCCGTCTGTGCAATGACCCTCAGCTCCGCCTCGTTGGCGGCGGCACCGCCGCCGGCGCCACCCAGCGTAAAGGCGGGACGGACAATGACAGGATAGCCAATGCGGGCGGCCACTGCCAGCGCGTCCTCCACCGTCTCGGCAATGTCCGAGGCAATGACCGGCTGGCCGATCTCCGCCATGGCCTCCTTGAAAAGCTCCCTGTCCTCGGCCCGGGAAATGGTCTTGGCGTCCGTCCCCAGCAGGCGAACGCCCTGCTGGGCCAAAAAGCCCTCCTTGTCAAGCTGCATGGCCAGCGTCAGGCCGGTCTGTCCGCCGAGGCCCGCCAGAATGCTGTCGGGCCGTTCCTTTTTAATGATGCGCTTGATGGTCTCCGTGGTGAGGGGCTCCAGATAAATTTCGTCCGCCATGGCCTGATCGGTCATGATGGTGGCGGGGTTGGAGTTGCACAACACCACATTGACCCCCGCCTCCTTTAAAACGCGGCAGGCCTGCGCACCGGCATAGTCAAACTCGGCGGCCTGCCCGATGACAATGGGGCCGGAGCCAATGACAAGGACCTTTTTAATAGAATTATCTAACGGCATTACCTCTCACCGCCTTTCATAAGCTCCACAAACCGGTCAAAGAGGAAGGACGTATCCTTGGGGCCGGTGCAGGCCTCCGGGTGGAACTGGACGGTAAACGCCCGCAGCTCCGGGTAGTCGATACCCTCGCAGGTACCGTCATTGGCGTTGGCATAGCGAATCCGGCCCAGTTTCACCGTATCGCTGTCCACAGCGTAACCGTGGTTCTGGCTGGTGATATAGGTGCGGACACCGGCCACATCCCGGACAGGCTGGTTTACGCCCCGGTGGCCATATTTCAGCTTATAGGTGCTGCCTCCGGCGGCCAAAGCTGTCAGTTGGTGTCCAAGGCAGATACCAAACATCGGGATTTTTCCCAAAAGCCTGCGAATCTGCTCGATCTGATAGGTATTCTCCGCCGGGTCGCCGGGGCCGTTGGAGAGCATGAGTCCATCCGGTGCCGCGGCCAGAATTTCTTCCGCGGAGACAGCCGCGGGCAGAACCGTGACCTCACAGCCGCGCTTTTGAAGCTCCCGGATGATATTGCGCTTGGCGCCGTAGTCGATGAGAGACACCCGGAAGCGCCGCTCCCCCTCCGCCGGATGGATGACCGGCGCCTTACAGGAAACCGCCTCCACCACGCCGGTCACGGCGTAGGTCCGAACAGGCGTCAGGTCAGCGGGAATTTCATCGCAGATGGCGGCGTTCATCACACCGTGCTCCCGGATGATGCGGGTCAGTTCCCGGGTATCCACACCATATAAACCCGGCACGCTCTGCTCCTTCAAAAATGTGTCCAGAGCGCAGTCCGTGCGGAAATTGGAGGGCGTATCGCAGTATTCCCGCACCACATAGCCCTTCACACAGCAGGGGCCCTCAAAGTCGGCCCGGATGATGCCGTAATTGCCGATAAGCGGATAGGTCTGCATAACGATCTGACCGGCATAGCTGGGATCCGTCAGCGTTTCGATATAGCCGCACATGCCCGTGGTGAACACCAGTTCACCCACGGTATCGTGCTCCGCGCCGAAACGGAGGCCCTCAAATACCTGACCATCCTGCAAAACAAGATAACCTTTTTTCATGCTCACTCCCTGTCCGCACATCACCGGCCCGCTTGCGTTTCACAGTAGCGGCAGCGGTAGACCCGCTTTTCCGGGTCCGTCAGCACAAACTCCTGCGTCAGCTCCTGCTCCACAGAGGTGATGCATCGGGGATTCTTACACTTCAGCACACCCCGGATACGCTCCGGCAGCTTCAGCGTCCGCTTTTCCGCCAGCGCACCGTCCCGGATGATGTTCACCGTAATGCTGGGGTCCACATAGCCGATGAGGTCCCAGTCAAGGTCCATTTCCCGGTCAATTTTGATGATGTCCTTGCGGCCCAGCTTGCCGCTGGTGACGTTTTTCAAAATGGCCACGGTGCACTCCAGCTTGTCCAATCCCAGAATGTTATAGAGCTCCATGGCCTTTCCGGCGGTGATATGGTCAATGACGATGCCGTTCTGAATGGAATCGATAATCATGTCCGTTTTCTCCTTTCACGCAATGCCCAGCAGCTTCATAATCAGCGCCATGCGGATATACCGGCCGTTCTGCGCCTGCTTGAAGTAGCAGGCCCGGGGGTCATCGTCCACCGCCACAGAAATTTCATTCACGCGGGGCAGCGGGTGCAGGATGCACAAATCCTTTTTGGCGTTTGCCAGCTTGTCCGGGGTGAGAATGTAGCTGTCCTTCAGGCGGAGGTAATCCTCCTCGTTGAAAAAGCGCTCCTTTTGAACGCGGGTCATGTACAGCACATCCAGCTCCGGCATGACCTCCTCCAAAGAGGCGGACTGCGTATAGGGGATATTCTTTTCCTTGATGTACTGCTCCTTGACATAGCGGGGCAGCTTCAGCTCCTCCGGGGATACAAACACAAAGCGGATGCCGGTGTAGCGGCTCATGGCCGCGACCAGAGAATGCACGGTACGGCCGAACTTCAGGTCGCCGCAGAAGCCCACCGTCAGATTGTCCACATGGCCTTTTTCTTTGTGAATGGTCATCAGGTCCGTCAGCGTCTGGGTGGGGTGGTTGTGTCCGCCGTCGCCGGCGTTGATGACCGGCACCAGAGAGTGCATGGTCGCCACCAGCGGCGCGCCCTCCTTGGGGTGTCGCATGGCGATGATATCGCAGTAGGCGCTGACCACCCGGATGGTATCCGCCACGCTCTCGCCCTTGGAGGCGGAGGAGCTGGCGGCGGAGGAAAAGCCCAGCACCTGTCCACCCAGAGACAGCATGGCGCTCTCAAAGCTCAGGCGGGTGCGGGTGGAGGGTTCAAAAAACAGCGTTGCCAGAATTTTTCCGTCGCACTTATGGGCGTATGCGGCAGGGTTGGCCATAATGTCGCAGCCCTTTTGCACCAGTGCGTCGATCTCTTCTACAGAGAGCTGCATAATGTCGATTAAATTTTCCATGTCAGTTTTCTCCTCCCTGAATCCAGCTTTCATCGGACGGGTTCTCCCGGAATTTCAGCAGCCGGGCCACATCCTCCTGAGAGATATAGCCCTCTGCGGCACCTACCTGCGCGATGGTGTCCAAATCGGTCAGGCTCACGTTCTTCACGTTGGCCGCCGCCATCCGCTCAATGCCCTTTTTCATGCCGTAGGTGAAAATGCTCACCACGCCCAGCACCTCGGCCCCCGCTTCCCGGAGGGCTTCCACCGTTTCCAGCACACTGCCGCCGGTGGAAATGAGGTCCTCGATGACCACAACCTTCTCACCCTTGTCCAGACGTCCCTCAATGCGGTTCTGGCGGCCGTGGTCTTTATTGCCGGAGCGGACATAGCCCATGGGCAGGCCCAGCAGATGCGCGGCGATGGCGGCGTGGGCGATGCCCGCCGTGGCCGTTCCCATCAGGACCTCCGTCGCCGGATACTCCCGCTTTACGGCGTCCGCAATGGCCTGCTCCACCTCGTTTCTCGCCTCAGGGGCCGTGAGAATCAGCCGGTTATCGCAGTAAATCGGGCTTTTGATGCCGCTGGCCCATGTAAAGGGCTCCTGCGGGCGGAGAAATACCGCCCGAATCTCCAGCAGGCGCTTGGCAACGCGCACATTGATATGCTCCATCGTTCTCTCCTTTATCTATCCACAAAATTTTATTTTGCTTTTTTGTTCTCAGCCTACGAACTCCGCCACGCAGCGGCGATAGGCGGCCACAGGGTCCTCTGCCTGCGTGATGGGCCGGCCCACCACGATATAGTCGGAGCCCAGTTCCCGGGCTCTTTCCGGGGTGGTGACCCGCTTCTGGTCGCCCACGTCTCCATCGGCGAAGCGGACACCAGGGGTCACGGTGAGGAAGTTCTTGCCGCAGCGCTCGTGGACGCCCCCCGCTTCCAGGGGGGAGCACACCACGCCGTCCAGACCCGCCTGCGCGGCGTTTTCGGCATAGTGCATCACCACCTCGGCAAGAGGCTTTTCGATCCACAGCTCTTTTTCCAGCATGTCCTGATCCGTGGAGGTCAGCTGGGTCACAGCGATGAGCAGCGGACGGGTGCCGTCGGGCCGGGTGAGACCCTCCAGCGCGGCGGACATCATGGCGCCGGTACCGGCGGCATGGACGTTCACCAAGTCCACATCCAGCGCGGACAATGCCGCCATGGCCTTTTTCACGGTGTTGGGAATGTCATGCAGCTTGAGATCCAAAAAGATTTTATGTCCGCGACCGCGAATTTCCCGCACGATGGAGGGCCCTTCGGCGTAAAACAGCTCCATGCCGATCTTCACAAAGGGCTTTTCCTCCGTGAAGCGGTCCAGAAATGCCAGTGTTTTTTCCTTGCTGTCAAAGTCCAGCGCAATGATAACGTCCTTACCCATGATGTGCTCCTCCTATGATCTCTGTCAGATTTTCCATGCCATACCGCTCCATCACGGCAGGCAAATTCTCAATAATATGCTTGCAGGCAAAGGGCTCCACCAGATTGGCCGCCCCCACGCCCACGGCGGTGGCTCCCGCCAGCATCAGCTCGATGACATCCTCCGCCGTGGTGACGCCGCCCATACCTATAATGGGGATTTTCACCGCCTCGTAGACCTGATACACCATCCGCACCGCCAGCGGCAGCATTCCCGGCCCGGACATCCCGCCGGTGCCGTTGGCCAGCAGCGGGCGGCGCCGCTTCAGGTCGATTCGCATCCCCGGCAGGGTGTTGATGAGACTGACGCCATCCGCCCCCGCGTCCTCACAGGCTTTCGCCACGGCAGTGATATCCGCCGCTGTGGGGGACAACTTTAAAATAATGGGCTTTTTTGTCACTGCCCGAACCGCCCGCGTCACCTCCGCGGCGGCCTTGGGGTCCGCACCGAAGGCCGCGCCGCCGCCATGGACATTGGGACAGGAGATATTCACCTCCAGCCAGCCCACCTGCTCCTGCGCGTCCAGCTTTTCGCAGACCTCGGCGTATTCCGCTACTGAAAAGCCGCTGATATTCGCCATCACCGGCTTGTGGAAGACCTGCTTCAGCTTCGGCAGCTCCTCTGAGATCACGGTGTCCACGCCGGGATTTTGCAGTCCCACCGCGTTCAGCAGGCCCCCGGCATACTCCGCAATGCGGGGGGTGGGATTGCCGTAGCGGGGCTCCCGGGTAGTCCCCTTGAAGGAGAACGTGCCCAACAGATTGATGTCATACAGCTCCGCAAACTCATAGCCGTAGCCAAAGGTGCCGCTGGCGGGGATGACGGGATTGTCCAGCTCCACGCCGCAGAGGGTCACTTTTGTATTCACCATACAATTTCCTCCTTTTCCAGCACCGGGCCCTCCTTACAGATACGTTTATTGCCGTATTTCGTCCTGCAGGAGCAGCCCATGCAGGCCCCGAAGCCGCAGCCCATCCGCTCCTCAAAGCTGAACTGGCCGGACCTGCACACACCGTATACCGCTTTCAGCATAGGCTCCGGGCCGCAGGTGTAGAGATAGGTATAATCGGAAACGGCGGCCATACCGTCCGTTACAAGGCCCTTTATCCCGGCGCTGCCATCGGCGGTGGCCACAATGACCTCCGCCCCCAGCGCTTTCAGCTCCTCCGCCAGAAAGATTTCAGAGGCCCGGTTATAGCCCAGCACTGCCGCAATACGACAGCCCCGCTCCGTCAGGCGCTTGGCAAGGCCGTACAGCGGGGGAATACCCACGCCGCCGCCCACCAGCAGGGGCCGCGCCCCTGCCCGGGATACATCGTAGCCGTTGCCGAGCCCCGTCAGCACGTTCAGCTCCGCGCCGGGGGTCATACGGGTCATGGCCTCCGTGCCATGTCCCAGCACCTTATAAATGAGGGTCAGCTCCCCCTCCGTCCAGTCGCACACGGAAATAGGGCGGCGAAGGTAGAAGCCGGAGAGCTTCAGGTTCACAAACTGCCCCGGCGCAGTGATGGCAGAGGTGTCCCCCGTCAGCCGCAGACGGTAAATGCCCTCTGCCAGCCGGGTATTTTCCAAAACAGTCAGCAGCGTCTCCTTCATTCGGCGTCCTCTCCTTCCAGCAAGGTTTTATCATACCAGACCGCCCGCCCCTCCATGACTGTCAGCAGGCAGCGGCCCTGTACGCTCCAGCCCGCAAAGGGCGTGGCCCGGCCCATGGACAAAAATTCAGCGGGGTCAATCGGATAGGTGCGGTTCAAATCAAACACGGTAAAGCCGGTGTCCGGCGCAATGCCGAAGCGGCGGCAGGGCGCGTCATGAAGCAGCTCCATCAAGCGGGCAAAGGAAATGACACCGGGCTTTACCAGATGCGTATAGAGCAGTGGGAAGGCCGTTTCCAGCCCTACGATACCCATGGCGCTTTTTTCCAGTCCGCGGCCTTTTTCCTCGGCACTGTGAGGGGCATGGTCCGTGGCGATCATGTCGATGGTGCCGTCCGCCAGGCCTTCCAACAGCGCCTCCCGGTCGGCCTTATCCCGAAGCGGCGGGTTCATCTTAAAGCGCCCGTCCTCCTCCAGCATGGCGTCATCCAGCAACAGATAGTGGGGGCCGGTCTCACAGGTAACGTTCAGTCCCTCACCCTTGGCCTTGCGGATCAGGGCCACGCTTTCCTTGGTGGAAATGTGACACACATGGTAGCCGCAGCCGGTCTCCCGCACCAGCTCCAGATCCCGCTGGATGGGCCGCCACTCGCTTTCAGAGCAGATTCCCCGGTGGCCGTGGGCCCTGGCATAGGCGCCATCGTGGATATAGCCGCCGTGAAGCAGGGTGTTGTCCTCGCAGTGGGCCACGATCAGCTTGCCGAGGCGCTTGGCCTCCTGCATGGCCCAGCGCATCATATTCCGGTTCTGCACGCCCTTCCCGTCATCGGAAAAGGCCACTACATAGGGGGCCATGGCCTCCAGCTCCGCCAGCGCCTCCCCCTGCTCCCCCCGGGTGATAGCACCATAGGGCAGCACCCGAACCACCGCGTCATGGCGGATGGCCTCCAGCTCCGGCTGAAGATGCTCCAAGCTGTCCGGCACCGGGTTCAGGTTCGGCATGGCGCACACAGCCGTATAGCCACCGTGAGCCGCCGCAAGGGAGCCGGTGCGAATGGTCTCTTTATAAGAAAAACCCGGTTCCCGAAGATGTACATGAACATCAACGAAACCGGGTAATATCACAAAAGAGGAAGCATCCACGGAAAAGGTGGAATCACTGCCGCCTCGGGAAACACGGGGACCCATATCAGCGGAAACATCGCCGCGGGAAAATACGCCGTGTCGGAACATCTGTGCGTTTTTCAAAATTGCGGTCACAGTGCATCGCTCCTTATCTGTCTATAAACTTTCAATACAGTATCATGAGTTCCCCCGCTTGTCAAGGGCGTTTCGGCAAAAGTCCGCCGTTTTTTCCATGTGGAAAATCGAATGGCAGATATTCGCAAAAATAATACAGCTCGTATATGAGGCAGCCATTGCGATGTTCAAATTTTGGCGTTTTGCCATCTTTACAAATCCAGCCTTGGCGCTCCCGCAAAAATTTTGCTAAAAAAGTGACTGTTTTTTCCGATGGTCACGCCCGACGTTTTAGTATCTCTTTTCATTTTATATTTACATAAAATTTATGATAATTTTTGTCTACAAGGAGTTATTCACATTTTCCACAGAGTTTTCAACATTGAATTTTCATTGAAATTTCAGCAAAAATTCAATCTACAGGCAAATTTATCCACTGCGCTTCTTCAAGGTTATCCCCATGATACCCCTTTACAGGCGATTTACATAATACATACATTTCCGGCAATAGCAGTCAAAAACCGCCGTTTTTTCCTCTTGACAGACAGCGCTCGACTGTATCTCCGCTTTCCTCCAGTCTTGCCGGAACGCTTCCTCTGCTTCTGCGGACAGCCCTCGCGATGAACTCTTCCGCCCGGGCACAGAAAAAGAGCCGCTCCGCAGAAGCGGAGCGGCTCGTATCAGCAAAATCAAAGCTGCTTGACGGTATAGTAGACAGCCAAAGCGAAAATCACCGCCGCCATGGCCCAGATGGCATAATACGCGGCTCCGGGAATTGCCAGCGCGGCCAGCAGCGCCACAGCGGACAGGCCACAGGAGATATAGACCGGCAGACGTTCCGCAGTCTCGGGCAGCAGCTTGCCGGTCTTCCCCTGCTTGGTGAGAACGGCCAGCACGATCAGCGCCACCAGATAAAGCGCCACCAGTGCCTTCACCGCCGTACCCACATACATACTGGAGGCATACCGGCGATAGCCCCACAGGGCCAGCAGCGCCACGCCAAGGACTGTCAGCGCCAGCGCGCATTCCCGATCATACAGCGCCCAGAGCACACCCAGCAAAATCACCACCGGGACAACAATGGTCATCAGGGACAGCGTTGCCATATTCCAGCGCACCAGCGCAGAGGCAATCCCAACAAACGCACCGGCTCCCGCCAGTGCCCAGCCGGTTTTGCGTCTTCCGGCATTGGCCTTCGCGGTCAGCGCCGCAATGAGACCCACCGCCAGCACGCCCGCGCCGATACCCGCCAGCATCCAGAGATAACGGTCATACCACGCGATTCTGGAAAGCTCGGAATCCGCATTGATATAGAATCTGCGGATAATCAGAAGATATAGCTCGGCCACGCAGCCGGCCAGAAAAAACTTCATTGCGCCATTCATCTGCTCGTCCTTCTGGAGAGCCTTGGCCTTTTTGTTCGGATTTTTTGCCATCTATACGAAACCTCCATGGTTATATTTCCCAAAATGCGGGAACGTATTCCCGCCGACACACGTTAGTAGTATAGCAGACCCGCCTATGATTTGCAAGGAAAACCTTTTCTATTTTGTTTGCTTTTTTTTCGTACCGTGGTATACTGAAAAAATCAGGCTGATATTGTTGCTGCTTATTACATATTAAAAGGAGGCCCCATGAAGCGGAGTTTCATGTTTATCTGCGCGGCGGCGCTGCTGCTCACCGGCTGCGGCGCAAGTGCCGATGAGGCGTCGGCCCAGCTTTTCGCCATGGACACGGTCATGCAGTTGGACGCCTATGGCCATCAGGTAAAGCAGGCGGTCAGCGATGCCGAGGAAACCATTCAAGCGCTGGAGGCGCGGCTCTCCCGCACCCGGGAGGACAGTCTGGTGTCCGTCCTCAACCAAAACGGCGCGGCACAGGATTTATCCGCGGCGGAGCAAGCGCTGCTTTCCGAGGCCCTGACATTCCGGGACGCCACCGGCGGCGCTTTCGATATTACTATCGCGCCGGTGATGGACGCCTGGGGCTTCACCGGGGACAGCTACCGCGTCCCCGCTCAGGATGAGCTGGACGCGCTGCTGGAAAACGTGAACAGCGATGAAATTCGGCTCTCCGGCAGCAGCGTCACGCTGGGGGCGGGACAGGCCATTGACCTCGGCGGCATCGCCAAAGGCTACACCTCCGACTGCGTAGAGGCAGTCTTCCGGGAAAACAAAATTGAAAGCGGAAAAATCTCTCTCGGCGGCAATGTGTTTGTGCTGGGCGGAAAGCCGGACGGGGCCGACTGGCGTGTCGGTATCCGCGACCCGCAGGACGAAAACGCGCTGGCGGCAGTCCTAACGCTGCGGGACGCCTACGCCATCACCTCCGGCGGCTATGAGCGCTACTTCACGGAAAATGGGAACACATACCACCACATCATTGACCCCTCCACCGGCTATCCGGCAGACAGCGGCCTGCTGTCGGTCACGGTGGTGGCGGAGGCCAACGGCCCGGACTTCTCCGGTCCCGGAAACGGGACCATGTGCGATGCCTTTTCCACCGCCCTGTTTGTCATGGGCGAGGAGCGGGCGCTGGAATTCTGGCAGACCGGCGGCTATGACTTTGACTTGGTTCTGGTCACGGCGGATGGCCGGGTCATCATAACGGACGGACTTTCCGACCGATTTGAAGTGGTAAAGGACAGCGGTTATACCTATGAGACAGTCTCCTGAGCTGAAACCGAATATCTGGGACGGGCTTGTCGTGCTGGTCATCCTTGCACTGGCAATGTTCGCGGCGCTGGCGGTATGGCGCGGCACAGACAGCGGCAGTGCCCCCCTCGTTACCGTCACCGCCGATGGCGCGGAACTGGACCGCTTTGCCCCGGAGGCGCTGCTGGACAGCCCCCGCAGTTACAGTCATAACGGCTATACGCTGACCGTGGCGGCGGAGTGGAACGGGGACACGGTGCGTCTCCATGTCGCCTCGGCGGACTGCCCCACACAGGACTGTGTGCACACTGGGGCCATCTCCCGGAGCGGGCAGAGTATCATCTGCCTCCCCGCCCGCATCGTCATCACCCTCACCGGCGGCGCGGCGGATTCCTCCGGCGTGGACATTGTGATCGGTTAGGAGGCCCACGATGAAGCTGACAACAAAACAGTTGACGCTCTGCGCCGTGCTGACCGCCATGGCGCTGGCCCTGAGCTATCTTGAAAACCTGTTCCCCCTGTCCCTCGCCATTCCCCTGCCGGGCATCAAGCTGGGCCTTGCCAATATCGTAACGGTATTCGCCCTCTACGCCTTGGGGCCCGGACAGGCGCTTTTGATTTTAGTGGGACGCTGCCTGCTGGGAGCGGTGTTCGCCGGAAATATGAATGCGCTGATCTTCTCCGTGCTGGGCGGCGTGTCCGCCATGCTGGTGATGATTCTCCTGTCCCGGCCGGGGCAGCTGTCCGTATACGGCGTGTCCATAGGCGGCGCGGCGGCCCATAATTGCGGGCAGATCGCAGCAGCGGTCCTGACACTATGGAGCACCGCGCCGCTGGCCTATCTGCCGGTGCTGCTGGCAGCCTCTCTGCTCACCGGGGCGGTGACCGGCGTGGCGGCGGCCTGCCTGTTCCGGGCCCTGGACCACACCGGGGTACTGCGGCCGCGCTGACAATGCAAATCTCCGTTTGCACTCCCGGCGCGGACATGATAAAATACAGCAAGAAAAAAGCGGCTGCCGGCGGGGCTTTCCCCCTTCCCGCGCCGCATACAGGAGGACCTGCACTATGATTCGCACCGTTTTATTCGATCTGGACGGTACACTGACGGACTCCCGGGAGGGAATTGTCAACTCCGTGAAATATGCCATTGAAAAGCTGGGCGGCACTATGCCGGACCAGCAGACGCTTTTGAAATTCATCGGCCCGCCCCTGCAGGAGTCCTTCATGGCCTACTGCGGCTATGACACGGAAACCGCCGCCCGGGGCGTGGAGGTTTTCCGGGAGCGGTACGAGCCGGTGGGCCAGTATGAAAACCAGCCCGCGCCGGGTCTGCGTGAGCTGCTTGCGCGGCTGAAGGAGCGGGGATATACGCTGGCGCTGGCCTCCTCCAAGCCGGAGAAGCTGTGCTTGAGCATCTGCGAACGCTTTGGATTCACCCAAAGTCTACAAACGATCGTGGGAAGCCCCATCGGGGCGGATTGGCAGAAGGCCGATGTCATCCGGGAGGTCATGCGCCGTCTGGGATTGGCGGAGGCGGACAAGACCTCCATGCTGATGGTAGGCGACCGCAAATATGACGTACTGGGCGCCGCCGAATGCGGCCTCCCCTGTGTGGGCGTAGAGTTTTTCGGCTATGCGGCGCCGGGCGAGTTGGCGCAGGCCGGCGCCGCAGCGGTGGTTCACACAGCGGCAGAGCTGGAGACCTATATTCTGACGCACTAAGCGGCCTGTCGCGTCCAACATAAAAGAAAGAAGAGCCATCATGTTTCGACCTATCCGAAAAAAGAAAAACGAGCTCAGCACCGAGGATACCCGGCAAATTCTACGTGAGGCCCGCCGGGGCGTGCTGGCGGTCAACGGAGAGGACGGTTATCCTTACGCAATTCCCATCAATTTTATATATGATGAGACTGCCGGGCGGATTTATTTCCACAGCTCCCGCACCGGATACAAGCTGGACGCCATCAAGGTCTGCGATAAAGTCTGCTTCACGGCCTACGGAACAGAGCTTGTCCGCGAGGAAGCATGGGCGCCCTATATGCGGAGCGCCGTGGTATTCGGCCGCTGCCGCCTGCTGGAAAGTACCCCGGAGACCATGGCGCTGCTGAAGCGCTTTGCCATGAAGTACTACCCGGATGAGGCGCTGGCGGATCAGGCTATCTTAGAGGGCGGCAGAGCCGTGCGGATGTGTGAAATCGAGATCGAACACCTCAGCGGGAAAGAGGTACAGGAGCGATAAGCTCCCCCTGAACATACACCGTTCCATGCGAAGTGGGACGGTGCATCTTTTTGCCGCGCTGCTGGACGCCACAGAGAAAATTACGGCTTCATCCATCATGTTAAGGCCATCAAACCCTTGAAATCAAAAGGAAATCCAGAAAATCTGTTTACATTTTCCCATAATATCATTATAATAGATAGGACTTTCAGGGCCGGTGCTCTGCCAGGGCCGGTGCTCTGCGCCGGCCGCAGTATCGGCGGAACTGTCAGGAGGTGGCGTATGTCGGGTCCGCGCACTCTGGAGCCGCTCCGGCGGCGCATGGGGACCATTGTGGACATCGGCTCCACGGAGGACTTTCCCAGCCGGGCGTATGACATCGTCTACACCCTTGTTATTTTTCTGAATTTAGGCGTGACCATCGCCTATACCTTTGATACGGCGGAGGACCGCTGCGGGGTGCTGCTGCTTACCATTGAGGAATGGACGGTGGCTTACTTTGCCGTGGACTGGGCGCTGCGGGTCTGGACCGCCAAATACCGCTGTCCCGACCTGCCGGAGACCCGGGCCATTTTGAAATACCTGCTCTCCTTTGGCGGCATCGTGGATATTCTGAGCTTTCTGCCCTATTACTTACCTTGGTTCTTCCCCGCCGGAGCCGTGGCGTTCCGGATGTTCCGGGTGGTCCGCATTTTCCGCCTGTTCCGCATCAACGCCTATTACGATTCCCTGAACGTTATCACACAAGTGCTCGCCAGCAAGGCCCAGCAGCTTCTCAGCTCCGTATTCATCATTCTTGTGCTGATGACCGCCTCCAGCCTTTGTATGTACTCGCTGGAGCATGACGCCCAGCCGGAGGTGTTCTCCAACGCCTTTTCCGGCATCTGGTGGTCTGTGTCCACGCTGCTCACCGTGGGCTACGGCGACATTTATCCCATTACGACCATGGGAAAGATTTTCGGCATATTCATCACGTTTCTTGGCGTCGGCATGGTGGCCATCCCCACCGGCATCATTTCCGCCGGCTTTGTGGACCAGTATTCCCGCATCAAGCGCATCAGCGAATACGGCACGTCCTCGGACGTTCATTTTATCTGCGTCCATTTAACGCAGAAGGATGCGTGGGCCGGAAGGGCCATCCGCGAGTTGGGCCTGCCGGAGGGAATCATCGTGGCTGCTGTTCAGCGGGGCCGGGAAACGCTGGTCCCCCGGGGCGGCACGGTGCTGCGGAGCGGGGACAGTCTGGTGCTGGGAGCCGGCTCCTATCGGGAGGATGGCCGCATTGAGCTTCAGGAGATCACCCTCCAGCCTCAGAACCCGTGGGTAGGCAGTCCCATCCGCGATCTGGACATTTCCCGCCAGACGCTGATCGTCATGGTCCGGCGCCGGGGACAAACTCTGATTCCAAACGGCGGACTGGTTCTGCTGGCCGGGGATCAGGTCCTTCTCTACAAACAGCACCATAAAACGGGAAACACGCCGCTTTAAGCGGCAGAACAGGAGGCCATGATGGCTGGTGATATGAGGACTCTGGGCTACATCTGCCCGAAATGCGGCGCGCCGGTAATGGGTGCCCGCTCCATTTTCGCTTTGGAGGCGTCCGATGCGGAAATTGCCTGCTCCTGCGGCGGCAGCGTGCTCCATACGAGCTTTGACGGACAGCGCTACCGCCTGCTGGTGCCCTGCGGCGTCTGCGGTAAAATTCACGAGGCGGTTTGTCCGCCGGAGCGCATCCGGGAGGGGGCCACGGCTCTGAGCTGCCCGGAGAGCCGGCAGTTCTGCTGCTTTGTGGGAGATGAGGGCATTGTGGACCATCATCTGCGGGAGGCAGAGATCGCCATCTCCAAGGAAAAGGCCCAGTCCGGCAGCGGCGAGGCAGAGGCCTTCACCGATAATGTCATCATGTACGAATTTCTCTCGGAGCTCCGGGATATTGCCGCCCGGCCCAATGGCATCACCTGCGGTTGCGGCAGCCACAGCTATTCCATGGAAATCCGCCGGGACGCCGTGGAGCTTACGTGCCGTGACTGCGGCGCACGGCTGCGGCTCAGCGCCGCCACAGACCGGGACCTTGATGACCTCTGCTGCCACATGAAGCTGGTCATCCCGGGAAAGAAATAAGTCAACCGCATGGGCCGCAAAAGCGGCCTATACTTTATAACAGAAAGGAAGCGATTGATATGATCTCGCTTCTTGCGAAAATTTTCTGCAAGCCGGAGGGCCGCACTCCCACCCAGTTGCGGACAGCCTACGGCATTCTCTGCGGGGCGGTGGGAATCGCCTTGAATCTGCTTCTGTTCGCCGGTAAGCTGCTGGCAGGCACGCTGTCCGGCTCCATCGCCATCACAGCGGACGCCTTCAATAACCTCTCGGACGCCGGCTCCTCCATCATTACGCTGCTGGGCTTCAAAATCGCCGCCAAAACGCCGGACCCCGGCCATCCCTTCGGCCACGGGCGGGCGGAATACCTTTCGGGCCTTGCGGTGTCCATGCTGATTCTGCTCATGGGCGTGGAGCTTGGCAAGGAGTCTATCGGCAAAATCCTGCACCCGGAGCCGGTGGCCTTCAGCGCTCTGGTGCTGGGGATTCTGGCGGTTTCCGTGTGCGTAAAGCTCTATATGGCCTTTTATAACCGCGCAGTCGGCAAGCGGCTGGACGCCCCGGCGCTGCTGGCCGTAGCAGCGGATTCCGTCAGCGACAGCATCTCTACCGCCGCCGTGCTGGCCGCCGCGCTGGCGAGCCGCTTCACAGGGCTGGCCGTGGATGGCTGGGTCGGCGCCGTAGTGGCGGTTCTCATCCTGAAAGGCGGCATCGACGCCGCCAAGGCTACCATCGATCCCCTGCTGGGCGTACCGCCGACGCCGGAGTTCGTTCGGGAAATTCAGGATCTGGTGATGGCCCACAAGGAAATCTGCGGGATACACGATCTGGTGGTGCATGACTACGGCCCCGGCCGGGTGATGATCTCCCTCCACGCGGAGGTCCCGGCCTCCGGCAGCGTCATGGAGCTGCACGATGTCATTGACAACATCGAGCATGAGCTTCATAAAAAGCTGGGCTGTGAGGCAGTGATTCACATGGACCCCATCGCCGCCGATGACAGCCGCACCGCTGCCCTCCGCGCACAGGTGGAGACGCTGGTGAAGTGCATCGACGCCTCGGTCAGCATTCACGATTTTCGAATCGTCCCCGGCTCCACCCATACGAATTTGATTTTCGATGTGGTAACGCCTCCCGGCTTCCGCATTGCCGATGACGAAATGGCCCGGCAGGTACGCTCGCTGGTCCGCTCACTGGACAGCCGCTATACCGCCGTGGTGCAGGTGGAGCATTCCTACACATGACCAAAACAGGCCCGGAGCTTCCGGGCCTGTTTTTCAAAATTTCGTTTTTTTCAAAAAGGTACTTTACAAGCCGCAGAAATATGTTATAATAATATAGCTGTTTGGGCTCGTAGCTCAGTTGGGAGAGCGTTCGGTTCGCATCCGAGAGGTCAAGGGTTCGAATCCCTTCGAGTCCACCATGAACAAGGCAAGCGATTATATCGCTTGTCTTGTTTTCGTTTCAATGGGTCAGGAGCGTATCTGCTTCCGGCCTTTTTGCTTTATCTGGCTCCCCTCCAGATACAGAGCTTGAAATTCCTCAAACGACACATTGAACTCTATGTCGATCTCATAATCTCGCCGCACATGGACTGCTTTTACAAACTGGGCCACGATCATTTTCTTAGCTTCAAAGGTGCAGTGGTCATACATCTCGGCCCAGCTTATCAGCTGGTCATATTCCCGCAGCACCTGACTGGCACTCTGGACAGTTTCTTCAAGTTCTGCTGTGGCTGTCTGAATCTTCCAGCTTAATTGTTTGATCTGTTCAGAGGTTTCCGCAACAAGACTATTAAGCAAATCCACATTCAAACGGCTGGCGCCTTGAATGACCTTGATCGTCTCAGCGCGCAGGTCTTGATACTCCCGCTGCTTCTGCCGATACTGCTCATTTAAGAGGTTTAGTCTGGACCTGACGAGTTCAACCTCCTTGGCCTGCTGCTTTTCGATCAGTTCTTGAGATGGTGAGTTCTGAATGCGCCCAAGCTGGATACGAATGATTTGGTCTACCAATTTATCCAGCTTTTCTACGCCATATCCAGATTGGCCGTCGCATTCGCCGGGATGCCTGACATTGTAATGGCATTGATACCTTGCTCTCGTTTCCCGCACGATAGTCCCGTCTTTTCGGACACGCTTTCGTCCGCTGGTGGTCAGCGTCAGGCGGCCTCCGCAGTGGCCACAGTAAATGTTCCCCACCAGCAGAGACCGCCCCTTGGTATTAAGCGGCACATCGCTATGATGGGTCACCCGTTTTTCCATCATCTGCTGTGCCCGTTCATAAGTTTCTGCGTCGATAATTTGAAGCTCTGGCAGCACCTCTGATTGGCTGTCTCCATTTCGGATGACCCCGGTGTAAATGGGGTTCTTAATGATGCGGTTGATTGAAGTAGTCGGTATGTTGCGTCCTTTTCGGTTTGTAATCCCCTGTTCGGCAAGATACCGGCAAAGGCGCTGCGCTCCATATCCTTCGCA
Source organism: uncultured Oscillibacter sp. (assembly GCA_900542115.1). Taxonomy (GTDB): domain Bacteria; phylum Bacillota; class Clostridia; order Oscillospirales; family Oscillospiraceae; genus Oscillibacter; species Oscillibacter faecalis_A. The sequence goes on along the minus strand of UQMC01000010.1, from coordinate 6,323 downwards.
GAGATATTTCTGAAAAATCAGTTTTACGATTTCTGCTTCGTCTGGGTCGATCACAAGATCACCCACATCCTGATTTCGCTTATTGGTGCGTCCCTTATGTTCCAGACGATAACCAAACGGTATACAGCCGCCGGTAAAATGACCTTCCTGCGTCAGCTGCTCCATTCGGGTCTTGGTGCGGACAGAGGTTTTGATGCTTTCGCCGGACGCCTGCCAGTAACGGATGTAGTTCAGCAGCTTGTCCACATGGGTATCAAACCGCTGCTGTCCTTCCTTGGCACTCCACACCTCGATGCCGTTTTTGACAAACCACTCCACAACGAACGGCGTTTCGTCCTCTCTGCGGCCCAAACGGTCAAACATGAACACCAACAGAATATCAAACTTATTTTACAAAGCATCTCGCTGGATTTCTTGAACGGCATCCCGGTCTTTGGCCGAGACCTTAAACCCGGAAACGCCTTTTTCCGAAAATTCCTTGATGATTTCCCAACCAGGATGCTGCCCGACGAACTCCCGGCACGCTTCCTTTTGCATGGGAATGTCATCTTTTTCGACTTGTCCAAGCGTTGATACACGATAAAGGCAATAAACACGCTGCGCTGTTGTTATCAATTCTTCTAACATATACATCACTCCTGTTTTCTTCCGATATTGGGAATGGTGTATATGGCCTCGTTTCAATTTTCAAGGTGCATATCTATACCATCATTATCTCATATCCACGTAGAAAACACAAATTTTATGACTTTTTAGAGATGTTTGAAAGAAGAATATCCTTGATCTCACGAACTGCGGCAGGATTCTCCTTGCCGGCATATCGAACTGTAACCTTGCATCCATCCACATAGATCGTCTGCGTCTGCCGCGGGCTCTGTGGAAATACAGTCTGCTTCTGCTCCACGATCCATTCCTCCGTATATTTTATAAAATGGCAGGTCCATATCCTCATGCAGACATGGCCTTGGTATAAAATGCCGTTTTCTCCGAACCCGTTCCTGCCCCTGCACAATATTCAGCGGCGTTTTGATTTCCTTGGTACGCAAACGCGATACTTCACCGGAAAGCATATCCGATTCGGACGGTCATTCACTTCTCAAGGTCTAGGTGTTCACCACATAGCTGTGATGAGCAGAAAGCTGTTATCGCCACAGTCTGCGTCAGATAGATCCCGCATCCTCTTGTGTGTTTTGGAAATGAACAGTTGGCTTTTCAGCGGTGGACGTGCTTGATATTGCTCTATTAGTTCGTCTACCTGACAGGCACAAGCATAACAGGCTGGTTCATTCTTCTGAATATACCGGCAAAAATAACCGGTGTGGAATGGGCAAAATACGCAGCATGACGCCTTCGTTTCAATCCCCCATACTTCCTGTTATAGGCATAGCAGTCGCTCCGTGTCCAGCCCATAGCTACAAGCGGGTACTTATTTTCAAACTCCCTTTTAAGTTAATTGTTGTTACCGCTTGGTTAGCCAGCCCTAATGTAGATTTATTCATTAGGGGCATAATAGAAACCTCAGCTTCGACAGGTAGAGCCTTGTATTTGACGAATTCTCTTTTTATCCCTATAATATATAAACTATTATAAGGTTAGGGGGATCCAATATGCCCAAGTCCAAAATCTCAAATGAATATATTTCAAAATGTAATGACACGGAGATTTCTGAGTATCCAAAATACACGACCCAAGTGATTAATCTCGCAAACCAGAATGCAGGTGGTACAAGGCCAAGAAATGTTGGTCAGTTATCGGAACTACTTCCCGAGTATCTGTCTTCACCAGGCGAGGCCTCTCTTTCTGGCTGGAAAGAAAGGTATAATGAGAGATATCCCGACGCTGTTAATAATGCAGTTGATAGGGTTTGGGATCAAGTTAACAATCTTAGAGATTGTATGGATTACATTGACAAGCATATTCTATCAAGGATTTTTAATGATACCTGTTCACCTCTGCCCATTTTATCCATAGTAGATTTAGATATGTTTGTAGCTTTCATCAGCTGATTTTTTGTCATTTCCTTGTCTATTAGCAATTTCACCAAGGTTTGTGATCAAATGCCATATTTGTCACCTCTTACGGAAATACTATCACAGCAGTCCGAAGTGCCATATCGTCTATTCTTTGTAGCCACCGCCCGCCTTGTTGTGGAGCGTCCTGTGGACGGCCGGCTTTCTCTTTCCTGTGTTAAAGTCTGTACATGAGTCCGCACAGTTCCCCCCGTCACAGGCCGGTGGTAATCTCCAACTATAAGAAGTCATGTCAGTACTCATCGGTTTTGATGGTTTCCATGAGCCGCTCCAGCTGCTTATCATCGTGGGTGGTCTTAGCGGCTGTCACCTTCTGCGGCAGTATCACATCATTGGAGGATAAGTATATATAATTAGCCTCCTTACCTTTTCCTTTAGACATTATGCTCCGCAAAGTTCTCAACCTGCTCCATAACTTTTCGGAAAACCTCTGGGCTGTACTGCGGAGGATACCCATTCTTTATCAGGCAAACTTTGATATCAAATTTGAGCTGGTCGCGGACATTCTGATTGTTGAGCCAGTCTGCAAACGAGGATTTTGTATCAATGATTTTTTTGATCTTTTTCGCCAAAGATCTGCACTTCTCATTGACAGAAACACCGTCGACGATTTTGTCTTTGCCACACTCAAAATTGTACTCGTTGCGCAGTGTCATCAAAATATCATAGAATGCCTTCTCTTCAAAAGTAAGACCAATCTTCCGGAAGCTTTCGTGGTCCTCATTCATTTCATGCAGAATGCGCAAGGCTTGTTCCGTGGCATTTCTGATGATTTCCTCGGAAGTTTGCTCTTGGGCTTCGCCAGCTTCCTCCGTAGCAAGACGCTTCCTGCGCTCATGATAATGCTGGATGGTCTCCTCAAGCATTTCCTGATACTTCTTTGCGGCCATCTGATTTGTTTTGCCATATTCCCTGATCTGCTTGCGAAGCATTTTTACCAGCAGTTCCAGCTTGGATGCAGGCATTTTCACATCAGACAGCTTCTCATAATATTCAGGGCTGAAAATATCCTCGGGTTCTCCATCCTCCAGAACGCTTTCAGGTGCATTGTACCTAAGTGCTTCTTCAACCATCTTCGCCACACGGCGGTTCATGATATCAGTATCCACTTCGGTATCGGTTCCGTTCATCTTACGCACAAATCCCGCAATGGCCATGAAGCACTGAGCGAGGGCAGATTCTTCTTTGCCTATCTCACCGAATGGCTGACAAATATCATACGCCGCCCGCATTCTTTTGACGGTTTTCAGGAAATACGTCTTGAATAAGACTCTGCTAACACCTTTGCCACCGTTAGTTTCTGTTTGCAGTTCCTGTGCGGAAGCAAAAACATACTCGGAGGCTTTCGCTAAAAGTTTGTACCGCAAGGCAGGATCTTCAGCCGGATCAAGGAACGGAGCCAAATCATACCCCGAAAAAAGATCCTTCAAAATCGAAAGTTCCTCCCTGAATACGTCGGCAGCCTGCTGCACATCGTCTGCCGTAGGTGCAATAGAGTTATCACCACCGTAGATTTTCAGAGCCTTGCGCATATTATCGCGGATCCCGATATAGTCGATAATAAAGCCATAATCTTTGCCGGGATATTTTCTATTGACCCGGCTGATAGTCTGAATCAGCAGATGTCTTTCCAGTGGCTTATCATTATACATATAGGTCAGAGAGGGGACATCAAAGCCTGTGATCCACATATCAACGACTATGGCAATACGGAAATTGGACTTATCCTGTTTGAACGCAGCGTCCAATTCCTCGGAGCGTTTGCTATTTGCAGCGCCGCCGAGATAATTGTACATATCTGCCGCGTCGTTACTGCCAACGCTTGCCACCATCGCAATAAATGGCATCGGTTTCAGCTCGCGCAGATCTTCTTCTGAAGCAAAGATGTCATCAGGCACCTTCTTTTCCTCAAACCATTCCGGATAGTGTTCCTTGAACTTTAGCAGCAGATCATAGGCGATTTTTCTGTTGGAACATACGATCATCGCTTTCTGCACTCTATCCGGGTCGTTGGCGCAGGCGGAGACATAGTGTTCATGAATATCAACAGCAAGGTGCTCCAAACGGGAAGGCTCACCCAGAATGATCTCCATGGAGCTCATGGCCTTTTTACTGGTCTCAATATCCTCTGCCGTTGCGCCATCGTCAAAGCACTTCTGGTAGTAATCTTCTATTTGCTTGACCTTTTTCTGATCAAGCAGGACTTTGGCGATGCGAGGATGATATTTGATGGGCACAGTAAGGCCATCGGCCACAGCCTGATCCATCGTATAACGGTCAATTTCAGCGCCGAAGGTCTGGTAGGTCTGGTCGATGGGTGTACCCGTAAAGCCGACGAAAGTTGCCTGTGGAAACGCTTCTTTTAAAACCTTTGCATACGGCTTGGACACCATGGCCTTCATATTTTCATCTGTATCCTTACTGAACCTGATCCGGTTCGCACGTTCAATCTGCGTTCTGTGCGCCTCGTCAGAGAAACAGATAATATTAGCACGGCTGTTAATCAGTCCGATTTTATCATCTTCCCGGTCACAGAATTTCTGGATCGTACAGATATAAAAACCCCCGCTTTTCCTTATGCTGAGTTCCTGACGCAGGGCATTGCGGCTTGGGACAACCCATACCTCTCCAAGGTTCAAAAACTCTTTACTCTTGGTAAAAAGCTGCGCGCCCTGCTTTTGGAGTTCGTCACGGTCAACAATCATAACGATGGTAGGAGAGCCAATCTCTTTTATATCGGCACAGCGCAGAGCGAGCTGGCGGGCAAGAAACGCCATCGTATAAGTCTTTCCGCAGCCTGTAGCACCGAAATAGGTGCCGCCCTTGCCACTCTTTTCTACAACAGATTTAATGATACTCTGTTTCAGCAAACGAGTGGCAAAAAATTGCGGGTACCGGCAGACGATCTCCCGTTCCTCACTGTCATACTCGCTGTCCTGGAAGTAAATGTAATCACGAAAAATCTCAAGAAACCGCTTTGGGCTGTACACACCCTTTATCATAGTTTGTACCTCGTCAAATGGCAAGGGAGAGACCTTATCGCCGTCGTTCACACGACGCCATGCATAGAAGTGTTCATAGGGTGTACGAACGGTGCCAAGCCGCGTTTTCACGCCATCGGAAATGCAGGCCAGCGGGCAATAATGCAACAGATGCGGAATATCGCGCCAATAGCGGAGGTTAATCTGTTCCCATGCACCATAAATCGTCGCATTGCCATCTGCCGGGTTTTTCAATTCAACAATACACAGGGGAATTCCGTTGACAAACAGAAGGATGTCCGGTCGACGATTCTCCGTCTGCCCGTTATTGGTATATTCAACAATGAACTGATTGACCGCACGGAATACATTTTTCTCCGGATTTTCAAAATCAATCAAATTGACCATTATAGGAAGGCCTGACTGCGGTGTGAACTGAATCCCGTTCACCATCCAGCCATAGACTTTATGGAGCGTCGCAAAATCACTTTCCGCACCTGCAAGGCGCACGGTATCCATAATCTGCTGAATTTCATCAGCGGTCAGATCCGGGTTAGTCTTGTTCAGAAAGTACTCCATGTCATCGATGTATAACACGTCCCGCATGGAAGTGCGCGGGAGACTACTCCCGGGCAGATAGTTCCATCCCGCTTCCTCTAAAAAGGAAAGAAATGCGTTTTCATATTCCGTTTCGCAGTAGCGACCATTATAGTTATGCAGTTTCGCCATTGGTTTCACCTCCATCCTCAAGTGAGCCACGAATTAAAATCGGGCAGATATCCTTGATTTGTGCTTTTAACTGTTCGTTTATCTTTTTACGTTTGTTATATACGGTATACACTTCGGCAATGGCTTTTTGTATCTCAATATCCGGGATAGGAATCTGCACGTCACACATCGTGTCCCAATCAAATGTTTCTCTTGCAGATCCCCAGGAATGAAAGCGTGAATATCTATTAAATTCAGACCTCAAAAAGAACAAAAACAGGTACTGGGGGATTAAATGTTCGCTATTGGTTCTGAACACGGTAGAAATCGAAGAAACCAGGTATGTTTCTTTTGATGAATTTATTGCAAGAGATATCTTATCACCGCGGCGCGATGTATCGGAAATAAATGCAATTTCATTGGGGCTTACAATTTTATAGTTGCTGAGCGAAACCCCGTCCATATTTGCCTTTGTATCAATAAACTCTTTGTCTGTGGATATCCCTCTAACGAAATCCAGCGTTAAGCCGATATCATTTTTTGCATTACATTCAGTTATATATCTCCCTATCCTCTCACATGGGATTCTTCTCCGTAAATTCTC
>UQMC01000009.1 GCA_900542115.1 uncultured Oscillibacter sp. | reverse complement strand
GACTGGAGTTCAGACGTGTGCTCTTCCGATCTAAAAACATGGCGCAGGAAACAAAAAATGCCATCCGGCGGGCGTTTATCCGGCTGCTCAACGAGCGCCCCATTGATAAGATCTCCATTAAGGATATTGCGGAGACCGGCGCGGTGAACCGCAATACCTTTTACTATTATTACGCGGATATTTATGCACTGGTAGAGGATATTTTTGAGATGGAGGCTGCGGATTTTCTGACGAAAATGCGACGGTACGAGAGCTGGCAGGAGGCGTTTCTGGACGCCACGGACTTTGCCATGCAAAATAAGCGGGCGGTGTTTCACCTTTATAATTCCGCCAATCAGGGCACACTGCGGCGCTATTACCACAAGGTCATTTTAGGAGCCATGATGACCTATGTGCAGGGACAGGCCGAGGGTCTGACAGTACAGGAGGAGGACATCCGGGTGCTGGCGGAATTTTACTCCGCCGCGCTGGAGGGCCTGACTGCTCTGTGGCTTCAGGACGGGATGAAATATGACGCGGAGGCGTACATCGACCACCTGGGGCGGCTGCTGGACGGAAATATCCGGCTGGCGCTGGAGCGCGAAAGCAGCCGCAGCGAGAACGCCGGATAAAAATAAAAGAAAATCCCCATTGGGTCAGACCCAATGGGGATTTTTTATGCGTCCTTCCACTGCTTTCGGCAGCGGACATACCAGAAGCCGCACAGCAGAATTTGAATGAGAGTGGAGCAGGGGGAGGACAGCCCCAAGGCAAAGATGGAGCCGGGCAGCAGACGGCTGATGAGAAACGCCAGCGGCAGGCGAATCCCCACGGCACCCAGTAGACCCTGCACCATGACGAAAAGCGTCTGGCCGCAGCCGTTGAAATAACCCACAAAGCAAAAGAGGAAGCTGGTGAACAGGCAGTCGATGGCGTAGGCCTTCAGATATTCCCATGCGGCGGCAATGACCGCCGCGTCATCAACGAACAGGCCCACCAGAATATCGCCGTGAAAAAATGTGAACCAGCCCATGATGAAACCTGCCGCAAGGGAGGTCGCCACGCCGCACCAGAGCGCCCGGGCGGCGCGGCGCGCCTGCCCCGCGCCGATGTTCTGGGCCACGAAGGCGGACATGGACTGCATGATCTGGCCGCCGGTGGACACGGCGGAGATGTCCACCGCCGTGCCGAAGCGCCCCACAACCTGTAAATCAACGGCACCGTACATGGCCTGAAGCAGCAGAGCCAGCAGCACCGGCAGCGCAAAGCGCAGCAGAAGGGGTAAAATCGGTCCCTTGGTAAAATCGTGTTGTTGCTCCATAAATCAAACCTCCCGAACGAAGAATGTTTTTCCAACAAAAAAGCCGGATAAGATTCCGGGCGCACCCGGCATCTTATCCAGCCTTGCAATTACGATCACAGACACTCCCCTCCGCCGGTTTGAGATCTATTTTGTCAGGAAGTGATGCGCTTGAAGTTGCCGACGGTCTCATTGACCGTGGAGACATAGGCAAATGTATTGGGGAACTCCGCTAAAATCTCCTGAAAACGGACGATCTGGTGCCGGTTCACCACGCAGATCAGCATGGAGCGGGGGGTGTGGGAATACATCCCCTGCGCCGACAGCAGCGTGACGGAGTGGTGCAGCTCTTGAATGAGCCGCTGGGAAAGGGCCTGCGGGTCCTGTGTGACGATCTCAAACTTCAGGGCGGTCTTGCCGCCCTTGAGGATGCGGTCGCTGATGCTGGAGGTGAGGTAGCAGTAGATCAGGCAGAGAATCACCGGCTCAAAGCGGTAGCCATATACGAAAAATGACAGGGCGGCCACAGAGGCGTTCAGGCAGAAAATGACCCAGACAAAGCTGGCCTCCGGGTACTTTTTCCGCACCCATGCCGCCACAATATCCGTGCCGCCGGTGGAACCGTTCTGGCGGATGACCGTGCCGCCCACCGCTCCGCTGATGGCGCCGGCGACCATGGGGCCTAAAATGGTAGAGGTGCCGTTGTCCGTGTGATAGGCAATAGCGCTGAGGTCCATGTGCCCCAGCATTAGCGTCACAAAGGAGAATACCAGCACAAAGGCCAGATTCTTTTTCGCAAAATCCGCGTCCAGCTTTTGCCATGTCAGAAAAATCAGCGGCAGGTTCAGAAGCAGCGACAGATAGCCGATGTTGATGTGGAACAGATACTGCACCATAGTGATGAGACCGTTGAGTCCGGCAGGGGCAAAGGCGTTGGGAAATACGAACAGTTCATAGCTGAAGCCCATTAAAACGGCGGACGCCATGACAATGAGATAGCTTTTAAGCTGCTTTTTCTGCTCATTCCGCAAGGGAAACACTTCCTTTGGCATTGGTTTGGAACGGCGTTCCAGCCATGGAGTATACGCCCATTTTGCCAAAAATGCAAGAAATCTTGCAAAAATAAGTGAAAAATGCAAGAAAACTTTTGTAACCTGCAAAATGCCCGTCAAAATGCCAGAAAACAAAAAAGCGCCGCCCGGAAATGAAGGCTCCGGGCGGCGCTTTACCAATTTGTGAGGAAAAAAGCTCAGGGCTTCAGGGCGGCGACCCATCTGCCGTACTTTTCGATGTTGGCGGCGGCCTCTGCCGCGTCCGCGCCCTGTGTCAGAATATAGACCTTGATCTTCGGTTCCGTGCCGGAGGGACGGACCAGAATCACTGTCCCATCGGCCAGTTCGTAGCGCAGCACGTTGGAGCCGGAAAGCTCCATGCGGCTCTTGGCCCCGGTGGCGCAGTCGATGACGCTACCATCGGTATAATCCTTGCGGACCGTTACCTTCACGCCGCTGATCTCCGTCGGGGGATTGGCGCGGAGGTCCGCCATGAGCTTTGCCATGTCCCGGAGACCGTCCAGACCGGGCATCACCAGATTGTGGGTCTTTTCAGCGTAGTAGCCGTACTTTTCATACAGAGCGTTCAGCGCGTCAAAGAGGGTCATGCCCTGCGCGTAGTACCATGCCGCCATCTCCGTCAGGAGCATGGAGGCCGTGACCGCGTCCTTATCCCGGACGTAATCGCCCAGCATATAGCCGTAGGACTCCTCGTAGGAGAAAATGACCTTCCCCTCACCGCTGGCCTCCAGCGCGTTCTTCTTTTCCGCCATGAATTTGAAGCCGGTGAAGGTATCGAAGCACTTTACGCCATTGCTCTCCGCTACTTTCCGGGCCATTTCCGTGGTCACAATGGTTTTAAGAGCCACCGGGTTTTCCGGCAGCTTGCCGGCACGTTTCATGGCGCCGATGAGGTAATCCAGCAGCAGCACGCCGGTCTGATTACCGGTGACGGGCTGGAACTCCCCGTCATGGTTTCGCACCATGATGCCAACACGGTCGCTGTCCGGGTCCGTGCCGAGGATGAAGTCCACATCGTTTTTCTTGGCAAGGTCAATGGCCAGATAAAAGCCCTCCGGGTTTTCCGGGTTGGGGGAGACCACCGTGGGGAAGTTCCCGTCAATGACCATCTGCTCCGGCACGCAGATCAAATGCTTGATTCCCAGCGTCTCCAGTGCCTCCGGCACCAGCTTGTAGCCGCAGCCGTGGAACGGCGTGTAGACCAGCTTGAATTTGTCTGCCACCCGGGCAACGGTCTCCCGGTCATTGATCATGGCTGTGACATGGGCCATGAATTTGCGGTCGGTCTCATCGCCCATGGTCTCAATAAGGCCCGCCTTCACGGCCTCGTCAAAGGCCATGCGCTTTACGCCATCAAAAATATCGATCTGTGTCAGCTCCTTGGCAATCGCCTCGGCATGGTGGGGCGGAAGCTGTGCACCGTCGGACCAGTAGACCTTGTAGCCGTTGTACTCCTTGGGATTATGGCTGGCAGTGACGTTGATGCCCGCCTGACAGCCGTATTCCCGCACGGCAAAGCTCAGCTCCGGCGTGGGCCGCAGGGATTCAAAAATGCGGACATGGATGCCGTTGGCAGCACAGACCTCGGCGGCGGCCCGGGCAAACTCCATGGAGTGATTGCGGCAGTCCATGCAGATTGCCACGCCCCGGCGCTTGCCCTCCTCGCCCTCGGCGGCGATGATGTTGGCAAAGCCCTGTGTGGCCCAGCGAATCACATGGATATTCATGTTGTGCAGACCTGTGTACATGGTCCCCCGGAGCCCGGCGGTGCCGAATTCCAGCGGGCCGAAGAACCGGCTTTCAATCTCCTTGGGGTCATTCCGAATGGCCTCCAGCTCGGCGTGCTCGGCCGGAGAGAGGGCAGGGCTGCGAAGCCACTTTTCGTATTCCTGCATGAAATCCATTTGCAGTACCTCCTTATAGATATAAACAAATTGATAGGAAAACGGCAAATAATAAAAAACCGGCGCGTCTACTTATGGTATTTGCTTCCGGCGTTGATTTGGTAGGCCCGGTAGATCTGCTCCAAGAGCATGACCCGCAGCAGGTGATGGGGAAAGGTCATGGGGGACATGGACAGCCGCAGGTCGGCCTGCTGTTTCAGAGAGGGGTGTATCCCGTAGGAGCTGCCGATGAGGAAGACGATGTGTCCGGCACCCCGGGCGGCGGCCTCCGCAAGATAGCGGGCCAGCGCCTCGCTGGAGCGTTCCTGTCCCTCTACGCACATGGCGATGAGCAGACATCCGGCAGGCAGCTTTGCCCGCACGGCATCGGCCTCTCGGGCCAGCGCCGCCTCGATCTGGGCAGGGGAGGGAGATTCCGGCAGCCGTTCCTCCGGCAGCTCCAGAATTGTCAGCGTGCAGAAGCGGCTCAGCCGCTTGGCGTATTCCGCCGCAGCGTCCAGATAAAATTTTTCCTTCAGCTTTCCCGTGCAGATGATCGTCACCTTTTGCATACGGCCCTCCTGTGAGCGGTGTGGCACGGCCCGGTGCACTCCCGGGGCGCCACGGATACCGGCAGGGCCAGCCCCGCGGCCTCCAGCGCCGCTGTGACCGCGTTCAGCGCCATGACCGGGGTGTTATTGTCGCGGCTCAGGTGCGCCAGCACCAGCTCAGAGGCGCCTGCCTCCGCCAGCGTGACCGCAAGGCGGGCGGCATCCTCGTTGCTCAGGTGCCCCTCCGGTCCTAAAATGCGCTGCTTGAGGGAGTAGGGATACGGCCCGGAGCACAGCGCCTCAACATCGTGGTTGGCCTCTATGATGGCAAGGTCCACCCCCGGCAGCAGGTCCAGCGCTTCATCGGTAACATAGCCGGTGTCCGTAAGGAAGCCGATGCTGCCATCCTCCGTGTCGAACCGCCAGCCGCAGGAGCCGGGGGAATCGTGGGAGGTGGGAATCGGCGTGACGCTTACGCCCAAAAGGCGCGTGGGGCAGTCGATGGCCATAAGACGGGCGTCAATGTCCGTCAACCGGTAGCGCAGCTCCCGGCAGGCGCGGGCCGTGGCGAAAATGGGGCAGGCCGTTTTCTTCAAAAGCGTTCCCATACCGGAAATATGGTCGGAATGGGTGTGGGTTATAAAAATAGCGTCCAGCTCTGCCGGGGACAACTCCAGCGCTTTCAGCGCGGCGGTGATGCGGCGGCAGGAAATGCCGGCGTCGATCAGAAACGAAGCACCATCGCAGGAAAGCAGGGCGGCATTGCCGGAGGAGCCGCTGGCAAGGGTATGTACGGTGGTCAAGAAAAATACCTCGCTTTGTATAATGAAAAAACGTCCGCCGGGGAGCGCGCCGGTCAAGGCCGGCACACTCCCTGACGGACGTAGGGTTCAACAGATTTGTGCGGTGGGCAGGGAGCTTTCATCCGGCTCGTCTATGGTGCGGATGTCCGCGCCCAGTGCCCGGAGCTTTCCGATGATATCCTCATAGCCGCGCTCAATATACTGCACATTGGAAATCTCACTTTCCCCCTGTGCGGCCAGAGCGGCAATGACCATGGCGGCACCGGCCCGCAGGTCATAGGCCTGAATGGGGGCGCCGGTGAGCTTTTCCACGCCCTCCACCACGGCGGTCTTGTCATCCACCTGAATGTGGGCGCCCATGCGCTTGAGCTCGTCCACATAGCGGTAGCGGCTGCTCCAAACGCTCTCCGTTACCAGACTGGTGCCCTCGGCCAGAGACAGCACCGTGGTCATCTGGGGCTGCATATCCGTGGGGAAGCCGGGATAGGGCAGTGTTTTGATGTTAGCCCGCTTCAGCCGATGGGTACGGCGGACCAGCAGCGTGTCATCCCGTTCCTCCACCTCAACGCCGCACTCCTGCAATTTTGCGGTGATGCAGTCCATGTGCTTGGGGATGATATTCTTGACAAGGACCTGTCCGCCGGTGGCGGCCACAGCGGCCATATAGGTGCCGGCTTCGATCTGGTCGGGGATGATGGCGTAGGAGCCGCCGGTGAGACGGTCCACGCCGCGAATTTTAATGGTGTCCGTACCGGCGGCGCGGATATCGGCGCCCATGGAGTTGAGGAAGTTGGCAAGGTCAACGATGTGCGGCTCCTTGGCGGCGTTTTCAATCACGGTGTCGCCCTTGGCCAATACGGCGGCCATCATGATGTTCATGGTGGCGCCGACGGACACGACATCCAGATAGATGTTGGCGCCGGTGAGGCGGCCGGACTCCACGGAGGCATTGATGTAGCCCCCCTCGGTGGTAACGCCGGCGCCCAGCGCGCAAAAGCCCTTTACGTGCTGGTCAATGGGGCGGACGCCGCCGAAATTGCAGCCGCCGGGCATGGCGACCTCGGCTCTGCCGAAGCGCCCCAGCAGCGCGCCGATGAGATAGTAGGACGCCCGTAGCTTCCGGCTGAGCTCGTAGGAGGTGCGGGTGGTGTGGATATGGCGGCTGTCGATTTCCACCGTATGACGGTTGATGGTGCGGATGGAGGCGCCCAACTGCTCCAAAATCTTCAGAATCGCCGTTACATCGGAAATTTGGGGGATATTTTCAATGCGGCAGACACCGTCTACCAAAATGGCGGCAGGAATGATAGCAACGGCGGCGTTCTTCGCGCCGCTGATCTCCACCTCGCCGAACAGGGGCTTACCGCCGTGAACGATATATTTTGTCAAGCTCGTGACCTCGTTTCAAGGTAATATACGCATGGAACAGCCTTGCCTCGGGAATAGCGTTCCCTTTGATGCGGCTCATCATGCAGAGGAATAGTCCTCATTTGAAAGAAGCAGAAAATTCCACTTTGATATTCTCATGACAGTATAGCATATCGCTTTGTAAAAAGCAAATCATTCATTGAAAACCGTCCGAAATTTTCCAAACCGCGCATTTTTCAGTCGGTCTCATGCCCTGCGGACGGTGCCGGATATGCAGTTTACATAAAAGATGGCTGTGTCCGTGACGATCTGCCACGAGGGGACCAGCGTCATAGAGGCCGCGGCCGTGTTCTGCAGCTCGTAGCACAGGCTGATCTCCGTAATGGCGGAGACAACGGAGCTGGACTCATGGCGCATCTGCTGAAAAGCAATCAGGGCGGCGAAGGCGGTGAGAGGCTCCGTATCCGAGGCCGTTTCCACGGCAGTGTCCGGCAATAGGGAGCCGCTGACGGTCATAACGCTTCCGTGGTCAATGGTAAAGGTAATAGAGCCATTGAAAACAGGTGCGCGGTTCCACAGCCGCACGGCGGCGGCGGTCCCGCTGCCGGTATCGTCCAGCGTAAACACCGGCTCGGAGTAGGAAAATTCCTCGCAAAAATCCCGGCAGAAATCCTCGGCGCTGCCCTGAGAGAGCGTCCCGGCGGCGTCAAAGCTGCCGATGTCCCGGAAGATCGCCGCGCCCCGGGCGGTGCTGTACGTGTAAATGCCGCCGCCCTGTGAGGCCCCCTCCGGGGTTTCCCCCAAAAGATAGGCCGCCACCTTTTTTTCCAGTGCCTCGTCCCGTGTCAGCGTATAAACAGACACGGCGGTATCCTCCGGTATCAGGGCAGGGTCCAGCTCCATTCCGTCAGCGGCGAACAGAGCCACCAGCTCCTGCTGCTGGGTGCGGCGGGCAGTGCGGGCGCCGGAGCCGCAGATGGACAGCGCCGCCAGCAAAAAGGCGTTCAGCAGCGCTAAAATCAATATGATGATGTTCTTTAGACGATAGCGCTCCAAACGGCTCTCACTTCCTTACATAGAAACTTACGTCAGTCCGCCAGCCACACGGCGGATAGGGGATACGTCCCGGCGTCGGCATAGCCGATGGACAGCTCGGCCCCGTCCTGCCGTTCGGCAATGGCCATGGCCTGCCGTAGCGGCAGCAGAGCGGAGGAACCGTCCTCAAGGTACAGCATGGGCCGCAGGGACAGCGTGGAGATGATATTGCCGGTGAGGATGATCTCGGCGGCGGCAGAGCCATCGGCAAAATGAATCGGCACGCCGTTGAACTGATAGGAGAAGGTCAGATGCGTTTCGCTCTCAGTCCGGCGGAAGGCGGACAGATAGAGCGTGGTCTCCCCGCCCTCCGGCAAAAGCTGCTCCAGCAGCGCAAGAGCGCCGCTGACCGCCTCGCTGGCAGAGGGGACAGTCCCGCTGCCCTCCACCGTCAGAGCGGCTTCGCCGCCGCTGCTGTAGGAAAGGGCGCCGCTGCTGCCAAGACGAATGACCCGGTCCCCCTCCACAATGACCTCCGCGCCGCCGGAATCCACATAGCGGGAGTTTGTGTGGGGATTGAAGCCCAGCGCGGTCAGCAGCGTTTCCGTGGATACTGCCGCGTCACCGGCGGTGAGTTGAGGCAGCTCCGGCAGCGGGTCGGGGAACAGGGAAAGAGGCGCCAGATGCTGACCGGCTTCTTCTTCAAAAGCAAAGGTGGAGACACCAAAATCAAACTGCTCCAGCACCTCCTGCAAGGCGGAGCGCTGCACGGCGGTGGCGCACTGATAATAGCGGCTCCCGCCGTCCCACAGCAAAAGGATGACCTGCTCCCCCTGCTCTGCGGCGGCTAAGCCGCGCACGGTCAGAGAAAGGTCCGTTTCCGCCCCCATGAGGTCCGATAGATACTCCACAGGCAGGGCGGAGAGAAAATCGCAGTAAACGGAGGGGGTTTCCAGCGCGGCGCGGAAGACGGCCCAAGAGGAATCCGACAGACTCCGGGCGGAGCCGATGACCTCACGCAGCAGTGTCTTCACCGGTGTAAATTCCTCACCGCCGGTGGTCAGGGACACGCTGCCGTATCGGCCGTACTCGCCGGAGACCGCCAGCCGCACCGGGGCAAGGAGGCGGTCGGACAGAGCCGTGTCCGTTTCGCCGCTGCCGATGGGCGCGGTGAGGTGCTGCCAATAGCCGCTGCCGGCAGCGGCCCCCAACTGGAAAAACTGCGTCCGGGAAAACAGGAAAACGGCCGACAGCGTCAAAAGCGTGATGGTGATATTTTGAATAAAGTCCCGGTAACGCATATTCGCCCGCTCCTTTCCTGAAAATTACTGTGCGCTCCGGCCGGAGGTTTCCGGTACGGACTGGGTGATGGGCAGCTCCAGACGGACTGTAGTGCCCGGCCCCTCGTGGGGGGCAAGGGTGATGGTGCCGTGGTGCCGCTGGACGATCTCCTTTGCAATGGAGAGGCCGAGGCCGGTGCCGCCGGATTCTCTCGATCGGGCCTTGTCCACCCGGTAAAAGCGGTCGAAAATGCGGTCGCGGTCTTTTTCCGGGATACCAATACCGTCATCGCAGACCTCCATCCAGACGGTGTCTGCCCCGGCACCGGCAGTGACGCGGATATGGCCGCCATCGGGGGTATATTTGATGGCGTTGCCGAGAATGTTCATCATGACCTGCTCCAAGCGGCTGCGGTCGCCCATGACCAGAGGCAGCTCACCCTCCGGCGCGTAGGTCAGCTCATGGCCCCGCTGCTTGGCGTTAAGACTGTTGGAGCGGACAACGCTCTCGATGGCATCCCCGAAGGGGAAACGGGTGAATACCATGTCGGCCCGGCCCCCGTCCAACCGGCTCAGTGTCAAAAGGTCCTGCACGATATGGGTCATGCGGTCCGTTTCCGTGATGATAATATCAAGGAAGCTGTTTTCCATGTCCCGGGGAAGATCGTCACCGGCGTCCCGGATGGTCTCGGCATAGCTGCGGACATTGGTAAGCGGGGTACGCAGTTCATGGGACACATTGGCGACAAATTCCTTCCGCCGCTCCTCATTGCGGTGCTGCTCCGTGACGTCATGGAGCAGAATCAAAACGCCGCCCTGAGCCTGATCGGAAAAGGGCGTCAGGTAAAGCGCCAGCGTCCGGTCGCCCACCACCAGCTCGTCCTCAATGTAATTGGGCTTCTGCAGGGCCAGCACCTTGTCAAAGGGATGCAGGTCCCCCAGCAGCTCCTCATAGGTGCAGCTCTCGTCAATATCCCGGTGCAGCAGCTCCGTGGCGGCGGGGTTGCAGTGAATGAGATGCCCCTCGCGGTCAAAAGCCACCACACCGTCCGTCATGTGAAGGAACAGCGTATCCAGCTTGTTGCGCTCGTTTTCCACGGCGGCCAGCGTTGATTGCAGCACGCCGGCCATTTCGTTGAACGTGCCGGTGAGAATGCCGATTTCGTCCGTGGACTCCACCGGCAGTTCGCTGCCGAAGTCTCCGGCAGCCACCCGCTCCGCGCCGACGGTCAGCTTTTCAATGGGGCCTACCATGGTTTTCGAGAGCAGGAAGCTCAGCAGCACGGAGATGAGAAGCCCGATGAACAGCGCCTGCATAATGATCTGGAACAGTTGGTTGTTCAGCTCGGAGACTGTGTCCTTATTGTCTAAAATGTAAATGATATAGGCGTTGTCCCCGCCGAAAATGGGAATGGCAACGTCCATGTAATCTGCGGAAATATTGCTCTCGTCACCGACGGTGGCGCTGTCCGCCTGCGCTACGGCATTCCGGGCAGTCAGCAGATTGGCGGACTGCTCCCGGGGCAGGGCGGCGGCATCGGAGCTGCCCACAAGATAGGTGCCGGAGGTCCCGTCCAGCACATAGTAATTGCGGGTACGGTAGTCAATGCCCAGCATACCGGCATTGACCTCTAAAATTTCCTGAATGCGGTCGGCACCGTCCGGCTGTCCGGCGGCGCTGCGGAGGTCGGCCACAAATGCCTTTCGGTCTGCGCCGAAAGCGCTGCTCATCTGCTGATAAAAGCTGTCGATATAAAAGCTGGTGACACTGGTGGTCAAAAACGCGCCCACCACCGCCATCAGCGATGTGATGAGCAGCAGGAGAATCAGCGTCAGCTTGATATGGAGACTGCGGAACAAACGGTTCACCACCCTTTCCGTGGGGACTGCCCGCCGTGGGGCGGCGTGTCCTCACCGGGAGAAAAATTGAAAGCGGCAGACTCAGACCGCGAAATAGTAGCCCACGCCCCGGCGGGTCAGAATGTACTTGGGATTGGCGGGGTTCGTTTCGATTTTCTCCCGCAGCCGCCGGACGGTGACGTCCACCGTCCGCTGGTCATCGCCTACGTAGCCGTAATTCCAGACCTGCTCCATCAGGTCGATGCGGGAGTAGACCTTGTTGGGGTGGCTGGCAAGGAAAGTCAAAAGCTCATATTCCCGGGTGGTCAGCTCCAAAGGTGTACCATCCCGGAAAACCTGATGGCTGTCCGTGTTGATGGAGAGCCCGCCGGTCACCGGCATGGCCGTTTCGGCGGCGCTGGCGGAAGCGGCGGCGTTCATGGCCGTGCGGCGGATGTTGGCTCCCACCCGGGCGATGAGCTCCCGCATGGAAAAGGGCTTGGTGATGTAATCGTCGGCGCCGATCTCCAGCCCCAGCACCTTGTCGGCCTCCTCCTCCCGGGCGGTGAGGATGATGACCGGCACATTGTTGCCCTCGTCCCGCAGGGTGCGGCAGACGTCAAAGCCGATCATCTTCGGCAGCATCACATCCAGCAGGATGATGTCCGGATTTTCACTCCGGGCCTTTTCCAGACCGTCCGCCCCGTCATAGGCTTCCACAGTGCGGTAGCCCTCCCGCTGGAGATTAAAGCGCAGAATGTCCACAATATTTTTTTCGTCCTCCACGATCAGAACGGTTTTTTGCTGTTCAGCCTTCTGTTCCATGTTGTCCTCCCATTACAGATTCAGCAGCACCTTGGCCCGTAGCACGGCGGCCACGGTTTTGCCATCGTCGATCTCTCCGTTGACGCAGCGGTGCACCAGCTCGTCAAAGGGAACGCGCTCCACATTGAGAAATTCGTCCGCGTCCAAATGCTGCGGCCCAAAGGTCAAATCCCTGGCTAAAAACAGGTGTAATGTCTCCCCGTAGCAGCCGGGGGCCGGAATCATGCGGCCAAGCGGCAGGAGCGTACCCGGCTCGGCGCCTGTTTCCTCCTTCAGCTCCCGCAGTGCGCCGGTGACGGGGTCTTCGCCGGGATCCAGCTTTCCGGCGGGCAGCTCCGCCATGACCCTGCCGAACACATAGCGGTACTGCCAGACTACCAGTGCGCGGTTTTCCTCGTCCAGCGCCAGCACGGCCGCACCGTCCACATGGTCCACAACCTCCCGCACGGCCTCCCTGCCGTTGGGCAGTCGGACATCATCAATATGCAGCTTGAGAATTTTTCCGGTGTATATATCTGTTTGCCGGAGCTTGACCTCCGTCAGATTTTCAGGCATCTTCACGGTGATGACCTCTGCTTTCCGGGCAAACGCCCATCTATATTTCATCACCTTATAGTATAGCACGAAATCGTGCAAAAGCAAAGAGGAACATCTGACTTACCGGACGGAGGGC
The DNA here is from genome assembly GCA_900542115.1 of uncultured Oscillibacter sp. Lineage (GTDB taxonomy): Bacteria > Bacillota > Clostridia > Oscillospirales > Oscillospiraceae > Oscillibacter > Oscillibacter faecalis_A. The sequence continues at coordinate 14,475 of UQMC01000009.1, read as the reverse complement.
AGGAATCGGTGCCAAAAAACAGAAAGCTCTTTGCAAAAAAGCGCGGCGCGGCTATGACCTATGGCAAAGCGATTTTCCAAGGCAGTGCGTTTGTGTCGCTGCACGCTTTAGGGGCAAAAGAAATGCGGGGTCAGGCACGCCCGCCGGGGAATTACTTTGTCATCAAAAATCTGCTGAAAAAGTATGTTTTTTCCGATATAATACACTGAGCCTCACAGGACGTACCGAGAAAGGCATATCCCCCGCTGGATAGACAGCGAGCAGGGGCAGCCGTTTTTCGCCCTGCGCGGAGACGGAAAACGAATACGGGCAAAGCGGTCAAAAGGCCGTGACGCAAAGCTATAGGGCCTGTAAAATGGCAGATAGTTATGAGAATCACACAGGCACCTTATGGATATTTCCATAGGGCGCTATACTTATTCAGGAGGGTAGGACCCGTGAGAAAAAGTGCATTGCGGTCATGAGCCTGCTGCTCATGCTCGTATCCCTGTGTCCCATTCGGGCCGACGCTATGGAGCGGCTGGACACGCCGGATTATAAGGTGGCATTTTACGCCTTTGACTGCGACATCATTTATTATGAAACGCCCACGGAGTTGTCCAACGCGCTGGTCAACGATGAGGTGGACGCCCTTGCCAACAGCTATATCCGTATTCCGAAGGACGAGCAGACCATTGAAAATTTCGGCGAGACGCCCTATTACATCATGGCGCGCAAGGTGGATCAGGCGCTGATCGACCGGCTGGACGATGCCATCGACAGCATGAATGTGGAGATGCCCAACTGGCGGACAGAGTTTTATAATAAATACTACGACTCTGTGGAGAATAACCGGGAGCTGACAGAAGCGGAGCAAACGCTGCTGAAGAAAATGCAGGATGGCGGCGAGCCGATTCGCGCAGTCATGAACCCGGACGCCAATCCCTATTCATGGTATGAAAACGGTGAGGCCTGCGGCATTGCGGCAGATATCTTCCGGGCAACGGCAAAGGCGTTGGAGCTGCCCTATGAGATCATGACGGTGGCATCGAAAGAGGAATATGAGGCCCTTGTCGAAGCCGGTGACGTGGATATCTGGATGGATATGAGTGGCGCTGACGAGGATGAGACCGGCTGCCGCTACAGGCTTACGGAGCCATACCTGTCAACAACCGTGTCCGTCCTGTGCGTTCGCGGCGCATCGGAAAAAATCGAAAGACTCGTGGCGGATGACGAGCATATCTCCGTGCGGGAGATCGTTTCAAGTGGATGGCCTGACTTGGAGTTTACCGTGGTCGGCACGGCGGAGGAATGCGCGCAGCAGGTCCTCGCCGGCGAGGCGGACGCCGCGCTGCTTATGACCTGTACGGCCCAGCGGCTTGCGCGGGATGATCTGCAGAACCGACTGCGGGTGGACATCGTGCCGGGGGCCGTGCTGGAGCTGAGCATGGGTATTAACGCCAATGACAGCGTTCATTTTTACGGCCTGTGGGGAAAAGACGCTGGCGGGTGTCGCCGACGGCATCAGCGCGGAGATCGTGCAGAAATATCTGGAACAAACCGCCATACCGACGCTGGCGGAGTATCTCTTTGACTATCCCATTTATCTTGCGGTCGTGTCCTCCACCATTATTCTGCTGGTATTGATGGCGGCGCTGTATATTCAGTCCTCCCGCAGCAAAAAGCGGCAGGAGAAAATATCCGGGGAGCTTGCGGCGGCGCTGGAAAGGACCGAGGAGGCCACCACGGCCAAGCAGGACTTTTTCTCTAAAATGAGCCATGACATCCGAACGCCCCTCAATGTGGTCCTCAGCATGACGCAGATCGCTCAGAAATATAAAAATGGCCCGGAGAAGCTGGAAATCGCCCTGAACAATGTGACGAAGGAGGGCAACTACCTGCTGATGCTCATTAACTCTATTTTGGATGTGAACCAGTTGGAGCACGGTATGGTGGAGCTTGTTAAGCAACCCTTTGACCCGGCGGCCTGTCTGCGGGAAAGCGCGGATATGCTCCGCTCCCTTGCCGAAAAAAGGGGACAGCAGCTCACCGTATAGTGCGACTGTACCGACTGCGTGGTGATGGGCGATGAAAACCGCCTCAAGCAGATTCTTATCAACATTATCTCCAACGCCATCAAATACACGGATATCGGCGGGCATATCGCCCTGCGGCTGGAGAGCCTGCCGGAGTACCGCTATGCTAACTTCGAGGAACTGACACCTGCTATGCTCCGTGACCTGATTGAGAAGATCATCGTTCATGAGGGCGATAAGAGCAGCGGACACCGGGAACAGCGAATTGAAATCTACTACACCTTTATCAGTGTGGCAGAAAGTTCGCAAATCATTGTAAAACGCAAGAAAAAGCAGCGTAACATACAAAGTACATTACGCTGCTTCTCTCATCAGTTAGAAAACTTCCTTGTTGACATTACGCTAAAACCTCTGTCCCGCTTTTTTTACTTATGTACGCTCTTTCCCAAAACGTCCGATACGTCCGAGATAGTGATAAAGGCGTTGGGGTCGATGGAAGTCACAATGGATTTCAGCCGTGCGATCTGGAAGCGATTTACTACAAAGTAGATGATGGTCTGCTCCTGTCCGGAGTAAAAGCCTCGGGCGTCAATGTGGGTGATGCCCCGGCCGAAGGCCTCCGACAGCGCCGCGCTGATGGCAGTTTCCTGATTGGTGACGATCATGGCGGACTTGGCCTTGTCAAGACCCTCCACAATGAAGTCCACCGCCTTGATAGCCACGCAGTAGGTCACGATGGAATACAGCGGCAGCACCCAGCTTTTGAAAATACAGCCGATGGCGATGTAGAGCAGGACGTTGTAGATCATCACGAACGTCCCCACTGTCAAACCAAGCCCCTTGGCAAAGATGACCGCCATGACCTCAACGCCGTCAATGGCACCGCCGAAGCGGATGGTCATACCGCTGCCGATGCCGGAAATCAGCCCGCCGAACAGGGCGCACAGCAGCAGATCCTTCCCCGCAAAGGGCGAGGCAGTGGAAACGTCGATAGGGAGGACGTTGGTAATGAGATACGATGCGCCGGAGTACACCAGCACCGCCCAGAGGGAGTACACCGTAAAGACCGTGCCCTGCTTCCGCCAGCCGAACAGAAACAGCGGCGTATTCAGCAGCAGAAGAAACAGCGACAGGGTGTACCGCTCCGGCGTGATCTGCCAGAGCAGCATGGAGGTGCCGGAAATGCCGCTGTCGTACAGGTGCACCGGGGCCAAAAACATGGTGACGCCGATGGCGTTGATGATACCGGCGGCCAACAGCAGCGCAAAGGAGGACCAACGCAGACCGTCAGTCAGGGTATGGAGCTTTTTTTTCATGGGACCCCTCACTTTTCGTTTTTTCCATTATACCATATTTCACAGGTGTGTGACCAGAACGAGGACGTTAAGGTCCCGATAAAAAAGGTTCCGGCGTCCGCGGACGCCGGAACCTTTTTTATGATTGGACTTGAGGTGCATACGCACCCAGTTCAATGGCCCACCACATAGCTTCATACAGCTGATCCAGATCGGCACAGGAATCCCCGTAGTCCTTCACGCTGGCATAGAGGGGACAGTCCTTTTGATTCAAAAACCGTTCATTGTAGGCAGAAACGATTTGAGGCAGAGCCTGATTCAGTTCCTCCACCGTCAGCACATAGGACCAGGACTGGTCATTGCCGCCCTGAAAGGCACATTCGATCTCATCCAGGTTGCCGATGGCAACCAATGTTGCCGCCATATCCTGAAAGATGTCTTTGGTGCCGCTTTCCATCCCTTCCGGGGTAAAAGAGCTGGAATAGCGCAGGGTCAGCCGGTAGGGCTGGGCAGAGGTCTGCAATTCCATGGTGTAGTCACCCCACAAGTTGAATCCTACGGCACTGACTACCCGCCCCACGGCGGGGGCATTGCCCACATAGGGCGTCTTGGCTTGATAGACACGGTCGATCTGCGGGGAAATCATGACACCGCCCTGCCAGACCAACTGATTTGACACCCAGACCTCCCGCACGCCGTTCAGCAAAATATGCTCCCAATGATCCGATGTATCATGGAAAACCGAGGGGAGAACCTTTCGCGCGCTGACACGGACAATGCCGTTTTCATTGGTCACGTTCCAGTTACAGTAGGCCGTGTCCAGAAACTCGGAATAGAAGCGGATGTCCAGCTGATTCAGCACGTTTGTGTAAGCCATCCAGTTGGGATTTTCCCAGTTGTCCCAGATGGCAGGCGAGCCGATCAGAAATAGCTTGGCCGCAATTCCCAGCGCTAAAATTAGAACGGTAACGGCCACTGCTATCATGACCCGCCGCCGCCCCCGGCGCCGGACTTTTTTGAGATAATCGACTTCCTTGACCTCCTCCGGCGCGCCGGGGACGTCCCTGCTTGTAAGCTCAGCTCGGAGCCGCTCGCAGTCCGCACAGTCCGACAGGTGGCGCTCCACCGCCTCGTTGGTCTCCGGCGCGGTCAGCCCCTCTACATAGGAGGGCAGAAGGTCCCGCACCACCCCGCAGGGTAGATCATTTTTCATCGTTGCAGCCTCCTTGCTTCAATCGTTCCTTGCCCCGGTAAAAGGTCACTCTGGCCCAGGTCTCCGTTTTGCCTAAAACGTCTCCAATCTCCCGGAAGGACAGCCCGCCGAAGGCCCGGAGGTAGACCACCTCACGTCCCGGCTCCGGTAATTCATGGACCCGCCGCAGCAGATCTAACTGCCCGGAGCGGCTGACGGCCTCCTCCTCGGCGGAGGGCACCAGCGGCAGCTCTGCTTCCTCAGGAAGCTCCGTTTCCCGGTTGGCCTTCCGCAAATGCTGATACCACAGGTGCTTGGCGATCTGGCACAACCAGACGGACACCTTGCAGCTGCCGTCGAACTGGTCAATAGAGCGCACCGCCTGATAAAAGGTCTCCTGTGTCAGCTCCTCTGCCATTTGGGCGCTGTGACATTGGGACAGGAGGAACTTATAAACGGTCTGAGCGTGGCGGCGGTAAACGGCCTCCATATCCTCCACAGCGGTTCCTCCTTTCCCGGTGTTTTCATAGGGTATATCCCCCGGCGGGGCATTTCGTTACACGGCGGTGCAAAAAATTTTGCGGATTGCTTCCGGATAGAAAAAACGGGCCCCCACCGGGACCCATGTTCAGCGTGTCGAAAAGACTTTTTCACACGCTGAACAAATTTTGAGAGCCTTAAAGGCTTCTCAAAATTTCTGATTGAAATGGCGCAGGGAAACAGCCGAAGCGCTGCCTGCGGCAGATACAGCGAGGATATTTCGAGGAAACGGCATGATTGGCAACCTATCAGGGCTGGGAATCGTCATGCTGTGACGGTGTATCCCTTCTTGAGTTTCCCGCGCACACTCTTCCTTACCGCCTTGGAAAATTCATCACCTTATCGATGACTGCTTACCTGAAAAATTACAGTGTTTCCACCAACTCCTCATAGGAGCGGATGTAATAGTCGCAGATGCGCTGAAGCTCCGCCTGATCCTTTTCCGCGGTCACGTCATAGACACCGGCCACTCGGAAGCCCGCCGCCTTGGCGGTGCGGGCAGCGTAGAGGGCGTCCTCAAAAACCACGGTGTCCCGCTTGTTGGACTGAAGCCGCCGCAGGGCCATCTCGTAGATTTCGGCGCTTTCCGACTTGTGGCTTCCGGCGTCGGCGGAGGTGACGATGCCCCGGAAATAGTGGTCGATGCCCGCCGTTTTCAGGGCTTTTTCCGTCAGGCGGCGGTGGGTGGCGGTGGCCACGTACATCCACACGCCTTCCATTTTCAAAATGGAGAGGAATTTTTCCAGTCCCGGCTTCGGCCGCACCGCCGTGGAGTAAAAATCCTCCATCCGGGCGATGATCTTGTCCATGATCTCCTGCTCCGACCACGGCAGGCCGCAGACCTCCCGGAGATAGGGAATTACCTCGTGGTCTGTCATGGTGCGGAGCATCTGCTCCTGTTCCGGCGTGGCGGGGATGCCGGCCTCCCGCAAAAAGGCGGGGCCAAGCTCCCGCCACGTGGGCATGGAGTCCAGCAGGGTCCCGTCCATATCAAAAATCGCGCTTTGTAACCGCATTTGCTACCTCAATTCCAAGTGTTCTGAAAAGGATTTCAGGGGAAACCCGCCGGTTTCCCCTGTTCTCCGCTGTGTCAGCGTCAGTTTCATCATTTTGGCAGGGTGTACACCTGACAAAAATACTTTGTGCCATGTGCCTTAGATACCGCTGCAAAAGTAAATTTAAATCCTCCGTCATCAGGACACGCGCCTGATGATGGATAACCTTGCGCCCCGCAAGTGTGCGAGTGTCTTCTGCCGGTAAAATATTTTGAAGCATTTTCGCCGCGGCCTGTGCGCGGCGAAAATACAAAGACCTGTGCGCCGGGGGCGCATACACCAGTGACGCCGCGTCACCAGTGAGGGGGAATCTCAAGGGGGGATGAAATCCCCCCTTGAAGATTTAGCACAGTTTCGCGCCCGCCGGAATCTTGTCATCCACCATGATAAGGTTCAGCTTTTCCTCACCCTGCTCCGTGTGGATGGCGGAGAGGAGCATACCGTTGCTCTCAAAGCCCATCATCTTCCGGGGCGGCAGATTCACAATGGCCACCAGCGTCTTGCCCACCAGCTCCTCCGGCTCATAGAACTTATGAATGCCGGAGAGAATCTGACGGTCCGTGCCGGTACCGTCATCCAGCGTGAAGCGCAGGAGCTTTTCAGACTTCTTCACCGCTTCGCAGGCTTTGACCTTGACAGCGCGGAAGTCGGACTTGCAGAATGTGTCGAAGTCCACCTTTTCCGTGAGCTGCGGCTCCACCTCCACGGCGGGCAGCGCGGCCTTGCGGGCAGCGGCCTCGGCGGCCTCCAGCTCCTCCAACGCCTTGTCCATATCCAGGCGGGGGAACAGGTTCTCGCCCTTGACCACCGCAACGGTCTCGGGCAGAACGCCCCACAGATCCGCGTTTTCCCAAGTCCGCTCTGCCTCACCGGCGCCGATCTGGGCAAAGAGCTTGTCCATGCTCTCGGGCATAAACGGCGTCAGCAGTGTGCCGCAGATGCGGGTGGCCTCCAGCAGAACGTACAGCACATGGGCAAGCCGCGCGCCGTTGGCCTCCATGTCCTTTGCCAGGGCCCAGGGAGCGTTCTCGTCGATATACTTGTTGGCGCGCTGGATGACCTTGAAAACTTCCGCCAGCGCGTTGTGGGGAGCAAAGGTGTCCATCTCGTGGGCGTAGGCCTTCTTCAGACCGGCGGCCTGAGCCACCAGCTGGGCATCGTACAGCACGGGGTCCACAGTGTCGCCGCTGGCGGAGAGCTCCACGCTGCTGCCCATGCGGACCATGGCGGCCAGCTGCTTCTCGTCCGCCGTGGCGCCGCAGTCGGCAGGCAGCTTGCCGCCGAAATACTTACTTACCATGGCGGTGGTGCGGCTGACAAGGTTGCCGAGGTCATTGGCAAGGTCGGTGTTGATGGTTTGAATCAGCAGCTCGTTGGAGAAGTTGCCGTCGGAGCCGAAGGGGAACGTCCGCATCAGGAAGAAGCGCAGAGCGTCCACGCCAAAATGCTCCGCCAGCACATAGGGGTCCACCACATTGCCCTTGGACTTGGACATCTTGCCTCCGTCCAGCAGCAGCCAGCCGTGGCCGAATACGTGCTTGGGAACGGGCTCACCGAGGCTCATGAGCATGGCGGGCCAGATAATAGAGTGGAACCGCACAATTTCCTTGCCGACGATGTTGATGCCGGGCCAGTATTTCTTGTAGTCATTATAGCGGTCATTCTCATAGCCCAGCGCGGTGATATAGTTGCTCAGGGCGTCCACCCACACGTAGACAACGTGCTTGGGGTCAAAGTCCACGGGGATGCCCCAGGAGAAGCTGGTGCGGGAAACGCACAGATCCTCGAGACCGGGATCGATGAAGTTTTTCACCATCTCGTTGACGCGGGAGCGGGGCTGGAGGAAGTCGGTGTTCTCCAGCAGGTCCCGGATACGGTCGGCGTACTTGCTCAGGCGGAAGAAGTAAGCCTCCTCCTCAGCGTCCACCACCGGGCGGCCGCAGTCGGGGCAGCAACCGTCCTTGAGCTGGCTCTCCGTCCAGAAGGACTCGCAGGGAGTGCAGTACTTGCCCTTGTAAGTGCCCTTATAGATATCGCCGTTGTCATACATCCGTCTGAAAATGCGCTGGATGGCCTTGACATGGTAGTCGTCCGTGGTGCGGATGAAGCGGTCATTGGAAATGTTCATCAGCTTCCACAGATCACGGACGCCACGGGGACCGTCCACAATGCGGTCCACAAACTCCTGCGGCGTTACACCGGCCTCATTGGCCTTCTGCTCGATTTTCTGGCCGTGCTCATCCGTGCCGGTGAGAAACATAACGTCCTCGCCCTTCAGGCGGTGATAGCGGGCAATCGTATCCGTGGCCACCGTGCAGTAGGTGTGGCCGATGTGCAGCTTATCGGAGGGGTAATAGATCGGTGTTGTGATATAGAACGTATCTTTTCCCATAGTTGTATTCCTCGATTCTATCTTACTTAAATTTCGTGTTGCTGAAAAAAATACGCCGTCCCTGAGTGCGTGACTCAAGGACGGCGAAAGGGCCGTGTTACCACCTTGCTTCGTCCGAGCCTCGCGGCTTGGGCCTTTGCGGGTGCGGCGGACCGCATCCTGCCGCTGTAACGGGCGTACCCGGCGCGCTTGGACGCCCAAGGGCGCTTTCCGCGCGGCTCCGGGGCCATGTTCCGCCTCCCGCTCCGCGTCCCTTTTCAGCTTCCGGGACTCTCTTTTGCGTGCGGGGGAGACGTACTCTCCCCATCATTGCCTGCTTTTATGCAATTTGCTCCAAGATACCGAAAGTATACAGCGGACGCCCATTTTTGTCAAGAAAAACCGCTTTTACAGCACCATCAGCAGCGTACCGGCGGCAATAAGGGCGCAGCCGACAATGGACTTGGGCGTGAACTGCTCCTTTAGGATGACCGCCGCCAGCACCATGGTGATGACGATGCTCAGCTTGTCGATAGGGATGACTTTGGACGCCTCGCCTAATTGCAGCGCCTTATAGTAGCACAGCCATGAGCCGCCGGTGGCAAGACCGGAGAGAATCAGGAACAGCCAGCTTTTCCGGCTGATCTCCCCAATGCCGCTCTGGGCACCGGTGAGAAACACCATTCCCCATGCCATTACCAGTACTACGGCGGTACGCAGGGCGGTGGCCAGATTGGAATTGACACCGTCAATGCCGATTTTCGCCAGGATGGAGGTCAGGGCCGCAAAGACCGAGGACGCTAACGCTAACAGGAGCCACATGATATTTGACTCTTTTCTTTCTATTTCGGGAATCGATGTCCGAAGGGAATACAAACTAATCCGCCCGGTATTTCCCCAGCCATTTCCCGGCGGCGTAATGGTAAACGGACAGGGCACAGGTGATGACCCAGCCGATGCCGTAGCTCCAGAACATATACTCCGGCCCGAGGTGGTCCGCCAGCAGATACAGTGCCGGAACGCGAATCAAAATGACGGAGGCCACTACGTTGACCATGGGGTATACGCTGTCCCCGGCGCCCCGCATGGCGGAGTTGAGCACGAACAGCGTGGAGAACAGGAAGTAGGGCGGCATTACGGTCTTGAGATAAACAGCGCTGACCGCGATCACGGTACTGTTCGGGGAGAAAATACGGGAGAGGGGGTCACAGAACAGCACCACAAGGACGGAGGAAAACACCGTCCAGCCGATGGCAAGGCCCACGGAGATCAGTGTGCCCCGTTTGGCCCGGTCCACCTGACCGGCGCCCATGTTCTGCCCCACGAAGGAGATCACAGCGGCGGCCATGCTCTGGGTGGGGAGGAAGGCCAGCGTGTCCAGCTTGTTGCCGACATTGAACCCGGCGGTAAACGCCTTGCCGAAGCTGTTGACCTTGGAGAGCACAAACATGGCCCCCAGCGCCACAAGGGACATCTGGAGTCCGCTGGGCAGGCCAATGCGGATGATCTCGGCAAAGAGTTTCCTGTCAAAAATGCCGCTGAAGGGATGAATGGCCAGCGCCGGGTAATTGCGGTTGATGTACCAGATGCCGAAAAGCCAACTGCACGCCTGTGCGATGACCGTTCCCAGCGCCACGCCCAAAACGCCCAGTCCCGCCGCCAGCACCAGCGTCAGATCCAGAAGAATGTTCAAAATGGTGGACACCGCCAAAAACAGCAGCGTTGCGGAGCTGTTGCCTACGCCGCTGAGAATGCCGGCGTTGAGATTATAGCCGATGCTGCCGATAATTCCGGCGCAGACCACCAACAGATACGTCCGGGTCTCCGCCCACGCGGCGGGGTCCACCCGCAGCAGCACCATCAGCGGCCGCACCAGCAGCACGGCTGCGGCGGTGATGGGGAGAATGCCCCGGACAAAGGCGGTATACAGCGTGCCGATGGCCGCCTGCACCCGCTCCGGCTTCTGCGCGCCCAATGCCTGCGCGATGACCACCGTGCCGCCGGTGGCAATGCCGGAGAACAGGGAGGAGAACAAAAACAGCACCGGGAAGCCCACGCCCACGGCGGCCAGCGCCGCGTCGCTGACGTAGTTGCCGACGACCCAGCTATCCACCATATTATAAAACTGCTGCAAAAAGTTGCCCGCCAGCAGGGGCAGGGAAAATAAAAGGATATGCCGCAGGGGACTGCCTGTGGTCATATTCCGTACACCGCCGCGTTTGCTCACGTTTCACCTCAGAATATTTTTTAATGATATGGTACACCCCTTTTACAAAAAGAGCAAGAGCGTCCCGGCAATTTACGGCCCGGACATTGCATTTTCTGCGCGTATCGGATAAAATAGCAGCATACTTGAAAGATGCCGCCTAAAAGGCGGCGGGGAGACGCTATGAAATTTGTATCTTGGAACGTCAACGGTCTGCGGTCCTGTCTTGGCAAGGGCTTTCTGGATTTCTGCGCGGTTGCCGACGCTGATGTCATCTGCCTTCAGGAGACGAAAATGCGCCCGGAGCAGGCGGAATTTGAGCTGCCGGGCTATACGCGCTACTGGAACAGCGCCGATAAGGCGGGCTATTCTGGCACGGCTGTGTTCACCCGGCAGACGCCGCTGAACGTCACCTGCGATTTCGGCGCAGACATCCACCGCCACGAGGGCCGGGTCATTACGGCGGAGTACCCGGAATTTTACCTTGTCTGCTGCTATACGCCCAACTCCAAGGACCAGCTTTCCCGGCTGGACTACCGCATGGAGTGGGAGGATGACCTGCGGGACTATCTTCATGAGCTGGATGCCAAAAAGCCGGTGGTTTACTGTGGAGACCTCAATGTGGCCCACGAGGAGATCGACATCAAAAATCCCAAGAGCAACCGCATGAATCCAGGCTTTTCTGATGAGGAGCGGGCGAAAATGACGCAGCTTTTGGAAAGCGGCTTTACGGATACGTTCCGCTATCTCTATCCCGATAAGACCGGGGCATATTCGTGGTGGAGCTATCGGTTCAACGCCCGGAAAAACAACGCCGGATGGCGCATCGACTACTTCATCGTGTCTGACCGGCTGCGTGAGCGTATTAAAAGCGCCGACATCTGGAGCGAGGTCATGGGCAGCGACCACTGCCCGGTGGTGCTGGAGCTGGATATTTAAAACCATACACCTGTCTTGACAGGTGTACAGCTCGCGGCGCGTCAGCTCAGAAGGGCATTGATTTCCTCAATTTCCAAGTCCTGCAAGGCCCAGTTGATGGCGTAGCCGATGACCTTGCCGAGCTCCCGCACCTGAAGGTCGATGTCCCGGGGTGTGACCATGAGTCCCTGTTGGCCGCTTCGCAGCCGCTCCGGGTCGATGTCCCCGATTCCGGCAGCTTCTAACAGGTCTGCCGCCAGCGTGGCGGCGTCTACCACGGTGGGAACGCCCACGGCGATGACCGGCACGCCCAGCGTGTCCCGGTTCAGCGCGGCGCGGTGGTTGCCGACGCCGCTGCCGGGTACGATTCCGCTGTCGCTGAGCTGAAGGGCGGCGCAGACCCGCTCCGTCCGGCGGGACGCCAGCGCGTCCACGGCGATGACGGCGGCGGGCTGCAGGCGTTCCGTCAGGCTCAGGACTGCCTCGGCGGCCTCAATGCCGGTGGTCCCCAGAACGCCGGGACGCAGCGCGGCCACGGCGCGGAAGCCGGAAAACTGCTTGGGCTGTGCGGAGAGCAGGTGCCGGGTGACAAGAACGCTATCCGCTGCCAGCGGACCTACGGCGTCCGGCGTCATGGCCCGATTTCCCAATCCAGCTACCAGAACGGTCCCCTGCTCCGGCAGCAGCTCCCGGAGCTGCTGCCCCGCCGCCTGCACGGCCCGGTCGAAAAATCCGTCGCCCCGCTGCCAGAAGGCGGTGAGGTCCAGCGTGCGGTAGCTGCCGACGGGCTTTCCCAGCGCTTGTTCGCCTGCCTCATCCAGAATGTCCACCCGGGTCAGGGGGTAGCCCTGCAGTTTTGTTTCCCGGGCCTTGACTCCCGGCAGGCGAGTAGTCTTTCCGGCGGATTCCTGCCACAGCTCCCGGGCCTCCAAGGCAAGGTCTGTGCGCTTTTCAAACAAAAATGACACCTCCCGCATACAAAATCTTGTGCTTCTGTTCCTATCATCTGCGGAGATATCCGCATTATGCAAAAAAATAAAGAAATCTCAAAAAAAGACTTGCTTTTTAAAAAGTTCTCTGCTAAAATATCATTCTGCACGGTGGAAAAAGCTGAAGCCGCGCCAAGAAATATCAGGAGGAGGTGTTTGGTTTGCCGAATATTAAGTCTGCCAAGAAGCGTGTTCTCATCGGTGAGGTCCGCAACGCGCGCAACAAGGCTACGAAGTCCGAGCTGAAGACCGCCATCAAGAAGTTCGAGGTGGCTGCCGCTGAAGGCAATCGCACCGAGGCCGATGGCGCGTACAAGGTTGCGGTCAAGAAGGTCGATCAGGCTGTCGCCAAGGGTGTTCTGCACAAGAACACGGCTGCTCACCGCAAGAGCGCTATGACCCTGAAGCTCAACAAGATCGGTTAATAAGCCAATGAGAGGAACGTCCGCTGGACGTTCCTTTTTTATATTATTTTGCATTTTCTTGGGTGATTTTTCTCCCCCAACGTTACCAAAAGGAACGAGCGATAGGTTGTATTTTTATCTGACCTTATTATTTTTGTAAATTCTGGATATTGAGATAATATCAATATGCGGTATACTGCCAATAATAACAGGCGCAATGCGCCGGAACAGGTGATTGTGATGAAGGATCAGAAAGTTAAGAAGTTAGTTCTCAGCGCCCTGATGGCAGCATTGGTGTATGTGGCCACCAGCATCATTCAGATTCCCTCTCCCATGAGCGGGTATGTCAATCTGGGCGACTGCTTCGTGCTGCTCTCCGGCTGGCTGTTGGGCCCGTGGTACGGCGGCGCCGCTGCCGGTATCGGTTCCATGCTGGTGGACCTGCTGGGCGTCTATGCTCATTATGCCCCCGGCACGCTGGTCATTAAGGCGGTGGACGCCATTGCCGCCGCGCTGATTTTCAGAGCGTTGGGCCGCGGCAAGAACGCCATGCTGGTCAGCGGCATTGTGGGCGAGGTCATTATGGTGCTGGGCTATTTCGCCTACGCCTCCACGATTTTGGGCAAGGGTCTGGCCGCAGCGGCCAGCATTCCCGGCAACATTGTGCAGGGCGTGGCCGGTATTGCCATCGGCATGGTGCTGGCTGTGGTGCTGGAGAGCACAAAGGTCACGAAGAAGGCCGGTCTGGGTCTCTAATTGACAGAAATCAACGGAACGCCGTGAGAGGCTTTTGCCTCTCACGGCTTGTACCGCTTTTTGGAAAACGAGCTTCGGCGTGTGAAAGGATGGTCAACGATGGCAGGGATTGTACATGAATTGCAGGATTCCGGGCTTTTGGAGCAAATTCGGCAGGAGGCGGCCGCTGCGGCCCGGCAGTTGGCGGAGGCGGCCCGACTGCATAAGGGACAGATCGTGGTGATCGGATGCAGCACCAGCGAGGTGGTGGGGCATCAGGTGGGAAGCTGGTCCACACCGGAGGTTGCCAACGCCATTTTCCGGGGGCTTGACAGCGTATTCACCCCCATGGGCGTTTACATGGCCGCCCAGTGCTGCGAGCACCTGAACCGGGCGCTGATCGTGGAGCGGGAGGCCGTTCCCGGCGCGGAGATCGTCAATGTGGTGCCACAGCCCAAGGCGGGCAGCTCCTTTGCGACCGCCGCCTATCAGGCGTTCCGGCATCCGGCGGCACTGGAGGAAATTCGTGCGGATGCCGGACTGGACATCGGCGGTACGCTCATCGGAATGCACCTGAAAAAAGTGGCGGTGCCGGTGCGGCTGGCCCAGAACCACATCGGGCAGGCCATGGTCCTTGCGGCCCGGACCCGGCCCAAGTTCATCGGCGGCGATCGCGCCGTTTACGATGAGGAGCTGAAAAACGAGATCGGAAGAGCGTCGTGTAGGGAAAGAGTGTAGATCTCGGTGGTCGCCGT
>UQMC01000008.1 GCA_900542115.1 uncultured Oscillibacter sp. | reverse complement strand
CCGAGATCTACACTCTTTCCCTACACGACGCTCTTCCGATCTCCCGCTGGGAAAGCGGGCTGAGGCGGAACGCCTCAAGGACCGCACCCCGGCGCTCCCGATACTCCTTCCTCATTCGGGCAAGATGGCGCTCATAGTGTCCCCCGGAAATGAAGCGGGCCAAAACGTGCTGCTCCAGCGCCGGAACGGTACAGGCGTAAAAGCCTAAATTCCGGCGGTAGCGCTCCAAAAGCCGGGGCGGCAGCACCAGAAAGCCGAGGCGCATGGAGGGAGAAATGGTTTGAGAGAACGTGTTTAAGTACACCACCCGTCCCCGAGCGTCAATGCTTTGCAGCGTGGGGATGGGGCGGCCCGTAAAGCGAAACTCACTGTCATAGTCATCTTCAATGATGGTGCCGCCGGTGTCCTCCGCCCAGCGCAGCAGCGCTTGCCGGCGGGCAATGGGGGTAACGAGTCCGGTGGGGTACTGGTGATTGGGGGAAATGTGCAGGGCCCCGGCGCCGGAGGCGGCCAGCGCCGCCGGGTCGATGCCCTGTCCGTCCAGCGGAATGGGGACACAGGCAGCGCCGCAGGCCCGATAGACCTGACGGATTTTGGGGTAGCCGGGGTCTTCCACGGCAAAGGCCGTATCCCGGCCCAAAAGCTGGGCCAGCAGCAGGTAGAGATACTCGGCGCCGGCGCCGATAATGATCTGGGACGGAGAGACTGCCATACCCTTGAGGTCCCGCAGTTCATCGGCAATGGCTTGCCGCAGAGCGGGAAGTCCCTGATGGGGAACAGGGGACAGCAGAGCCTCCGGCGCCTCGGAGAGCACCTGCCGGGTGAGCTTTGCCCATGTGGAAACGGGGAAGCGTGCGGTATCCACCCGGTTGCGGCTCAAATCCAGCCGCGCCTGCGGCGACTGCGGCTCCGGGGGAACAGCGGCGGGCGGCTCCTCGGCGGCGGGCAGGGGTCGCTCCACGGCGGAGACGAAAAAGCCCCGCTTGGGCCGCGCCTGCAGATAGCCCTCTGCCTCCAACTGGCTGTACGCCCCCTCCACGGTGATGACGGAGACCCGCAGATGTTCCGCCAGCGCCCGCTTGGAGGGCAGCCGGGTCCCGGCAGGCAGCGCGCCGCTGAGAATATCTGAACGGATAGAGCGGCAGAGATATTCATATAAAGGTAGGGAGCCGCGCTCCTCCATGGGGTAGGTCAGCATGGTGGTTACAGGAAATCAGGCGCGGCGGGGGGCTCCTGTGTAGCCGCCTTGGCGGCGTCATAATAGTCCAGCAGCACGCACTGCCAGTTCGGCAGATAGAAAAGCGCCACCGCGAAGGACCATGCGGTGCACAGCAGAGACAGGGGGAGGGGCGTGGAGAGCGATAGATAGGCGGTAACGTCGCCGCCTACGGAGATGTACTGAGAGATATTTACAATCAGGTTCGGCAGCGCGGCCAGCACGATCCAGCCAAAATAGCTCAAATCCAGGTTGAAGAGCTGCATTTTCATGCCCCGGGTCTGCCGCTTGCTGCGGTCCAGGGCCTCGAAGATGCCGATGTCCGGGTTTTCATAGAGATTATAAGCCGCGAAGCGGTAGCGGTAAAAGGCAATGAAGCCGGGGAACACAAGCAGCAAACTCCACAGGGCGGTGAAGGCGTTGACCACAAGGTTCAGGGCAATGAGCTTTCCGGCAAAGGAAAACCCATCAAATAATGTGGCGAACTCCATGCGCTCCCGGCGGCGGATTCCCATGAAATAGAGCACAAGGCCGGCACCGAGGACCCAAGAGAACAGCTCAGAGAGCGTGGTGATGAACATACCGGCCAGCCCCTCACTGGGGAGAAAGGAGATAAGGACATCTAAAAGCACCAGTACACTGTAGTACAGCACCATAAACGCCTTGGGGGAGACCTGCGCGGTCCGCAGCAGCTCCCGGGCCTGCGCCTTCAGAGCGGGACGGTTCAAAACAGTGTTCATAAAGACCTCCGTGCGCCTCCGAGGGAAGCGCGTTTTTGAAATTTCAGGATGAGAGCAGTGTAGCATATCTCTCAGCAAAAGACAAGGGAGCCGCCCACGGAAAACACGGCGGCGAGATTGTCAAAAAATCCACAGTGTTTTTCCAGAAAATAGCCGAAATCACAGGGACTTGGCAGGAAAGAGACAAATTTTCTACAAAAAATACGTTCACAGACTGGACATTTTTGAAATCATGGTGTAAAATCTGCTTCAGTATGTGGTAGTATGCCGAAGCATGGCCTGCCATGCCATTGCCAATGGTGCGGCAGGGCGTTCTTCGGCAGCTATCAATGGAGTAAAAATGAGGTGAAGACAATGGCACAAGCATTCTTTGGCGGCGTTCATCCCCATGATATGAAAGCCGCGACCAATGAAAAGGCCATCGAGCAGCTGGCACCGCCGGCCACCGTGGTCATCCCCATGTCGATGCACTTTGGCGCTCCCTGCACGCCTACCGTCAAGGTGGGCGATCAGGTCAAGGTGGGCCAGAAGATCGGCGAATTCAAGGGGCTGGGCGCCCCTATCCATGCCAGCGTTTCCGGTACAGTCAAGGCCATCGAGCCCCGTCCCTATTCCATGGGCGGCAACATGATGTCCGTGGTGATCGAAAATGATTTCCAGAACACAATCAGCGAAGAGGTCAAGGCACCTGCCGACCCCGATGCCCTGACAGTGGAGGAAATGATTGAGATCGTCAAGAACGCCGGTATCGTCGGTATGGGCGGCGCAACGTTCCCCACCCACGTGAAGATCTCCGGCGGCATCGGCAAGGTCAAGGACGTGCTCATCAATGGCGCTGAGTGCGAGCCCTACATCACCGGTGACCACCGGGCCATGCTGGAGCGCACGGCGGACATCATCGGTGGCGCTACCTATCTTGCCAAGATGTTCGGCGTGGACAAGGTTGTCATCGGCGTTGAGGACAACAAGCAAAACGGCATTGACGCGCTGAACAAGGTCATTGCCGAGAAGAAGGCCCCCGTTGTGGTGGAGCCCCTGCGCTGCCGTTACCCCCAGGGCGGTGAGAAGCAGCTCATTCAGGCCATCACCGGCCGTCAGGTGCCTCCCGGCGGCCTGCCTGCCGATGTGGGCTGCGCGGTGTTCAACATCAACACCACCATCTGCATCTTCAAGGCCATTACCACCGGTATGCCCGTGGTGAACAAGGTTGTCACCGTGTCCGGCTCCGGCATTGTGGACCCCAAGAACATCGAGTGCCCCATCGGCACCCCCGTGTCTCTGCTGCTGGATGCCTGCGGCGGCGTGAAGGACGGTACTTACAAGCTTATCGCCGGCGGCCCCATGATGGGCATGGCCCAGTATACCGCGGATATCCCCGTGGCCAAGGGCACCGGCGCTATTCTGGCGTTCTGCGAGAAGGAAGAGCAGACTGTTGAGCATCCCCAGTGCATCCGCTGCGGCAAGTGCGTTGCCGCCTGCCCCGTGCATCTGGAGCCTCTCTTTATGTATCAGTATGCCGAAAAGGGCATGGTGGATGAGCTGAACGCGGCGCACATCATGGACTGCATGGAGTGCGGCGCCTGCGCGTATGCCTGCCCCGCCCGGATGCACCTGACCCACATGTTCAAGACCGGCAAGCAGCTCGTCAAGAACAAGATGGCAGCCGATAAGGCCGCCGCTGAGGCCAAGAAGGCCGCGGCAGAAAAGAAGGAGGCATAAGAGATGACGGATTATAAGAATTTGAAGCTCATTGCCACTTCCAATCCCCATATCCGCGGCAGTGAAACCACCCGCACTATCATGCTGGACGTCATCATTGCCATGTGTCCGGCTCTGATTTGGGCCATCATTTACTTCGGCGTGGAGGCTCTGCTCCTCACCGCCGTGTCCGTGATCGGCTGCGTGGTGTTCGAGGGCCTGTACCGCAAGATCATGCACAAGCCCCAGTCTGTCGGCGACCTCTCCGCTGTGGTCACCGGTATGCTGCTGGCCTTTGTCTGCCCCGCCACCACCCCGCTGTGGATGATTCTCATCGGTGACTTTTTTGCCATCGTTGTGGTCAAGCAGCTTTTCGGCGGCATCGGCAAGAACTTCCTGAACCCCGCTCTGGCAGGCCGTGCTGCTCTGCTGGCCAGCTATGCCGGCACCATGACCTCCTGGCTGCCTGCCGGCACCAAGGCCGCTATCGGCGGCGGTATGCCGGTGGATGTTGTGTCCGCCGCCACCCCGCTGGCCTATCTGAAGACCGGCAACATGGACGGCCTGAAGGAGATCGCCTCCGTGGGCGATATGTTCCTCGGCAAGATCGGCGGCTCCATGGGCGAGATCTCCGCGCTGATGCTGCTCATCGGCGGCGTGTATCTGCTGTGGCGCAAGGTCATTAATTGGCAGACTCCCGTAGCCTATATCGCCACCGTGGCCGTGCTGACCCTGTTGTTCCCCAAGGCCGGCTCCGGCGTTGAGTATATGCTCTACAGCATCTTCGGCGGCGGCCTGTTCCTCGGCGCCTTCTTCATGGCGACCGACTATGCCACCTCTCCCGTTACTGCCAAGGGCCAGCTCATCTACGGCATCGGCTGCGGCCTGTTCACCGTGTTCATCCGGTACTTTGGCTCCTATAATGAGGGCGTGTGCTACTCCATCATGGTGATGAACTGCTGCACCGCGCTCATCGACAAGTACACCAAGCCCGTTCGGTTCGGCGTGGTGAAATCCGACAAGAAGGAGGCAGCCGCGAAATGAGCAACGAAGTGAAAAACAAGGTCGATATGGACCCCAAGTACATCATTAAGCTGACTGTGACGCTGTTTTTGACCTGCATGGTTGTGGCCGGTGTTCTGGGCTGGGTCAACAGCATTACCAAGGACAAGATCGCAGCTATCACTTGGGAAAAGACCGTGACCGCTATGAAGGAGGTCATCAGCGCTGACGATTTCTCCGACGCTATGGACCTTACCGATGATATGACCGCCGCGGCTACCGCACAGGGCGGCACGCTGGCTGCCGTTTATCAGGCGCAGTCCGGCGGACAGCCCATTGGCTATGCCATCAATGTGGAGTCCTCCGGCTCTCAGGGTACCATCTCCATGATGGTGGGCATTGACATGGACGGCGCCGTGACCGGCGTTTCCATCGTCACCAACTCCGAGACCTCCGGTATCGGCTCCAAGGTCATGGGCAACGAGCCTCTGACCAACGGCACCGGCGTTCTGGACCAGTTCATCGGCAAGTCTGCCGCTGACGGTACGCTGTCCGTCGGCTCCAACGTGGATGCCATTACCGGCGCCACCGTGTCCACCAAGGGTGTGACCACCGGCGTCAATGCCGCGCTGGCTGTGGCCGGCGTTATCGGCTAAGAGAGGAGGACATTGAAACATGAATATCGGTAAGCAATTCAAGGACGGTCTGCTGACGCAGAACCCCGTTCTGGTTCAGGTGCTGGGTATGTGCTCTACCATGGCCATCACCACCTCCTTCTTCAACGGCATCGGCATGGGTGTGGCCGTTACCATCATCCTGACGCTGTCCAACATGATCATTGCCGCTATGCGGAAGATCATCCCCGATAAAATCCGTATCGCCATGTTTATCGTGGTGATCGCGGGCTTCGTGACCTGCGTGGACCTGTCCATTCAGGCGTTCCTGCCCGACCTTGCCAATTCTCTGGGTGTGTTCATCCCCCTGATCGTGGTGAACTGCATCATTCTGGGCCGTGCCGAGGCGTTCTCCTATAAGAACGGCGTTGTGGCCTCTATGTTTGACGGTATTTTCCAGGGCATCGGCTACACCTGGGTGCTGCTGGCCATGTGCATCATCCGTGAGTTCCTCGGCAAGGGCGCCTTCGGCGGCGGCGTGCTGGGCGCCAACGGCGTTCAGATCTTCCCCTCCGATTTCGGCGTGGGTATGCTGACGTTGCCTGTGGGCGGCTTCCTGGTGCTGGCTGCTCTGATCGCTGCCATGCAGTGGGCTCTGGCTCGTCCCAAGAAGGATAAGGAGGAGAGCAAATAATGGAAATCTTTAAGCTGCTTTCGATCACGCTGGGCGCGATCCTTGCAAACAACTTCATCTTCTCCCAGTTCCTGGGCTGCTGCCCGTTCTTGGGCGTTTCCAAGAAGGTGGATACCGCCGTTGGCATGGGCGTGGCCGTTACCTTTGTTATGGGTCTGGCCTCCGCCGTGTGCTTCGTGGTGAACCGGTTCATCCTGATCCCGCTGGACCTTGCGTATATGCAGACGGTGGCATTCATTCTGGTCATCGCTTCTCTGGTGCAGTTCATTGAGATGTTCCTGCAGAAGTCCATGCCCTCTCTGTACACCGCTCTGGGCGTGTACCTGCCCCTGATCACCACCAACTGCGCCGTGCTGGGCGTGGTGCTGCTGAACGTGCAGAACAACTACAACTTCATCGAGTCCGTGGTTTACGGCATTACCGGCGGCTTGGGCTTCCTGCTGGCCATCGTGCTGTTTGCCAGCATCCGTGAGCGTCTGGTGTTCGCTGATTACCCCAAGTGCTGGGACGGTTTCCCCATCGCGCTGATCACCGCCGGCCTGATGGCGCTGGCTTTCATGGGCTTCTCCGGCCTGAAGGTCTGGTAAGGAGGAAGGAAAGATGGGAAATATTATTTACGCCATTGTGGTTCTGGGCGCGCTGGGCGCTCTGTTCGGACTGATCCTGTCCGTGGCCTCCAAGATTTTTGAGGTCAAAAAGGACCCCCGCGAGGAAGCAATCCTCAGCCATCTGGCCGGTGCGAACTGCGGCGGCTGCGGCTATCCCGGCTGCGCCGGCTGCGCTGCCGCCATTTTAGCCGGCAACGCACCTGTGAACGCCTGCGCCCCCGCCGGCCCTGACAATGCTGCCGCCATCGCCGAGATCATGGGCATGGCCGCTCCCTCCGGCGAGCGTCAGGTGGCCTTCGTCCGCTGCAACGGCGGCGAGGCTGCTAAGAAGCGCTTTGAGTATGTGGGCGTGCATGACTGCCTCTCTGCCACCAAGGTTGCTGCCGGTCCTCTGGACTGCCGCTTCGGCTGCCTGGGCTTCGGCTCCTGCGTGAACGCCTGCCAGTTCGGCGCTATGTCCATCGGCCCCAACGGCACCGCCGTTGTGGACCCTGAGAAATGCACCAACTGCGGCGCCTGCATGAAGGCCTGCCCCCGCGGCCTGATCACCTCCGTGCCCGCCAGCAAGAAGGTCCATGTGGCCTGTGCCAACCTGGATAAGGGCAAGGCTGCTATGAGTGTCTGCGGCAACTCCTGCATCGGCTGCGGCCTGTGCGAGAAGGAGTGCAAGAAGGACGCTATCCATGTGGTCAACGGCGTGGCTGTCATCGACTATGACAAGTGCGTGGGCTGCAAGCTCTGCACCAAGGTCTGCCCCCGTGACGCCATCCTCCCCAAGGCAACTGCTGAGGAGAAGGAGAAGTACAAGGCCATTAAGAAGGCTCAGGCTGAGAAGGCTGCCGCTGCCAAGAAGGCTGCGGAGGAGGCTGCTGCCGCTTCTGCCCCGCAGGCATAAGTGCCTGAAGCAACACATGAAAAATCCCCGACACTTAGGTGTCGGGGATTTTTTTACTTTACAGGTGCAGCATTGGCTGTGAAGAGGCCGCTTTCAGTGCGGCGCAGTCCGGCAGGCGGCCATAGCGGGCCGTAACGGCCCGAATGTGCGCCGCTAATTCGTCGCTGAGCACACCGGGGGACAGGCGAAACTGCCAGTTGCCCTGCGCGGTGCCGGGGGTGTTGATGCGGCCAACATCCTCCGGCTCCAGCCAGTCCTGAATCTGGGAGACAAACAGCTTGGCGGAGGTCATCATGCCGCCCCGGAGCATTCCGGCGCAGAAGCCCTCCTGCGGGTTCAGGCCCAAATATTGCGCCGCAAAGGTAAGAGCCTCCGGCTCCGCCTCGCTTCGCCACGGCGAAAGCGGAGCGTTATCGTGGGTGCCGGTATAGTAGACACAGTTTTCAATGCAGCGATGGGGCAGATAGGGGCTTTGCCCCTGTGGGTTGTCAAAGGCAAATTCCAGCACCCGCATTCCCGGAAGACCGGAGACGCTCAGCAAAGCCGTGACCTCCGGGGCGGGGGTACCTAAGTCCTCAGCAATGAAGGAAAGGTTGGGGAACCAGCCGGTGAGGACACCAACCAAATCCATGCCCGGCCCCGGCATCCAATGTCCGTTTTTGGCGGTGGTCTCTCCGTAGGGAACGGCCCAATAGGCGGCAAAGCCCCGGAAGTGATCAATGCGGACTACATCATACAGCCGTGCCGCACCGTCAATGCGGCGAATCCACCAGCCGAAGCCATCGTGCTTCATGGCCTCGTAATCGTACAGAGGATTTCCCCAGAGCTGTCCGTCAGCGCTGAAGTAGTCCGGCGGGACACCGGCGACCTCTGTGGGAAAGCCGTGGGAATCCAGTTGGAACATAGCCCGCTCCGCCCAGACGTCGGCGGAGTCCATGGCAACATAAATGGGAACGTCCCCGATGATGCGGATGCCAAGGCCGTTGACATAGGCTTTCAGAGCGTTCCACTGGCGGAAAAACAGAAATTGTACATAAGTGTAAAATTCGATTTCCTCCTGTGCCTCAGCCCGGCAGCGCTTCAGCGCCTCTGGGCGGCGCAGACGGATGTCCTCAGGCCACTGCTGCCACGGCTTCATTCCAAACCGCTCCTTCAGCGCCATGAACAGGGCATAGTCCGGCAGCCACGCGGCGTTCTGCGCCGCAAAGGCGGCCACGGCGTCCCGGTCCCGCTGCCAGCCCCGGGCCTTTGCCAGACGCAGCAGGGGCAGGCGGTTTTCATAGACCGCGCCGTAATCTACCCGCCGGGGATCGTTCCCCCACTCGCGGGCGGACAGCTCCGCCTGCGTCAAAAGGCCGTCCTCCGCCAGCAGCTCCAAGTCGATGAAATAGGGGTTTCCGGCGTAGGTGGAAAAGCTCTGATAGGGGGAGTCCCCATAGCCGGTGGGGCCGAGGGGCAAAAGCTGCCAGTACCGCTGCCCGGCAGCGTGAAGGAAATCCGCAAATTCGTAGGCGGCGCGGCCCATTGTGCCGATGCCGTAGGGGGAGGGCAGGGAAAACAGGGGAAGCAGGATTCCGGAGGCACGTTCCATGGCGGCACCTTTCCCGGCGGATACGCCGTATCAAAGATTTTCTCCATTTTAACCGCTTCCGGCGGAAAAGTCAAAGCCCCTATGACCGGGCAGACGCTCTGACCGGCAGCTCCACGGTAAAGGTGACGCGGCCCTCCTTGCTCTCGGCCCAGATGCGGCCATGGTGATGGGCGACAATGTTCCGGGCGATGGAGAGGCCGAGGCCGTAGCTGCCTCGCTGAGTATGGGCCGAATCCACCCGGTAAAAGCGTTTGAAAATACTCCGCAGCTCCTCTTTGGAGAGGGCGGGGCCGGGATTGGACACCGACAGGCGGCACCGGCTGCCCTGTCGGGTGAGGACTGCCGTAACCTCACCGGGGACATCGGAATATTTCTGCGCGTTGTCCAGCAGAATATCCACTACCTGACGCAGATGCTGTCCGTTGCCAAGGACAGTGACCTCCGGCACGATGTCGGAGGTCAGGGTCAGGCCCTTTTCAAAAAATACTGGCTCAAAGGGCAGCAGAGCGTCGCTGACAAGGCGGCTGAGGTCCACCGGCGCAAAGCTGGAAAGAGAACGACCGTTGTCCGTCCGGGCCAGCTCCAGCATTTCCTCGATGAGCCGGCGCATCTGCCGGGACATGGTGAGGATGTGAGCGGCGAACTGGCTGCGGCGGGCCTCGTCAAAGTCCGGGCTGTTCAAAAGCTCCGCGTTGGTCATAATGACCGTCAGGGGCGTTTTCAGCTCATGGGAGGCGTCCGCCACGAACTGCCGCTGTTGCTGCCACGCCTTTTCAACAGGCTGCACGGCCCACCGGGCCAGCAGCCAACTGATAAGCAGGAATGCGGCAAAGCACAGCACCGCGATGACCGCGCAGGTTTGCAGCAGATGGGACAGCATCGCCTGCTCACTGGACATATCGGCAAAGACGATGCGCTCCCCAAAGGGGGTGACGCTGCGGCAGTACCGCAGGCCGTATTCCGGCAGCACACCGATGGGCGCATCGGATTCATCGGCGGCGGAGACCAGCGTATTGAGAAATTCCTCGTCCGTCAGGTCATAATAGCCGCCGCCCGCGGCGGTGAGGCTGCCATCCTCGTCCAGCTCCAGCATGAAAAACGGGAGCTGGACGCCCTCCGGCGGCTTTCCCGGACGGTTAGGGCGAAACGGCTCCGCCGCAATGCTTTGCAGCATGGAAACGCTCTGAGTTTCCAGTCCCGTCTGCGTAAAGTGGTACACAAGACCGAAGATGACGCCCATCATCACCGTGACGATGAGCATATTCACGCAGATGAATTTCAGCCGCAGACGCCGAATCATTCCGCCACCTCCAGATGGTAGCCCAAGCGGCGGATAGCCTCAATTTTCAGATTGGAGCCGATGCTCTGGAGCTTTTTCCGCAAAAAGCCCATGTAGACCTCCACATGATTTTCCACGGCGCTGGAATCGTAGCCCCAGACCCGGGCCAAAATCATCTCCTTGGACAGCACCCGGCCCTTGCCCTGCAGTAAAAAGCGCATGACGTCAAATTCCCGGGCGGACAGGCGGACGCTGTTTTCTCCGCATACCAGCGTACAGGAGGCAAGGTCCAGCGCGGTGTTTCCCATCCGCAGCTCGTCCACCTGATCGCCCTGCCGCCGCAGCAGGGCGTTGACGCAGGCCAGCAGTTCCCGGGAATCAAAGGGCTTTGTCAAATAGTAGTCCGCACCGGCGTTGAGGCCCTGAATGCGGTCCTCGATGTCCGAGCGGGCGGTGAGCATCAGAATGGGCGTGCTGCACCGGTCGGCCCGCACCTGCCGGGCCACCTGAAAGCCGTTGAGCTTTGGCATCATCACATCCAAAATCAAAAGATCGTAAATGCCAAGCTCCGCGTATTCTGTTCCGGCCTCGCCATCGTAGACCGTCTCCACCTCGAAGCCCTTGCTTTCCAGAATGGCACGGATGGACTCCGCCACCATTTTTTCATCCTCGATCACCAGCACTTTCATACCTATGTACCTCATTTCGTGAGATTATTTGATGAGTCTACCATACGGCACTTCCCTGAAATAAAGCTGAAAGCTGCCGTGAAAGTTTTCAAAAAAGCCGTATTTTTTTCAGCGTCGGTTCAGCATTGGGTGTTACCTTGAAATACGCAAACTGAAAACTGCTGGAAAGGATGAAAAAATATGGCAGAGAATATGTCTTCACAGAAGACGGAGGGCAAGCTGAAGAAGCTGCTTTCGGGAAAGAAAGGCAGAAGGTGGATCGTATTGTGCGTGCTGGCGGTAGCGGTCATCGGCGGAGGCACCGCGTTTTTGAGCCGCACCCGCGCCAAGGCCGCCAAGGCGGAGACTACCTACACCACCGCCAGCGTGGAAAAGCGGAGCATCACCAATGCCCTCACTGGCAGCGGTACGCTGCAGCCCGCCGATTCCTATACTGTTACCACGCTGGTATCCGGCGAGGTCCTCAGCGACACATTTGAGGAGGGCGATATCGTGGAGAAGGACCAGCTTCTCTACACCATCGATTCCTCCGATGTCTCCACCACGGAAACACAGGCCCAGACCAATTATACCCAGGCATTGAAGGCCAAGTACCCCATGGCGGACATCAGCGGCACCGTCAGCGAGGTGTATGTCAGCAACGGCGATGCTGTTTCCGCCGGTACAGAGCTGTGTCGGATCAGCGCCAGCAATGACCTGACCATCGATTTCCAATTCTCCTACGCCAAGGACGGGGACTTCTATGTGGGGCAGCCTGCAAAAATTTACCTCAACGGCTACGCCGGGTATATTGACGGTACGGTGGCCCAGATCGGTAGCAGTTCTGTTGCCAATGGCACCGGCATGAAAATGACCACCGTGCGGGTAAAGGCTGCGAATCCCGGTCTGGTCTCCGGGGACTGCACCGCCAGCGCCGTGGTAGGCAATTACACCAGCTACGGCCAGACCACCGTGAAGATCGGCACCGGCTCCACCATTACCGCCACGGCCTCTGGCAAGGTCAGCGGCCTGACGCTGATGCCCGGCGACAGCGTTTCCAGCGGCCAGCGCATCTGCACCATCACCGGCGACAGCGTGGACAATCAGCTTCAAAACGCCAAGGCCAGTCTGGAAAGCGCCCAGGACCGGCTGGACGATTATATGGTGACCTCCCCCATTACCGGCACCGTGGTGGAAAAGACGGTGAAGGCCGGGGACAACGTGGGTACTGGCAGCAATTCCAACAATACTCTCTGCATCATCTATGATCTGACGTATCTTGAGATGACGCTGAATATCGACGAGCTGGACATTGACAATGTAGAGGTGGGCCAGACGGTGAACGTCACCTCCGACGCCAAGGAAGGCCAGACCTTCACCGGCGTGGTGACCAAGGTCTCCGTGGTGGGTACAACCTCCGGTGGTACGACAACTTATCCTGTCACTGTCCGCATTGACGATACCGACGGCCTGCGGCCCGGCATGAACGTGGACGCGGAGATCGTGCTGTCCTCTGCCGACGGTGTGCTGGCCATTCCCAGCCTTGCGGTGAACCGGGGCGATACCGTCCTTGTGACCTCCGATTCCCCCAGCGCTGCCAATGCTCTGGAGCAGGAGGCTCCGGAGGGATACGCCTATGTGCAGGTGACCACCGGCGTCAGCGATGACAGCTATATTGAGATCACCTCCGGTCTACAGGAGGGGGACACCGTTGCCTATCTGCGGACAGCATCCTCCGGCTCTGATATGATGATGAGCGGTATGCCCGGCGGCGATATGGGAGGCGGTATGCCCGGAGGCGGCGGAGGAATGCCCTCCGGTGGCCCCGGCGGCGGTGGCCCGGGAGGAGGCTTCTAAATGAGCGCTCTCATTGAATTTCAGTCCGTCTGCAAGTATTACCAGATGGGCGATACCACCGTCAAGGCGGCGGACCATATCTCTTTTCAAATCCAAAAGGGAGAATTTGTAGCCATCGTGGGCCAGTCCGGCAGCGGTAAGTCCACCTGCATGAACATCATCGGCTGTCTGGATGTTCCCACCAGTGGTGCGTATCTGCTGGACGGGCAGGACGTAGGCCGGATGGACCGCAACCAGCTTGCGGAGATTCGCAATAAAATGCTGGGCTTCATTTTTCAGCAGTATAACCTCCTGCCCAAGCTGAATTTACAGGAAAACGTAGAGGTGCCGCTGATGTATGCCGGCGTTCCCAAGGCGGAGCGCCACGAGCGGGCGCGGCTGGCGCTGGAGCTGGTGGGCCTTGGGGATAAGCTGAAGCACAAGCCCATGCAGCTCTCCGGAGGCCAGCAGCAGCGGGTGTCCATCGCCCGGGCGCTGGCGGGGGACCCGGCGGTGATCTTAGCGGATGAGCCTACCGGCGCATTGGATTCCCACACCGGCCGGGAGGTGCTGGAAATGCTGAAAAGGCTCCACGATGCCGGAAACACGGTGGTGCTCATTACCCATGATAACTCCATCGCCGTGCAGGCACAGCGCATCATCCGTCTGGAGGACGGACACGTGATCTATGACGGGGACGCCCATGACCCTAAGGCCGTGGTGACCCTGGAGCTTGTGGGAGAGGGGGCGGAAGCATGAGCCTGCTGGAAACCTTTCAGATGGCGATTAAAAACATCCTCAGCAGCAAGATGCGAACGTTCCTCACCATGCTGGGTATCATCATCGGCGTGTGCGCGGTCATTGTCATCGTGGGCCTCGGCAACGGTATGCAGGGCTACATTGAGGACAGCTTTGCCGACATGGGCACCGACTCACTGACGGTGCAGATCTTAGGCCTGGGTTCCTCCCGCAGCGTGTCCGAGGAGCAGATGTACGCGCTGGTGGAGGATAATCCCGACTTATTCAAGGAAATCTCCCCTACCGTTACCATGCTGGGCGCGCTGAAAATCGGCAGCGACACGATTTCCACCTCCTCTATCACCGGTGTCAGCGAGGATTATTTTGATATGAAGGGCTACGAGGTGGCCCAAGGCCGGGGACTGGATTACGTGGACATGAACGCCCGGAAGAAGGTCTGCATCGTGGGCCAATACCTGAACATGGCCTATTTCGGCGGAAACGCCGTGGGCCAGACCCTGAAGATCAACGGCACCACCTTTACTGTGGTGGGTGTGATGGCCCAGAAGGGCAGCGAGCTGGAGGAGGGCGGCACGGACGACTGCGTGTTCCTGCCCTATTCCACAGCAGCCCGGCTGAGCTTTACCGGCACGATTGGCAGCTACACCATCACCGTGCAGGACACGGACACTATCTCCGAGGCCAAGACGTTTTTGGAGAATAAGCTCTACGATATTTTCTCCGATGATGACGCCTATACCGTCATCTCCATGGCGGAGATGGTAGAGGAAATGAACTCCATGGTAAACATGATCATCTACATTCTGGCGGGCATTGCCGCCATCTCCCTTGTGGTGGGCGGTATCGGCATTATGAACATCATGCTGGTGTCCGTCACGGAGCGGACCCGGGAAATCGGCATCCGCAAGGCCCTGGGCGCCAAGGAGGGAGCCATTCTGCGGCAGTTCGTCATTGAGGCCGCCACCACCTCCGCGCTGGGCGGATTGCTGGGTATCGGCTTAGGCTATGCCCTCTCGTCCGTTGCCACCACGGTCATTGCAACGCTGATGCTGGATACCCCCATTACCGTCAGCCCCAGTCTGGCGGCGGTGGCTATCGCCTTCGGCGTCTCCGCCGGAATCGGTATTGTATTCGGCTATCTCCCCGCCCGGAAGGCGGCAAACCTCAACCCCATCGACGCTCTGCGGTATGATTGACGTTTACGAACCGTTTACAAATTTTTCATGGCCATTTCAGAAATGGGGACTATGATACAGACATCACCAGTTGAGAGAGCCGCTTACCGGCCCGGCTGATGATTTCGAGAGAAAAAGCCATTCTTTCAAATAAACCCCAACGGCTTACTGCCCGCCCGGGAGGAGTCCCAAATCGGCAGACCAACCATTCCGCCGCTCAGCGGCGTTTCAGATAACCCTCTTTTTCATTACCTTTTTCTTTTTCCATTTCTTAAACGGCACCGGGACCGGAAGCGGACAGCTTCCGGTCCCGGTGCTTTTCGGCTGCTTGGGGCAGAGAATGGACAATTTCGGCCGATTTTCTTTGGAATTTTAAGTTTTATTTTGCGTTCTGCATTACAAAGAAGCTGAAAATAGCCTATAATAAATCAATTAGTCAAATTTTGACAAAGGGCGGGAAGTGTCTGTAGACAGGCGTTTTGAAAACGCCGCCTTTTGTATCTATGCCGGACGGGAACCGGCTGCTGTATGACGGGAGGACCATTGGATGATTTCCATGCTGCGGGAGCTGCTGACATTTTTAGGCGCACATTTTTATCTGATTCTCATCGGCTGCGGCGAGCTGGTGCTGGCGGTAATTTTATTAACGGCGCTGTCAGAGCGGCGAAACGGCGCCCGGCGGCGGGTGCCCGTGACCGTCCCCGGCTCCGGGCCGGAGCAGCTGATGCTGCGGGAACTGGCGGAGCAGGAGGACGAGGCGTGTCTGTTGCTGCGCCGGAGCGATTTGCTGCCGCTTTATGCGGCGGGGGACCTGACAGCGGTGCTGGGCGTGGGCGTTGACACCCTGCGAAACGATTTGGCCGCCGTACTGACGCAGCTCCAGACCCCGGAGGAGGGCCGCCGCTTCTGAAAGCAATACTGAAGCTGGGACGGTGGGGAGGACATTTCCGCAGACCTTCAGCTTCCAAATGGGCAGTGGGTCCGGGTGAAGGCCCACCGCTGCGGGGACAACGAATATGACCTTTTTATCATCCGCCGCGTCACGGCGGAGCGGGAGAAGGTGGCCGCCTATGAACGGTGGCTGCATCAGGCGGAGGAGGCCAGCCAGTTCAAGACCAGCTTCCTGTTCCGAATGTCCCACGAGATATGAACGCCCATGAACGGCATCACCGGTATGCTGACGCTGGCAGAGAGGCGGCTTACGCCGGAGCACCCCGCCATGCAGTATCTCACCAAGGCCAACGAGCTTTCCGGGCATCTGCTTTCTCTCATCAATGACATTCTGGATATGTCCCGTATCGAGGCCGGAAAGGTGGAACTGGAGCAGGCGCCCTTCAGCCTGCGGGCGCTGGGCGGCAGGCTGTACGATATGTTTGCCAAAACGCTGGACGCCAACGGCATCCACTACGCCGCAAATTTTGAGGAGATGACAGCGGACTGGGTCATCGGCGATGAGCTGCGGATCAGTCAGGTCATTATCAACTTCCTCTCCAACGCCGTGAAATTCACCTCTCAGGGAGAGATCATTGTGACATTCCGGCAGATGATGCTCCGGGACGGTAAGGTGGATTTGATGGTGCGGGTGCACGATACCGGCATCGGCATGAAAGCGGAGTTCATCAGCCGTATTTTCCGCCCCTTTGAGCAGGAGGACACCAGCACCACCCGCCGCTTCGGCGGTACGGGTCTGGGTATGGCCATTTCCGACCAGCTGGTAAAGCTCATGGGCGGGCAGATTGTGGTGGAAAGCCTGCCGGAGAGCGGCTCGGACTTTACGGTGTTTTTATCCCTGCCGGTGATGGAGGCCCCCGCAGGGGCGGCTGCCGCAGAGGCGGCGCCCGCGGAGACTGCGGCGCAGCCCGCCAGCTATTATGATTTGATTCTCATGGATATTCAGATGCCGGTGATGGACGGACGCACCGCTGCCCGGACGATTCGGGGACTGGCGCGGCCCGACGCGGCGGATATTCCCATTTACGCCCTGTCGGCGGACACCTGTGTAGAGGATGAGCGCCTCTCCCGGGAAAACGGCATGAACGGACATCTGACAAAGCCTATTGATTTTGACGCCCTGTGGCAGATCGCGCAGGATATTGAAAACAGAAAGGAGACTGCTAAACGATGAACTGGAAACGGATGAAGGTCGTCACTGCGGTGCCGGTGGCACTGGCCGTTACGGCAGGCGCGGTCCAGCTTGGCATCAGCTATCGGAACGGAAACGGCTTCCACCCCTTCGGGACGGACCGGAAAATGAAGAACAACCAGATTCTTTTCCCGGACAGTCAGGAGAGCACCGGCAAGCAGACGGATCAGACCGGGGAGGATGACAGCTCCTTTCTGGAAAAGGAGGAGGACAAGGCCCAGCAGGGTAATTCCTCCGACAACCTTTTTGACGGAGAGGATACCTCTAACCCGGAGAACCGTCCCACCGGCGCGCTGGCGCAGGGAGATGGGGCGGCGGCCGGTACTGCGGACAGCGCAAACGGCGGCCCCATTGGGGTTGACGGTGTATATGAGGTGACGGACGATACCAACAGCGCGGACGTGATTCTCCCCGGTGGCAATACCGGAAACAGCGGAATGACGATTCACGGCGGACAGGGCGGCTCCGGCAGCGGCGGAAATGGGAGCGGCAGTGGAAACGGCTCCGGCAGCGGCGCTAACGCAGGCGGGAACGGCGGCGGTACGGCAGGCGGCACCACCGGCGGCGGAACAACGCCCTCTCCCGCGCCCTCCAACGGACAGGATCCGACCTTGGGCTTTGGTTCTGCCTCTAAGGATACGATCATGACGGATCCGATTGAGCCGTCATGGACTTGGTCCTCCAAGAATTTGTTTACGGATGCGACGAAGGATAAGCTGTCGGACCATGACTATAATGTTATTTTCCAGCAGCCATTTTCCGCTAATATGGCTCACGCGGACGCGCTCTACAAGGGGCAGAAAAACATGATGCAGGAGATGATCTTCCACTCGCTGGAGGCGTATGTGGACGATACTGTCACCGGAGAATACTACGCTTGGACCGAGCAGGACCTCGGCCCGGACCGGTATGTGCAGATCACCGGTATTTCCTTTGATTTCTGGGGCGACGATATCATTACGGAATTTCCTGTTGATATCCCGGAGGACGCAGACACAATCGTTATCTGCGTTTCCTATCGTCTGTCACTGGATGACGAAGAATGGACCCCGGTAAAGGGCGAGTTTTGGGGCTTTGAGCGCCCCGGTGTGTCCTATACGCTGCTGACCGGGCGCACGGTGGTGCTGGGAGAGAAGCTGGAGTCCGAGGGGCGGTTATTGCCCCGGAGGACATCCTCAATCGTGGAAATCAGTACCCTGAAGATTATTCTGGCGTTTTGAACCTGATGGCCTATCAGCAGGGTATCTTCGGCAAGGAGAACAAGGTGCTCACCAAGCTGTTCCCCGGCTGGAAGGAGAATGGCGAGCTGGTATCCTTCATGTATCCCATAACGGTGGGGCGTCATGTACTGGAGCCCGCCGGGCTTGTGCCGCTGAGCGAGAACTATCAGGTGGAGCTGTAGAGCTACTGGATGAAACCGGATTATTCCGTCAGCGCGGATGTACGCTATGCCTCCTATGTGTTCCAAAGCTGCAAAAAACTCAAGGAGGTCACGCTGCCCGGCACCAGCCCGGCAGAGGGCATTGACCTCAGCCGCGGCGTGTTTGCGGGCTGCTCCGCGCTGGAAAAGGTCACTTTCGGCTATTTTAACAGAACGGGAAGTATGTATTACGATACACTCAACCAGTGCTCCAACCTCAAGGACATTGTCTTTACCTGCAAGCAGCCCCCGAACCTGACAGTATATCCCGGCTATCAGATGGTGTACCCGTTCCGGTTCAACTCCTATGATTGGAACGATGATGCAACGGAGCTGGCGCACCTGCACATCACTGTGCCGCAGGGCGCGGAAGACGATTATATGACCGCATGGCGTTATCCCATGGCAGGCTACACGGCTGTGGGCGATAAATCTGCCTATCAGGAGATGTGGGATACGATCTATGATGAGATCACGGACGAGCATTTCAACAATTTCGATTTCAGCGAGGTCACGGATGATGAGGTCCGGACGGAGCTGGAGCATCGGCTCCTTGCAAGTGAGAACCGTGTCCGCCGGCTGCTGGGGATGGAGATCGTTGACGAGGTGAGCTACACCTACCGCTACATTGTCAATGAAAACGGCTTTATTACGCGCCTGCTGATCGTGTCCGCGGGCCGGTACGCGCAGGACGCCACTGTTCTGAGCAGCCGGATCGGCGTGACGGTCATCAGCGCGGCGGAGGATGTGACTGCGCCTGTGCCTGTGCGTACTACGCTGGGCGGCGGCTGTGAGGCGGTGCTGCTTCCGGCGGAGCAAAAGCCGGGAGAGAGCTACCGTATTGTCTGCTAAAACGAGCAAGGGAGAATGAGGATGCCGTCTGCAACCGGGTCTGAAAAGCTATGGAACAGGCACAGCGACAGGGGACTGAACCTTTTATGGGACAGTCTCCTGTCCTTGCTGCTGTTATGGAGCACGCTGAGTGTGCTGGCGGCCCAGTGGGGTACGCTGGCCCCGGCGGCGCTGTGCTTCTGCGCTGTGCTCAGCGGCGGTGAGCTGTCTGAGCTTACGCGGCTACGCCATACGGCGGCGGAGGAGCTGCATACGCTGCGCTACGGAGAGGCCCCTCTGTCGCAGGGCAGCCTTGCGGACGCGGGACGCCTCAATGAGAGCGACGCGGCTGTGCTGGAGGTGCGGACGGAGCAGGAAAAGACTCTGTACCTCCGGGCCTATGTGGGCGCGGAGCTTTCCGAAAATGTGTGGTCACCGCTGCCGGGGGAGGCCTATGGCGGGGACTATGCCGGAATGCTGGACTGGCTGGCGGAGCAAGGCTTCAATCCCCTGACCCAGTCGGCATTGTACTACGCGCTCTCCGGAGAGGAAGCGCCGGAGCCGCAGCAGCTTCAGGTGGATGTCACCGGGGGCGCACGGTGCTATCTCTATGCGCCCATCACGGCGGAACGCGTTGACGGGGCGCACTATGGCGAGCGGCAGGACCAGCGGATGACCACGCGAGGCCCGCTGGGAAAGCGGGCGCGGCATAGGCCGACCAATGGGTAGTTTGCATGGTCACTTCGCATAAAAGGAAAATAGCCGTGCGGGACCGTGCCTGTTGGAAACGGATAAAGAAAGAAAACTCTGGAAAAAACCGTTGACTTTTGCGAAGCGGTTTGCTATCATCCAACCATCACAAACGCAATGACACAGAGTAGTAAGCAGGGCGATCCTCTCAGAGAAGTGCCGGTTGGTGCGAGGCACAGCGCGATCAAGCTGCCGAACTGGCTGTACAGCGGCTGCGTCGAATTGGAAGTAGATGCAGACGGGAGCTCCCGTTACAGTAGCAGGGATATGATGGTATCCCGTTGAGTGTGTTTCCTATACAGGGAACAAAGAAGAGTGGTACCGCGGAGGGTTTTCTACCTTTCGTCTCTTCTGCCAACCGGCAGGAGCGACGAAAGGTTTTTTGTTTTTCCTGCCAACCATCGGATAACATTTGCAGGAGGTAGAAATCATGAAAACCAACACCAAAGTCCCCAAGACACCCTTCTTTGCCGCCTTTTCCGTCGGCGCGGTCCTGTTCTCCGCTCACGCAGGCGGCGGATTCGCCACCGGCAACCAAGCCAACACCTATTACGTGGGTCTGGGCTGGACCGGCATCATCTCCGCCATCGCGGCCATGCTGCTTTTGACCCTTACCATGCGGGAGGCCATGATCATGTACAACTCCCGTGGCCTGACGAGCTACAAGCAGCTTTTTGAAACGCTGTATCATCCCTTTGACAAGATCGAATGGGCCTTCGAGGTATTCTTCTACATCATGGTGCTGATGGCCGTCGCCGCCGCCATCTCCGGTGCAGCCTCCGCCCTGAACAACTACTTCACCATCAACTACTACATCGGCGTCGCCATTGTCGGCGTCATCGTCCTGATGCTCACCATCTTCGGCGCAGGCATCGTCCGGGCCGCCTCCACCTACATGGGCATGGCCATTCTGGTCACAGCCATCAGCATCTATGTCATCGGCATCTTCAAGAGCGACAGCAGCATTTTCTCCGTCCTCGCCGCCGACTTTGAGACCACTGGCTTCATGAATATGCCTAAGGCCATCCTCAACGCCTTTACCTACGCCGGTTTCCAGTGCGTGACCCTCCCCACCATGATCGCCTGCGGCACCACCATGAAGAACAAGGCTGGCTGCGCCAAGGCCATGTGGATCTCCTTCGTGATGAACGCCGTCGCTCTGGTCCTCTCCGTGTTCATGCTCATGAGCTGGCAGAGCGTTTATACCGCCGTGGAGGGCGGCTCCACCATCCCCACCCTCACCGTCTGCAAGATCATCGGCATCCCCGCTATGGTGGCCGTTTACGGCACCTGCCTGCTCCTGTGCCTCATCTCCACCGGCGTGACCACCATCTTCGGCTTCGTGGCCCGGTTTGAAAAGCTCCCCGTGTTCAGCGGCATCCAGTCCGCCCCGGTCCGCAGCGCGATTGTCTCCGCCTTTATCATCGTTCTCTCCATGACTATTTCCATGGCGGGTCTCACCAACATCATCAAGTACGGCTACGGCTACTGCGGCTATCTCGGCATCGCCGTTGTGGTGGTCCCGTTCCTGACTGTGGGCGTGTACAAGAACCGCAAATACTGCAAGGAGCACGCCTTCGCCAATGCCGCAGCGGAGGAGACCGTGGAGGCGCCCGCCGTGTCCGCTCCTGTCCGCACCGGCGCCGTTGCCGCGGACTAAACCCATCTGAGTGAAATTTTCGAGGTGTATCATGCAAAAAGCTCTTTTTCCGGGATATACCGTAGGCCCTGACGCCTATGACGATATTGTCAACATCTGCTCTGCCTATGGCAAAAAGGCCGCTATCATCGGCGGCAGGAAGGCGCTGGCCGCCGCAGAGCCTCAGATCCGCAAGGCGGTGGAAGGCTCCGGCATCGAGATCATCGGGACATTCTGGTACGGCGGCGAGGCGTCTCGTGAGAATATGGAAATGCTCCGGCCGCAGGTGGCGGACGCCGATATGATCTTCGCCGTGGGCGGCGGCAAGGCCATTGACACCTGCAAGGTGCTGGCCCACGAAACGAACC
Organism: uncultured Oscillibacter sp.; assembly: GCA_900542115.1. GTDB lineage: Bacteria > Bacillota > Clostridia > Oscillospirales > Oscillospiraceae > Oscillibacter > Oscillibacter faecalis_A. The sequence goes on along the minus strand of UQMC01000008.1, from coordinate 5,897 downwards.
GCCCGTTCTTCACCTTCCCCACCATCGCCTCCACCTGCGCTTCCTGCACCAGCCTTGGCATTGTGTATCATCCCGATGGCAGCCTGCGGGAATACTCCTTCTCTAAAATTCCCCCCGACCATATCTTCATCGACACGGAGATCATCGCCAATGCCCCGGTGCGCTATCTCTGGGCCGGTATGGGCGACACTATGGCCAAGCACTATGAGTGCACCATTTCCTGCCGGAACGATGTGCCCGCCCATTCCGATGCAATGGGCATTGCCCTGAGCTCCATGTGCGCCGAGCCTATCGTCCGCTGGGGCGAGCAGGCCATGGCGGACTGCGAGGCCCACCGCGTCACGCCGGAACTGACGGAGATCATTGAGGCCATCATTATTTCCACCGGCTTTGTCTCCAATTTTGTTCAGGTGGATTACACCACCGGCATGGCCCACGCCATGTACAACGGCTTCACGGTGCTACCCTCCACGGAGGAGAACCATCACCTCCACGGCGAGGTGGTTTCCTACGGCATACTGGTTATGCTGACGGTGGATAAGCAGTATGCAGAGCGGGACAAGCTGATGGCGTTCAGCAAGTCCATCGGCCTGCCGACCCGTCTGGCGGATATCCACGCCCGGCCCGGGGATTTGAAGGCCGTGACGGATAAGGCACTGGCGGGCATTGATGTCCGGGTGTGGCCGTATCCCGTGGACCGGCAGATGCTCATTGACGGTGTGATGGAGCTGGAGCAGGCACAGGCTTGAGTGCATTTTTTGCAAATATTAAAAAGGACAGGCATCCTTTAGGATGCCTGTCCTTTTTTTAGTAAAAGCCGCTTCAGCCGAGGCGGGTAGAGACCTTCGGCAAAAAGCCCTTGTGGGCATTTTCGGCGGTATCATCGGCTTCGTCATAAGCGTCATAGGGGGCGGCGGGGTCATGCACCCGCTTCCCGAAGGGGGAGCAGAGCTTGTCCCTGTGGGCAAAGGCAAAGGCAAAATCGTCTGTCCAGCCGGTGTGGCCCGTGATGAACAGGGGATGCAGCCCCCGTTCCCGGAGCTTTGTCTCCAGCGCCGCCAGTGAGCGGACAGCTAACTTGTTGTCCTCTGCCAGCGCGGCAATGAAGCTGTAGCCGCCATCGGCCCCCAGCCAGATGGTGTCCCCGGTAAAGAGGTATTTATCGTCAATGAGGTAGACGATGTGTCCCCATGTATGGCCGGGAACGAGGAAGCATTCGATTTTGATGCCGTCAATGTTCAGAATTTGCCCGTCCCGCAGCAGCGTTTTCGGATTGAGAATCGTTACCTGCGGCAGTCTGTAGAGGTGATAGATGACTCTGCGGCGCACCTCGCCGGTGAGATACCGGTTCTCGATTTCCCCCACATACAGCCGGGCGTCCCGGAACAGTCCCGGACTGTCCGCCTCCACAGCGCCAACATGGTCGGTATCCTGATGGGTGATGAGAATATTGCGGATGCTCTTGGGGTCGATACCCAGCCAGCTCATTTTTTCCGCCAGCCGGTCATAGTTGTATCCGGCGTCGATCATAATAGTGGTTCCGTCCTTGCGGTAGAAGAAGATATTGGCCACCCACTCCCGGACGCAGGCCACGTGCTCATCGATCCAGCCGGTGTTCATCGGCTTGAAGATCTCCTTGCCCCGGTACATCCGGCTCATTTCCCGCCGCTGAAATTCCGTTGCCTTTTTCGACATGGTTCATACCTCCGATTTGATACATTCCGCGTAGGTCAAGGGGAACGATGCCGGAAGCACCCGGCTTGTTCGGACGCGCCAGCCGCACTGCCGCAAAAATGCCAGATATTCCTCGCAGGTCCATCTGCTGCGAAGCGGAAAACCGGACAGCCGCATGAAAAAGGATTGAACCTGCCCCCACAGTGTATTGTCCCCATGGGTGAAAGTGGGGGCAATGAGCAGCCCATCGTCCTTCAGCACGCGGCAGACCTCGGCCAGCGCTTTTTCCGGCTGGGGAACGATGTGCAGTGCGTTGGATACGATAGCCACATCAAAGGAGTGGTCCGCGTATGGGAGATGAAACATATCCTGCACGGAGAAGTGGAGCTTGGAGGAGCGGTTTGCTTCCTTGGCCAGATGAATCATTTCCTCCGAGGCGTCCGTTGCCTCGATTTGCTCCGCGGCGTTTATGATGTGACTTGCGATAAGCCCCGTGCCGGTGGCCAGCTCCAGCACGGTTTTGTGCCGGACAGCGGGGCAGATCAGCTCATACATCTGCTGATAGGCGGCCATGTCCCGGCGCAGAAAGCGGTCATAGTGCGCCGCGTGCTTGTCCCAAAAATCTGAGGGCTGCTTCATCCTGTTCACCCGCTTCCTTTGTCAGTGTTGCCTGCCGCAGACAAACTATACAGTTAGCATACTCTAACTCTTGCACATAAAAAACTCAGCAGACTGCTGTTTGCCTGTATGATAGCACGCGATGCGGCGGAATACAACCGCAATCCGAAGAAATTCCGGGAGAATTTCAAAAAAGGTGATATACAAAAAACAACACGGCCCCGCCTCCGAAAACGGAGGCGGGGCCGTGAAGGAATCATCCGAAGTTCCAGTCGGAAAGGGGCGCATTGTAATGGTAATCGTCCGGCGGCCATTCGAGCGTACCGTCCTCTGCCAGCACATAGGTGCCGGAGATGGCTTCGCAGATGAGCTGCCGGCCGAATTGGTCCGTGATAAGCACGGCCTCTGAAAAAATATCGCCCGGGGTGCAGGGAACGTAGGATTTCGGCGTGCAGTAGAAGGTATAGCCCTCAAAGCCGTGAAAGCTGTCAGGCTGTGCGTCCAGCTCCTCCGCCCATGCAATAAGCTGCCGGTTTTTGAACAGCCCCAGCTTCACGCTGGCGGGAGAAGCGGTTTCCGGCAAAATGCTGTCATCGTACTGTATGACCTCGGCGGCGAAATCGGTAGGGAGAAGGGTCAGCACGCCGTTTTCATAGGAGGCTTTGCCCTGAAGATCACTGTCAACAATGTTGGCGTCCATGGACATGGAATTGGTGTAGAGATAGGAGTAGGTGTCCAGCAATTGTGTCTGCTGGGTACCGTCCGGATAGACGAACAGGGCGGAAAGAGAGATGCTGTCCGTCAGGTGGATAGACACCGTAGCAGAAAAGCGCCGGTCGGTGCTCTCCACCGCTCTGCCGACCATGCTGCTGGTCTCTGTCCCGTTTTCCGCGATAAACTCCACGGACAGCCCCTCCACATAGGTCCGGGGCACGGCGTAGACGGAAAATGTCACGGTGTTGGCGGCAAGGTTGGAGGCTGCGATCTCCGAGCCGTAGTCGGCGGCCAGACTGTTCTGCGCCTTCAGAATGGTCTCTACCCGATTGGAAATACTGTCGATCTGATCGGTCACATCATGCACAGCGTATTGCAGACCGTTATATTGCTGCTTTATTTCATCCAGCCGGTGAGAGAGATTATTACCCGCCACAAGCAGAAGCAGAACGAGGAGGACCCAAGGCCACCTCCGTCTCCGCACGGGCTTGGCCTCCCGGTACCGGGCCACAATTTCCTCCACCATTTTCAGCTGCATGTCCGTCAGCTCGCCGCTCTCTCCGGCGGGCGGCTCCGCGGCGTCCTCTACCCCCAGCAGCCAGCCCACCGTCACGCCGAACCGGCGGCTGAGGGCCACCAGCTTGTCGATTTCCGGCAGGGCGGAATCGGATTCCCATTTATAAATAGACTGCCGGGAAACGCCCAGCTCCGCGCCCAGCGCCTCCTGTGACAGCTCCAGCTCCTTCCGCTTCTGGGCGATGCGTTGGCCCGTTGTCATAAGCGATCAGCTCCTTTCATGGCAGCAGTATCGCAGAATTGGCCGCAAAACGCCACCAACCCAACGGCGAAAACTGTAAACCACAGGTTTACATGGAGCCTTACAGCTTCTTTTCGTAGAGATTCAAGGGGCGATGGGTGTAGCCCATGAAGAAGGTATCCACCACATCGGCCAGATGATAGCCGATGGCGGGGTAGAGGTGGTTGGAGACCTCGTTTTCTGTGCCGGTGTCAAAGCGCATAACGGTCTTGCCCTGCTTGCGGGCGCTGTCCTCGGCAAAGGCGATCATCTGCCGGGCAAGGCCCTGCCCCGCCCGCTTGGGGTCGATGGTCAGGGTGTGAATGACCGCCACCTCGCTGTCCTCCGCCGGAATGGTCCAGCGGCCCTTGGCGTATTCCGGGAGCTGCCAGTCATTAAAGTTCATGCTGCCCCAGACCGTACCGTCCTCGTCTGTGCCGACGTACAGCGTACCCGCCGCTAAAATGCCCTTGGCGGTGTCCAGCGTGGGATAGGCACCCCGCTGCCAGCCGGTGTAGTGCAGCCCCGTGGCGTCCTCGTGGTCTAAAATGGCCTCATAAATGGCGGCAATGGCGGGGAGATCCTGCTCACTGGCAAGGCGAATCATAAAAAGCGCTCCTTTCAGAGTTATGTTTTTTAAAACAGGCGCACGATTTCGTGCGCCTGTGCGGTTATTCGGATGCTTCGGAATCGGTGTCCGGCTTCGGCTCGGCGGGCTTGTCACCCTCCGCTTCCGGCTGGGTGGCGTTGTCTGCGCTGTTGGCCTTCTTCTCAGGGCCGGGGGAAGCCTCCGGGGCCTCGATTTTCTCGGAGATCATGTGCACCTTTTTCGCGGCGGGCTCAATGACCTCCGGCTGAGAGGGGCGGAAGCCCTGCTCATGGGCCAGCGTGGAGGCATAGGCGTCCTCCACCGTGGAGGGGTCCCGGCCCTCGATAATGGCTACCATTTCGGCACCGGTGATGGTCTCCTTCTCCAGAAGATAGGCCACTACCTTGTCCATGTCGGCCCGGTTTTCCTTGATGATGCTCACGGCGTCGGCATAGCACTTGTCCAGAATGTCCTTCACCGCCTTATCCATGGCGGCGGCGGTATCCTGCGCACAGTCCAGACCGTAGCCGCCGTCAAGATACTGGCTGCGGCGGGAGGCCAGCGCCATCATGCCGAATTCATCGCTCATGCCGAACATGGCCACCATGTTCCGGGCAATGCCCGTGGCCTCCTGAATATCCTGCGAGGCGCCGTTGGTCATGGTGTTCAGCACTACTTCCTCGGCGGCACGACCGCCCATGGAGACCGCGATCTTTGCCATCAGCTCGTCCCGGGTGCGAAGCTCCGTCTTATCCTCCTCCGGCATCAGCAGCGTGTAGCCCAGCGCCCCCTGCGTGTGGGGGACAATGGTGATCTTCTGCACCGGCTCGGTATTCTTCTGCTTGTAGGCCACCATGGCGTGACCCACCTCATGATAGGCCACCAGCTTTTTCTCAAATTCCGTCAGGACGCTGCCCTTTTTCTCCGTACCGGCAATGACCAACTCGAAGGCGGCCAGCAGGTCCTCCTGCGTGACCAGCTTGCGGCCCTTGCGGACAGCCCGGAGAGCGGCCTCGTTGACAAGGTTGGCAAGGTCGGCGCCCACGCAGCCGGCGGTGGCCAGCGCTACCTTCTTCAAGTTGACGTCCTCAGCCAGCTTGATGTTCCGGGTGTGGACCTGCAGCGTTGCAAGGCGGCCTGCCAGATTGGGCCGGTCGATGATGATGCGGCGGTCGAACCGGCCGGGCCGCAGCAGAGCCTGATCCAGCACCTCGGGCCGGTTGGTGGCAGCCAGCAGGATGATGCCCTTGGTGGGGTCAAAACCGTCCATCTCGGCCAAGAGCTGGTTCAGCGTCTGCTCCCGCTCGTCATTGCCGCCGAAGCGGCCGGAGTCACGGGATTTGCCGATGGTGTCGATCTCGTCGATAAACACGATGCAGGGAGCTACCTTGCTGGCCTCTTTAAAGAGGTCGCGGACACGGGAGGCGCCCACGCCCACGAACATCTCCACAAAGTCGGAGCCGGAGATGGAGAAGAAGGGCACGTTGGCCTCTCCGGCCACGGCCT
>UQMC01000007.1 GCA_900542115.1 uncultured Oscillibacter sp. | reverse complement strand
AGCGGGGAGAAAAGACTTTTTCGACACGCTGAGACCGCCTGAACAGGCGGTCCCTTCTATATTCGGTATCTCTATCTATCGCGGCCCATCATGCAGTCCGTTCAAATTGGAAGCATCTATTTCCCCTTTCTTATTTCGCTGTATCCATCAAGGAAAATTCATAGAAAATTGCAAAAAGTAAACATTTCCCACAATTTTTGCGTTTAAAAAACATTTTTTGAGCTTTTATCTGTTATGCGTGCCGCTTATATCATCTGCTCTTTTCACAAAAAGGTATTACTTTTTTGTGTGAATTTGATAGAAAATTTGTGTTGCGCTGTGTCGGCTTTTTCGTTATGATAAAAGTAACGGCTGCACCGTATGCGGCCATGAGATACCGCAAAATAAATTAGGAGGATTATTGTATGAAGAAGTTTCTTGCACTGCTCCTGAGTCTTTCCATGGTATTTGCCCTGTCCGCCTGCGGCGGCAAAAGCGATTCCACAACCCCCGCAGACACCGACGCCGCCGAAACTGGCGACAGCACCCCCGCCTCCGATTTCAAGGTCGGCTTCATCTTCCTGCACGATGAAAACTCCACCTATGACCTGAACTTCATCAATGCCGCCGAGGCTGCCTGTGAAAAGCTGGGCGTTGAGTACACCAAGATCACCAACGTTCCCGAAACCGAGGAATGCTACAACAAGGCCGCTGAGCTGGCGGACGCCGGCTGCAACATCATCTTTGCCGACTCCTTCGGTCATGAGGATTACATCATTCAGGCCGCTAAGGAGTTCCCTCAGGTTCAGTTCTGCCACTCCACCGGCACCCGCGCCCACACCGAGGGCCTGAGCAATTACCACAATGCCTTTGCCTCCATTTATGAGGGCCGCTACCTGGCCGGTGTTGCCGCCGGTATGAAGCTCAACGAGATGATCGACAACGGTAAAATCACCGCCGATCAGGCCAAGATCGGTTACGTTGGTGCCTTTACCTACGCCGAGGTCATCTCCGGCTACACCTCCTTCTTCCTCGGTGCCCGCTCCGTCTGCCCCACCGCTACCATGGAAGTGACCTTCACCGGCTCCTGGTACGATGAGACCGCTGAAAAGGAGGGCGCACAGAAGCTCATCAACAACGGTTGCGTTCTTATCAGCCAGCACGCCGACTCCATGGGCGCTCCTACCGCCTGCGAGACTGCCGGGGTCCCCAATGTTTCCTACAACGGCTCTACGCAGTCCGCCTGCCCCAACACCTTCCTCGTTTCCTCCCGCATTGATTGGGAGCCTTACTTCGAGTACGCCATCACCGCCGCTATGAACGGCACCGCCATTGACGCCGACTGGACCGGCACGCTGGCCACCGGCTCCGTTGTCCTGACCGACCTCAACACTGCCGTTGCCGCCGAGGGTACGCAGGACGCCATTGACGCTGTGAAGGCTGAGCTGGAAAACGGCACCCGTCAGGTGTTTGATGTGAACACCTTCACCGTGGATGGCAGCAAGCTGGATACCTATAAGGCCGATGTGGATACCGATGCCGACTACACCCCGGATACCGAGGTCATCGTGGATGGCGCATTCCGGGAGTCCACGTTCCGCTCCGCCCACTATTGCGACTTGCGTATCGATGGCATCACCCTGCTGGATGAGGTCTACGGCTAAGTCCTGAACACAAAATTGGGCTGCCCTCCGGCAGCCCAATTTTTCTTATTTTGGAAAAAGTCGGCTTCCTTTTGATTTACAAGGTGCCGTGACTATGGTAAAATACAGATGTACGTGATACGAACACGGGGGAAGGAACTCTTTTTGTCCCTTCCGAGAAAGAAAGGGTGACTGCCTTGTCAACTGCGTGTGCGGTTAAGATGGAAAACGTGACCAAGCGCTTTGGAAAGGTTGTGGCAAACCGGGCCGTGAATCTGGAGCTGCACGAGGGCGAGATCCTCTCCCTCTTAGGCGAAAACGGCAGCGGAAAAACAACGCTGATGAATATGCTCTCCGGCATCTACTTCCCTGATGAGGGACAAATCTACATTCACGGAAAGCCGGTCTCCATCGCCTCTCCCAAGGATGCTTTCCGCTATGGCATCGGCATGATTCACCAGCACTTCAAGCTGGTAGATGTGTTCACCGCCGCGGAAAATATCATTCTGGGTCTGGACGGAAGGCTGAATCTGTCGGAGGCCCGGAAAAAGGTAAAGGAGCTTTGCGAAAAATACGGCTTCGATATCGACCCCGACCAGAAGATATACGATATGTCTGTTTCCCAGAAGCAGACCGTTGAAATTCTCAAGGTGCTTTATCGCGGCGCCGACATTCTGATTTTGGATGAACCCACCGCAGTCCTGACACCGCAGGAAACGGATAAGCTGTTCCAGATCATGCGGAACATGAAGGCGGACGGAAAATCCCTCATCATCATCACCCACAAGCTCCACGAGGTACTGGACGTATCCGACCGGGTGGCCGTACTCCGCAAGGGTGAATACATCGGCGATGTCGCCACAAAGGACGCCGACCAGCAATCCCTGACGGACATGATGGTCGGCCACAGCGTCAGCCTGAATATCGACCGGCCCGATCCTGTGAATGTGACCCCTCGATTGGTCATTGACAATCTGACGGTCTACGATGAGCTGGGTGTCAAGCGGCTTGATAATGTCAGCTTCACGGTCAACGCCGGTGAGGTTCTCGGTATTGCCGGTATCGCCGGCAGCGGCCAGCGGGAGCTTCTGGAGTCCATTGCCGGACTTTACCCCATTGCCTCCGGCACCATTACATACTTTGACCCCAAGGATGGTAAAACCAAAAATCTGGTGGGAATGGACCCTATGGACATTCGGCAAAGCGGCGTGGCAATGTCCTTCGTCCCCGAGGACCGCTTGGGCATGGGCCTTGTTGGCTCTATGGGCATGACGGGAAACATGATGCTCCGCTCCTGGCGTAAGGGCCATGGCATTTTCCTGGACCGCAAGGACCCCGAACAGCTTGCCAACCGCATCTGGCAGGAGCTGGACGTTGTGACGCCCAACACTAACTTTCCTGTCCGGCGGATGTCCGGCGGCAACGTGCAGAAGGTACTGGTGGGCCGCGAGATTGCGCAGGCCCCCTCCGTGCTGATGACCGCCTACGCGGTCCGCGGTCTGGACATCAATACGTCCTATACGATTTATAATCTGCTCACAGAGCAGAAAATGAAGGGCATCGCTGTTGTGTACGTCGGCGAGGATTTGGATGTACTGTTGGAGCTTTGCGACCGAATCGTTGTGCTCTGCGGCGGTCAGGTCTCCGGCGTTGTGGACGCCCGGACTGCCGATAAGCGTCAGGTGGGCGCTTTAATGACCCGCGTGGAAGGAGGCCATGAGAATGCCTAAGACATCCCTGTTCCATATTGCCAAACGGGACGCACTGCCTTGGTATCAGGCCACACTGATTCGCGGCTGCGCGATTTTGCTGGCGCTGGTGGTCTGCGCGCTGGTCACGATGCTGATGACCGGTGAAAACCCCTTCAGCATTTACGCCACAATTTTCAAGGGTGCTTTCGGAACGGCCCGCAAAACATGGGTCACCTTCCAGAATTTGGCTGTTCTGCTGGGTATTTCCCTTGCGGTCACTCCGGCGTTCAAAATGCGGTTCTGGAATATCGGCGCCGAGGGGCAGGTCCTGATTGGCTGCCTTGCCACCGCCGCCTGCATGATCTGCCTCGGTGATAAAATCCCCAATGCGCTCCTGATTTTAATTTCCCTGCTGGCCGCGCTGGTCGCCGGCGGTATCTGGGGTCTTCTCCCTGCGTTCTTCAAGGCCAAGTGGAACACAAACGAAACACTGTTCACTCTGATGATGAACTATATCGCCACGCAGCTTTCCGCTTTCTTTATCATCGTGTGGGAGGTTCCGAAGGGCGCCGGAAAAATCGGCATCATCAATCAGAACTCCGAGGCCGGATGGCTGCCGGTCATCGGCGGGCAGAAATATCTGCTCATTATTCTCGTTGTTGCTATCCTGACTGTCCTGATGTACATTTATCTGAACTACAGCAAGCACGGCTATGAGATTGCCGTTGTTGGCGAGAGCCAGCGGACTGCCAGCTATGCCGGCATCAAGGTAGAGCGGGTCATCATCCGCACCATGCTGCTCTCCGGCGCGGTCTGCGGCCTTATGGGCTTTCTCCTGACCGCCGGAACGGACCACACGCTGACAACTACCATTGTCGGCGGACGCGGCTTTACCGCCGTCATGGTATCGTGGATGGCGAAATTTAATCCCATTGTCATGATATTTACCAGTCTGCTGCTGGTTGTTCTCGGGCGCGGTGCCAGTGAAATTTCCAGCACCTTCAGCCTGAACCAGTCTTTCTCGGATATTCTGACCGGCATCATCCTGTTCTTTATCATCGGAAGCGAGTTCTTCATCACCTATCAGGTCAGCCTGCGCAAAAACGGAAAGAAGGAGGCTTAAATCATGCTTGATCTGGTATCATTCCTCCCCCGGGCCGTTATGCAGGGCATTCCACTGCTCTATGGCAGCACCGGTGAAATTCTGACCGAAAAATCCGGCAACCTGAATTTGGGAATCCCCGGCATCATGTATGTCGGCGGCATCTGCGGCGTCATCGGCGCGTTCTTCTATGAACAGTCCACCCCCGCAGAGGCCATGAGCGGACTGCTGGCTATCGGCATTCCCCTGCTCTGCTCCTTGCTTGGCTCCCTGCTTATGGGGCTTTTGTACTGCCTGCTGACGGTGACGCTGCGGGCCAACCAGAACGTGACCGGCCTTGCCATGACAACCTTCGGCGTGGGTATCGGCAACTTCTTCGGCGGATCACTTATTAAGCTGACCGGCAGTGAGGTCCCCTCTATCGCCCTTTCCGCCACCAGCGCCTATTTCAGCAAATCGCTGCCCTTTGCCAATCAATGCGGCTGGTTCGGGAAAATTTTCCTCTCTTATGGCTTTCTTGCCTATTTGGCCGTTGTCATTGCATTGTCCACCTCCTATTTTCTGAAGCATACCCGCGCCGGTCTGCATCTCCGTGCTGTCGGTGAAAACGCCTCCACTGCGGATGCCGCAGGCATCAGCGTTTCCAAGTACAAGTATTTCGCCACCTGCATCGGCAGCATGATTGCCGGACTCGGCGGTCTGTACTATGTGATGGACTACGCCTGCGGCGTGTGGTCCAACAACGCCTTCGGTGACCGCGGGTGGTTGGCGATTGCGCTGGTGATTTTCACCATCTGGCGGCCCAATGTAAGTGTGCTGGCCTCTATCCTGTTCGGCGGCTGCTACATTCTGTACCTTTACATCCCCACCGGAACAAACCTCGCTGTCAAGGAGCTTTACAAAATGCTCCCCTATGTTGTGACACTTGTGGTTTTGATTATTGTCTCCCTTCGCAAAAAGCGGGAAGATCAGCCGCCGGCTTCTCTTGGCCTCAGTTTCTTCCGGGAAGAACGCTGAACACAGGACAGCCATCTGCATAGCAGGGGGCTGTCCTTTTTATAATCTATCTGATAGCCAATTGTTATCCATTATTATTTTTAATAATAGATATGTGATATTCCTACTTTTCTTGTCGGAAAAAACATTTTATAATAATGCGGTCAAAAAACGAGTGGACTGCGGAGCTGCTCCGCAGAAATTTCAGGAGGCAAGCAACATGGCAAACTGTGCAATCGTAGGTATCAACTGGGGCGACGAGGGCAAGGGCCGCATGGTAGATTATCTCACCAATCACTATGACATCGTGGTCCGTTATCAGGGCGGCGGCAACGCCGGTCACACGGTCGTAAATGACAAGGGGACCTTTGCTCTGCACCTGCTCCCCTCCGGCATTTTCCGTGAGGGTGTTGTGAACATTCTGGGTAATGGCGTTGCGCTTGATTGCGAGAATCTGCTGGATGAAATGAATAAGCTCCGGGCTGCCGGGGTGACCATCACTCCCGACAATCTGAAGATCAGTGACCGCGCTTCCCTGCTGCTGCCCTGGCACCGGGACTTGGATGCGCTGGAGGAGGCCCGTCTGGCAGACAAAAAGTACGGCTCCACCAAGCAGGGTATTGCTCCCTTCTATGGAGATAAGTACCAGAAGAAGACCGTTCAGGCCGGTGAGCTGCTGCACCCCCAGCATCTGAAGGAGCATTTGGCCGATCTGCTGGAGTGGAAGAATCTGACGCTTCAAAAGGTTTACGGTGCCGAGGGCTATACGCTGGAGGCCCTGCTGAACTGGGTGGATACCTACTGCGAGGCTGTCAAGCCCTATATCACCGATACCTCCCGCTTCCTGAGAAACGCGCAGGCCAACGGCAAATCCATCCTTTTTGAAGCGCAGCTGGGCGCGCTGCGCGATCTGGACTACGGCATTTATCCCTACACCACCTCTTCTAACTCTGTGGCCGCCTATGCTCCTGTCGGTTCTGGGCTGCCCACCGCGAAAATCGATGAGGTTGTCGGCGTAGTAAAGGCTTATTCCTCCTGCGTGGGCGAAGGTCCCTTTGTGTGCGAGATGTTTGGTGACGAGGGCCAGAAGCTCCGTGACGCCGGTGCGGAATACGGTGCCAAGACCGGCCGCCCCCGCCGTGTCGGCCCCATCGATCTGGTGGCTACCCGCTACGGCGTTGAAGTGCAGGGCGCGACCAACATTGCCCTGACAAAGCTGGATGTTCTCAGCTATCTTGACAAGATTCCCGTCTGCGCCCACTACGAGCTGGACGGAAAGCAGACCGATGAGTTTCCGTTCCCTGTCTGCCTGCAGGACGCAAAGCCGGTCATCGAGTATATCCCCGGCTGGAAGTGCGATATTTCCAAGGCACGGACTTGGGAGGATCTGCCGGAGGCTGCCCGCAATTACGTTGAGTACGTAGAAAAGGCCATCGGTTGCCACATCGGCTTCGTGTCCGTCGGTGCTGAACGGGACAGCCTGATCATCCGCTGAGCTGCGATTGCCGTAAAGTCTTAGTAAAATTTTGACTGTCAGAAAGGCGTTTTTATGAGTAAAGACATTTACGAATCCCCCCTATCCTCCCGGTACGCCTCCCAATATATGCTGCATCTGTTTTCGCCGGATATGCGTTTTCAGACATGGCGGAAGCTGTGGGTAGCTCTGGCCAGAGCGGAGCATGAGCTCGGTCTGCCGGTTTCCGCAGAGCAGGTCTCGGAGCTGGAGGCACACATCAGCGATATTGATTACGCCGTGGCGGAGCAGAGAGAAAAAGAGGTCCGCCATGATGTCATGGCTCATGTCTACACCTACGGAAAGGCTGCGCCCTCCGCTGCCGGCATCATTCACCTTGGCGCTACCAGCTGCTATGTAACGGATAACGCCGATTTGATTCTCTATCGGGACGGCCTGAAGTATCTGCGGGGACAGATTTTGTCCGTGCTGGTGAATCTGTCCGCGTTCGCCAAGGAGTACGCGGCCACGCCCACTCTCGGCTACACGCATTATCAGCCCGCGCAGCCGGTAACAGTGGGAAAACGCGCTGCGCTCTGGATGCAGGATTTTCTCTCCGACTTGGAGGAGCTGGACCATGTGCTTGCCACCATGCGTTTCTTGGGCTGCCGTGGCACCACCGGCACAGAGGCCAGCTTTATGGACCTTTTTGACGGGGATGAGCAGAAAATTGATGAGATGAATCGCAGAATTGCGGCGGAGTTCGGCTTTGAAAAATGCTTTTCCGTCTGCGGACAGACCTATCCCCGCAAGGCTGACAGCCGGATTTTGAACGTTTTGTCCTCTATTGCTCAGAGTGCCTATCGCATGGCAAACGATATCCGCCTTTTGCAGCATGACCGGCAGGTGGAAGAACCGTTTGAAAAAAATCAGATTGGTTCCTCCGCCATGCCTTACAAGCGCAACCCCATGCGCTGTGAGCGTATCTGCTCTTTGAGCCGTTATCTGATGGCCGATGCCGCCAACGCGCCGATGACTGCCTCCGTGCAATGGCTGGAGCGGACACTGGATGATTCGGCCAATCGCCGCATTTCCATGCCGGAGGGCTTTCTCTGTGCCGACGCCGTGCTGCGGCTGTGCCAAAGCGTAACAAACGGTCTGCACGTAAACTTGAAAATTGTTGACCGCACGATTCGGGAATATCTCCCCTTCCTCGCCACCGAAAATATCATGATGGAGGCCGTGAAGCGCGGCGGTGACCGTCAGGTGCTCCATGAAAAAATCCGGCAGCACTCCATGGCCGCTACCGCCCGGATGAAGGAGGGCGAACCCTGTGACCTTCTGGACCGTTTGGCCTCCGATCCCGCTTTCGGCATGACCCGTGCGGAGTTGGACGCCGTAATGGAGCCTTCGCTCTACATCGGCCGCTGCCGCCAACAGGTAGAGCGCTTTCTTGCCGAATGTGCTCCGCTGCTGACAAATGTCAAGGCCGCCGATGGTGCTATTGGTATTTGACTGTTCCAAAAACACCAGTCTAATCTAAAAAATCCCCGCTTCGGTTCAAGCCGAAACGGGGATTTTTCTGCTTATTTTACCACCACATTCTCGTTTCCGAGGACCTCCTGCGCTTCCTTTACCAGCGCGGGATGCAGCAGCGCTTGTGTTGCGTAAACCTTACGGGTATCTGCCATGACCATTTTCACGGTTCCCGTGCCGGGGAACATGTGAAACACCAGCTTCATGTGACGAATCGAAGCATCGCTCAAACTGGGGAATTTCAGGAACAGCGTCTCACCCGCCGCTTGCTTCTTCTGCTCCTGCGGCTCCGGGGCCGGCCCCTCCGCAGTAGACAGCGGATAAATGGAGTCGCACATGATCTGCGGTGCCTTTTCATCTCGGACGGATAGCCGTCCTTTGACGATGACCGCCTGATTTTCCCTCATATAAGCGCCGCAGGATTCCAACACCCGATTGAAGCACAACAGCTCCATAGACGCCGTATCATCCTCCACCACAACGTATGCCATCAGACTATTGTTCTTTGTGGTCTTGGTCTTGCTGGAGGTAATAACTCCTGCGATGGTAATCCTCTGTCCGTCCGCAAAGCGCGTCGGTCCGCCCTCCTGTGCAAAATCCCTTATAATAGATGCAATGGTAGGCACACGGAGCTTTTGTATCTCCTCCCGGTAATGATCCATGGGATGTCCGGAAAGGTACAGGCCCGTGGTGGCCTTCTCCATACTCATCAATTCCTGCGGCGTAAATTCCGGAATTGCAGGCAGCGGAATTTCCTTTGTGGCGGGCTGCTTTGCGTTTCCGGCAGACATGGAGAAAAAGTCCATCTGCCCGTCCAAATTCTCCCGCTGCTGCGCCGCCACGGAATCCATAATGCTCTCGTAG
Organism: uncultured Oscillibacter sp.; assembly: GCA_900542115.1. Classification (GTDB taxonomy): domain Bacteria; phylum Bacillota; class Clostridia; order Oscillospirales; family Oscillospiraceae; genus Oscillibacter; species Oscillibacter faecalis_A. The sequence continues at coordinate 20,397 of UQMC01000007.1, read as the reverse complement.
ACCCGCATAAGCTGAGAGCGCTTTGCGCCCGTAGAATCGAAAGTGCCGGAGCGAATCAAATTTTCAACCGCCCGCTTATTCATTTCGCTGCCGTTCATCCGGCTGCAAAAATCGTAAAGCGAAGTAAATTTTCCGTTGCTTTCCCGCTCCCGCATGGCCGCCTGAATAAAACCTCGGCCAATATTCTTGATAGCCACTAAACCGAAACGGATGCCTTGCTCCTCTACTGTAAAGCGGTCACAGGAGGCATTGATGTCCGGCGGCAGCAAGGCAATCCCGCATTCCCGGCACTCATTGATGTAACCGGATACCTTATCGGAGTTATCCAAAACGCTTGTCAGCAACGCCGCCATATATTCCCGCGTAAAGTGGCACTTGAAATACGCAGTCTGATAGGCCACCACGGCATAGGACACCGCATGGGCCTTATTGAAGGCATAATTTGCAAAGGCAAAGATCTCATCATAAATTTTTTCGGCAGCTTCCCTATCAATGCCATTTGCTATACAGCCTTTGATATTTCTTGCCGGATCGCCGAACAGGAATGCTTTCCGCTCCTTCGCCACATCCTTCGCCTTTTTCTTGCTCATGGCGCGGCGCAACATATCCGCCTGCCCCAAGGTATAGCCGGCAAGCTGCTGAAATATCTGGATGACCTGCTCCTGATAGACGATACAGCCGTAGGTAATGGAGAGAATCGGCTCCAACTGCGGGATGATATAGCTCACCTTGCTGGGGTCATGCTTGCAGGCAATGAATTTAGGAATCGAATCCATGGGGCCGGGACGGTACAATGCGATGATAGCGGTAATGTCCTCAATATTCTGCGGCTTGAGACCGACACAGACGCCGGTCATTCCCGCGGACTCCATCTGGAACACGCCGTTGGTCTTTCCGTCCGAGAGCATTTTATAGGTCTCCGGGTCTCCCTCCGGAATATCCGCCAGCTTGAAATCCGGCTGCCGGGCCTGCACCATTTTTACCGCGTCATCCAGAACCGTCAGGTTCCGCAGACCCAGAAAGTCCATTTTCAGCAGGCCAAGCTCCTCCAGCGTGGTCATGATATACTGGCAGACAACGGATTCATCATTTTTTGCCAGCGGCACATATTCGTAGACCGGCTTTCGCGTAATAACCACACCGGCAGCGTGGGTGGAGGCGTGGCGAGGCATTCCCTCCAGCGCCTTGGCGGTGTCAATGAGCTTTTTGACCTTTTCATCCGCGTCATAAAGCTCCCGCAGCTGCTTGGAAAGCCTCAGCGCATCGTTCAGGGTAATGTGCAGGGTGTTGGGTACCAGCTTGGCGATGACGTCCACATCGGCGTAAGGCATATTCATGACCCGGCCTACATCCCGAATCACGCCCCGGGCCGCCATGGTGCCAAAGGTCACGATCTGAGCAACATGATCCTCGCCGTACTTACGGCGGACGTAATCCACCACCTCGCCCCGGCGGGTATCGCCAAAATCCATATCAATATCCGGCATACTCACCCGCTCCGGGTTCAAAAAGCGCTCGAAGTACAGACTGTACTTCATGGGGTCGATGTCGGTAATGTTCAGGCAATAGCTGACCATGGAGCCTGCGGCGCTGCCGCGCCCGGGACCGACAGGGATGCCGACGCTCTTAGCGTAGCGCACAAAGTCAGACACAATGAGAAAATAATCGGTAAAACCCATTTTCTCGATCATGTCCTGCTCGTACTTCAACTGGTCCCGGTATCTGTCATCCTCGCCATAGCGAGCTTTGTAGCCCGCATCGCACAGCTCCTTCAGATACGTGAAGCTATCGTACCCCTCCGGCAGCTTAAATTCAGGCAGATGATACTTACCGAACGTAAATTCCAGATTGCACAGGTCCGCGATTTTCTGCGTATTTTCGATTGCGCCCTCGTAGCCCTCGAACAACGCCTGCATCTCCGCTTCGCTGCGGAGGTAGAAATTCTGCGGCTCATAGCGCATCCGACTCTCGTCATCTACTGTTTTTCCCGTCTGGATACACAGCAGAATGTCATGCGCCTCGGCGTCCTCCTTGCGGAGATAGTGGGCATCATTGGTGCAGACCATGGGAATCCCGGTTTCCTGATGGATTTTCAAAATCGACTGGTTTACCAGCTTCTGATCCCGGATACCGTGGTCCTGAAGCTCCAGATAAAAGTGCTCCGGGCCAAACAGCTCCGCCATCTCAAGGGCGTATGCCTTGGCGTTATCATATTCGCCGTTGCGGAGACGGCGGGGAATCTCACCTGCCAGACAGGCGGACAGAGCGATCAGGCCCTTGGAATGCTCCCTCAGCAGCCCTTGATCGATTCGCGGCTTGATATAAAAGCCCTCCGTCCAAGCCAAAGACACCATGTAGGAAAGGTTCCGATACCCCTCCTCGTTTTCGCACAACAGAACAAGATGCCTGCTTTCGCTGTCGAACTCATGTACCTTGTCAAACCGGCTACGCCCCTGCGGGGCAACATAGACCTCGCAGCCAATGATGGGCTTGATACCCGCCGCCTTACAGGCGCGGTAAAAGTCGATCACGCCGTACATCACGCCGTGATCCGTAATGGCGCAGGCAGTCTGCCCCATGGACTTGATGACCTCCGGCAGCTCCTTGATCTTGCAGAATCCATCCAGCAGGCTGAACTCCGTATGAACGTGTAAATGGGTAAAGGGCATAGAAACCTCCTATGGCCGGTCAAGGGTAATGTTCAGCGGCAGAATCAGCCGCAGTCATCCAGCGATTTTCCGCAGCCGGGGCAAAAATGCGGAACAGAGCCGGGCAGTCTGCCTCCTGCCATCAGGGACTTGCCGCAATAGGGGCAGCGCAGCTGAACGGCGGCATACAACAGACCGCCGGCTCCCAGAATAACGCCGATGACCCCCATCGCATACATCACTGTCGCCGGAATGGAGCTTCCCTTTGATATCGCCGCTCCCACCACAAGGGACAGCACCATCAATCCCAGTCCGGCAAGCGCCGTATAGACCGCAGTTTTTAAGGTTTTATGCGGTCCGCTTATTTTCTTTTTCGTCATATTGCTTCTCTCTTTCCCTGTAAACTCATCATCTATAAAACCGCGCAAATCGAGTCATACTATCCTCAAATTTCAACGGAAGCGAGTTGATGGTATGATTCCCTGCACCAGTCATTGCATCTATCAAAGCGATGGTGTCTGTACGCTGGACAGCGCTGCTGCCGCCGGAATGCCGGCACTTGGCGGTGCGTGCATTCACTTCATTCCGCAGGGCGGAGAGCCGCTCGGATCGCCTCACCGATATTCCGGGCCGGGATCACCGTCAAGCCGCTCTGAACCTTTATGGTATTTGCCCGATGAGCCGGCACCACGCACTTCCGGAATCCCAGGCGCTGAATTTCAGAAACCCTCTGACTGAGCTGATTGACGCTCCGCAGTTCCCCGGTAAGGCCCACCTCGCCGATGGCCACTAAGTCACTTGGCACCGGCCGGTCCAAATAGCTGGAGGCCAGCGCAATGACCGCCGCAAGGTCCGCGGCGGGCTCCTCCAGTGAGAGGCCGCCGATCACGTTCACATAGGCATCGCAGCCGCTGAGCATCAGTCCGCCGCGCTTTTCCAGCACCGCCAGCAGCATGGCCGCTCGGTTGTAGTCAAAGCCGTTGCTGGTGCGCCGGGGATTGCTCCCGGCGGAGGTGACCACAAGGGCCTGCAGTTCTGCCAGCACCGGCCTTGCCCCCTCCATCACGCAGGTGACACAGGTGCCGGGCGCATCCTCCGGCCTGCCGGAGAGCAGCATTTCCGACGGGTTTTCCACCTCGGTCAGTCCACTATCCCGCATTTCAAATACGCCGATTTCATTAGTGGCGCCAAAGCGGTTCTTTGCCGCCCGCAGGATTCGATAGCTGGTGTGCTGATCTCCCTCAAAGTACAGCACACAGTCCACCATGTGCTCTAAAACCTTCGGGCCGGCGATAGAGCCCTCCTTATTGACATGACCAATGACAAATACCGTGATTCCCTGTCCCTTTGCCACCTGCATCAGTGACAAAGTACAATCCTTTACTTGGCTGACACTGCCTGCTGCGGCGTCCAGCGCATCGTTATATAGCGTCTGGATGGAGTCCACGATCAGGATATCCGGCTGCTCCGTGTTGACGGACTCCAGCACATCGCCCAAATTCGTTTCAGAGAGCACCAGCAGCTGGTCACTTTCCACCCGCAGCCGCTTTGCGCGGAGCTTGAGCTGGTGCTCCGACTCCTCGCCGGAGATGTACAGCACCCTTGAAAACTCACACAGCTTACTGCAAATTTGCAGCATCAGCGTTGATTTTCCGATTCCCGGCGCACCGCCTACCAGCACCAGTGAGCCCTTGACCGCACCGCCGCCCAGAACGCGGTCCAACTCTCCCATACCGGTGGGGAACCGAATTTCCTCGTCTGTTGTCAGCTCCGTCACCGGGCAGGCGCGCCTCCGTGTCAGCCCCACCCGGGCAGAGCCGCCCTTACCAACACCCTTTGGCAGCTCCGGCTGCTCCACAATGGTGTTCCATGCTCCACAGGCCGGACATTTTCCGGCCCACTTTGCGGTCTCATTGCCGCATTCCGTACAATAAAACAATGTTCTTGACTTCATTGTTATCCCTTTCAGCCGTCCCAACGCATATATCCTGCGGCGATCAACGCCGCCAACATCGTCTGGTAGTCCTCCCGCAGCAGGTTGACGGCCTCCTCCCCATTGGAAAGGAAACCGCACTCCACCAGCACGGCAGGCACGTTTACATGATTCATCAGATAAATTCCATCGGAAATCCGCTTCGCTTCCTTTGGGCGATGCGTATTGATTTTCTCGTTCAGCAGCTCCTGCATCTGTCCCGCAAGGGCCTCTGCCCCCTCCTGCCGGTTCCAGAACACCTGCGCCCCATGTGTTACCGGTGATGAGGGCAGGCTGTTCTGATGAATGCTGAGCAGTACCGCACCGGGCGTCTGGTTCACCAGCGCCGCCCGGTTATGAATATCGGACACCTTACGCTGACGGAGCGTTGCAAGGCCGGAATCACAGACCATCACATCCTCACGCCGGGTCATTTCTGTCGGAACACCTAAAAATCGGAAAATTCCCTCCAAGCGCAAAGACACCGCCAGATTGATCCCACTTTCCTCCGTACCGTCATCCGCAACGGCACCGCCATCCTCCCCGCCATGGCCCGGGTCAATAATGACCACCCGTGCCTCCCCGTTCTCTACGCCAAACGTCTGCACGGGATATATGGAAAGTCCGGCCCACAGCAGCAGTGGAAGCAGCAAAAAGCCGCAGAAAAAAGCGGCGGGAATCAGTCTCCGTTTCCGAAGCAGCACAAACACACCTCATCACCTCGTACAAGGCTATGTGCGGGTGCTTATCCATTATGTTGATTATAATGTTTTTTCGTCAGGAAAGCAAGCGCACTTCCAAACACCGCCGCATAGGATGGAACACGCGCATCCCGCGCACTATCCTATTCAAGAAGGGAGTCATCCCATTATGGAGAAACCCGATATGAAGCCTGCCGCCTGCGAAGCGGGTCAGGGTGCCTTGCCCGCCTGTGCGCCGCTGGCTTTCCCATATATTCCCATGCAGGGAAATAACCCCACACGCTTCAATCGAACAGAGGCTCTGAAAACCGGAACACTATTCCCCGGCCTCGACCTGCCTTTCAAGGCGGCGCTTCAAGCAAGAACGCAGCTTCCGAACACGGCTCTGGTCGAGCTGATGGCGCTGGACTTTGCCGTAAAAGAACTGAACCTCTATCTCGATACACATCCGCAGGATCAGGAGGCTCTGAGCCTCTATGCCTCTTATATCAAGCTGGCCCAAGAGGGACACGAAAAATATATCAGCCAATATGGCCCGCTGACCAGTGAGAATCTGGTGCTGTCCGAAGGCTACACTTGGCTCAATGATCCGTGGCCTTGGGAGTTAGGAGGGAATGACTGATGTTTGTTTATGAAAAAAAGCTGCAATACCCGGTAAAGGTTGCAACACCGAATCCCAAGCTCGCCGCTGTGATCATTTCGCAGTATGGTGGCCCAGATGGCGAGCTGGGCGCTTCCCTGCGCTATCTTTCCCAGCGCTACTCCATGCCCTATCCCGAGCTCAAGGGTCTGCTGACCGATATCGGCACAGAGGAGCTGGGACATTTGGAAATAGTAGGTGCATTGGTCCATCAGTTGACCCGAAATCTGACCGAGGAGCAAATCCGAACCGCCGGGTTTGACACGTACTTCGTGGACCACACCACCGGTGTATTCCCGCAGTTTGCCTCCGGCTACCCCTGGTCCGCCGCAACAATGCAGGTCACCGGCGATACCATCGCCGATTTGACTGAGGACCTTGCAGCAGAACAGAAGGCCCGCGTAACGTATGACAACATTCTCCGTCTTTCCGATGACCCGGATGTCAATGACGTCATCAAGTTCCTGCGTGCCCGTGAGATCGTGCACTTCCAGCGTTTCGGCGAAGCACTGCAGTTAGCGAAGGACCGCTTGGATCAAAAGAATGTCTACTATCTCAATCCCAGCTTCGACAAATAACAAACAGCCCCGCCGCTTCTTTCGAACGGCGGGGCTTGTTTATAAACTCAGCGCTTATTGGACTGTCTCCAAATGTGCATCTGCTGCGCGGACTGCACCAGTTCCTCTCTGAAGTCGGGATGTGCAATGCCGATCAGGGCTTCTGCGCGCTCCCAAGTGCTCAGGCCCTTCAGGTTCACCATACCGTACTCCGTAACGATATAATGGATGCTGGAACGGGGGTCCGTCACAATGGAGCCGTTAGTAAGTGTGGGAACGATACGGCTCTTGACAGTACCGTCCTTACCGGTCACTGTAGAGGACATACAAATGAAGCTCTTACCGCCCTTGGAGAGATAAGCGCCCATCACGAAGTCCAGCTGGCCGCCGGTGCCGGAAATATGCTTGAGGCCGGCAGACTCGGCGTTTACCTGACCAAAGAGGTCCATATCCACCGCGTTGTTGATGGAAATAAAGTTATCCAGCTGTGCAATGACCTGAACGTCATTGGTGTAATCCACAGGCGCGGCCATGACATCAGGATTCTCCTTGATGTAGTCATAGAGCTTCTGCGTACCGGCTGCAAAGGCATACACCTGACGGCCGCGGTCCAGCCGCTTGTTGAGGCCGGTGATCTTGCCCGCCTTCGCAATATCCACAAATGCGTCCACATACATCTCCGTATGCACGCCGAGATCCTTCAGATCGGATTCCGCAATGAGGGAGCCCACCGTATTCGGCATACCGCCGATACCCAACTGCAGGCAGGCACCGTTGGGAATCTCGTTGACGATCATCTCGGCGACCTTCCGATCCACATCGGTGGGAGCACCGGAGGCACCCATGCAGGCCACGGCGGGATCATCGCCCTCCACAACCATATCCACGTCACGAATGTTGATCTCCGTGCCGGTCAGGCCGTAGACCCAAGGCATATTCTTATTTACTTCCACAATGATGGTCTTTGCGTGCTCCAGCATATCGCCCAGATGAGAAGCGGATACGGCAAAGCTGAAGTTGCCGTGAGCATCCATCGGCGTGACCTGAATCATCGCAACATCCGTCTTAGCGTTTCCGTCACGATAGAAGCGGGGCAGTTCGGAATAACGCATGGGGCCAAAGAAGCCCATCCCCTTCGAGATGATCTTCCGGTCAATGCCGCTGCAATGCCAGGAGTTCCAAGTAAAGTGGTCACCGGCGTCATCCGCCTTGCATACCTCGGGCATCCACATGGTCACGCCGCCGTGAATCTTTACGTCAAACAGCTCGTCCTTACGGGCAGCCAGCGCCTTATCCAGCGCCACCGGCTGATTACAGCACCAGCCATAATCCACCCAGTCACCGGATTTGACAACCTTCACCGCCTCATCGGCAGTTGTCAGCTTTTGCTGATACATTTCCTGTACAGTCATTGTCATAACCTCCATATTCTTCTGCATAGATTCGCAAGATACTTCATCGTTAAAATCTTATCATATCATCAAACATATTGCAAGCAAAACGTGAAAAAAATAACAATATTTCACGAGTGCTCTCTGCCCATATCAATACTGCGTTTTTTGTATATATTGGGCAAACATAAAAAGGCGGCTTTCCCTATATGGGAAAGCCGCTTTTCTTAAATCGGATTACTCCTCAACAGCCTCATCATCGGCGGCGGGAGTCAGCAGAGCACGGATGGACAGGGAGATTTTCTTCTTCTCCTCATCAATGGCCGTGATCTTTGCCTCAACGATCTGGCCCTCAGAGAGTACATCCTCGGGCTTCTCGATACGGTGATCGGCAATCTGGGAAATGTGAATCAGGCCGTCAACGCCGGGAACCACCTCGGCAAAGGCGCCGAAGGGCATCAGCTTGACAACACGGACCTCGGCCACATCGCCAACGCCGTACTTATTCATGAACACCTGCCAGGGATCGACGCTGTGATCCTTCGCGCCCAGAGAAATCTTGTGCTTCTCGGGATCAAAGGAGATGACATACACATCCATGGTGTCGCCAACCTTGCAGATCTCGGCGGGGTTCTTGATACGGCTCCAAGACAGCTCGGAGATGTGGACCATACCGTCCACGCCGCCGATATCCACAAACACACCGTAGCTGGTCATGGACTTCACGGTGCCGGTATAGTGCTTACCGACCTCGATGCTGCTCCAGATGGCCTCCTGAGCCGCCTTGCGGGCCTCATCGGTGACGCTGCGGATAGAACCGACCACGCGGCGGCGGGCACGGTTGACCTCCGTAATGCGAAGCTGAACCTTCTGGCCCTTCATGGCAGAGAGGTCGGCGCCGCGGGGCTGGCCGCTCTGAGAAGCGGGAACAAACACCCGGATGCCCTTGACAGACACCACGATGCCGCCCTTGTTCTCCTCCGTAACAGTGCCCTCCAGCACGGTCTTCTCCTCAACAGCGGTCTCGATATTCTCCCAAATCTTCTGGGCGTCCAGACGCTTCTTGGACAGCTCTGCATAGCCCTCCACATCATTGACGCGGACAACATAGGTCTCGACCTCGTCGCCCACCTTCAAAACGTCCTCGGGCTTGACATTGGGATCGTCGCTCAGCTCACTGAGCTTGATGTACGCATACTGCTTGGCACCAACATCCACCTGAACCTCAGTGGGAGTAATGCCCGTTACAATGCCGGTTACCTTCTCTCCTGTATTTAAAGTTTTGAAAGACTGATTCAGTAATTCCTCAAAGGACTCTTCCATGCCTTCCGTGGCCTTGATTTCTTCGCTCATCGTTGTTTTTACCTCCTTAATGATGCCCGCCGGTGTGGATGCGCCGGCCGTAAGTCCCGCAAGTGCACAGCCCGCAAAATCTGCCGCAGACAGCTCGTCCGCCCCCTCAATTTGAAGAACGCGTGAACAATTCTGCCGGCATATCTCTGCCAAATGCTGTGTATTTGCACTTTTACGGTCGCCAACCACTACCATCACATCCACCTTTGCGGCAATATCCGCCGCCTCGGTCTGACGCTTACGCGTAGCATAACATATTGTATCAAATATTTTCACATTTGTACACTGTTTTTTTAGGATTTTGCAGGAAGTTTCAAAAAGTTCACGAATACAGGTTGTCTGCGCCACCACTGTCACGGGTACGGACACATCAAAATCAGCGCCCTCGAGCCATTGCGTCAGCTCCTCCGGCCCCTGAAAGATCAGCGGATGGGCGCACCAGCTTGCCTCTCCCACCACCTCCGGGTGATGGGGCTCACCAATAATAATGACCTGACGCCCCTCCTGCTCGGCCTTGGATACCAGTTCCTGTATCCGAATCACGTTGGGGCAGGTGGCGTTTACACAGTGGACGCCCTGCCGCTCCAATGCGTCCAATACGCTCTTTAATTCTCCGTGGGAGCGAATCACCACCGTATCTCCGACTCCCAGCGTCTCCCGCTCCGTGGTCTTTTTGATGCCCCGGTCCGCAAGGTCACGCACCACATGGGCGTTGTGAATCAGGTCTCCCAGCATCCAGCAGCCGCCCGTCTCCGCCGCGGTCCGCTGCGCCAGCTCCACAGCGCGCTTCACGCCATAGCAAAAACCGGCGCTTTCCGCTAAAATCACCTGCATAACGGCTTGCCTCCCACCTGCTGACCGCCCAGCGCATAGGCCCGGCGCAACAGTTCATCCGCGATCGCCTGCATTTCCTCCGCCGTACCGTGGCGGCCGGTAACACTGGGCGTATAAGGCTCCCCAATGATAATACACGTCCGGTGGAACAGCTTTTTTTCTCCGTCCATAAACACTGGCACAAACACAGCCCCGGTACGCACGCCGATCACCGCCGCACCGCTGTGTGCATGGGCCGGAAGCCCGTCTGCCTTGCCGATGCCGCCGCGAATGACCGTTCCCTCCGGAAAAATCAGGAGATTTTGCCCGTCACGAATGGATTGAATGGCGGTTTTCACCGCCTGAATATCCGCGCCGCCCCGTTTCACGGGAAAGGCACCGCCAACACGAATGGCCCAGTTTAAAATAGGATTTCGGAACAGCTCCTCCTTCCCCATGACCCGGAGCCGGTAGTCCCTTGGCAGCGCTGTTGCCAGCAAAATTGGGTCCCAATTACTGGAATGGTTCGCCACCAACAATGCACCGTGACGCGGAAGATACTCCAATCCCTGCACGGATACAGGGTGCAGCAAGCGTGAGATCAGCAGGGCCACTGTAAAAATCAGATTGAAGAACAGCCCGAAGGGCTCAATCACCTTGGCATTCTTCATCCCGCGGTCCTCTCCCGGATGATTTTGAGCAGTGCCTCACGGCTCTGCCCGAAATCCAGCTCCGTTGTATCCAGTAAAACTGCGTCCTCCGCCTTCCGCAGCGGTGCGGCAGCCCGGTGAGAATCGTTATAATCCCGCTGACGCATTTCCTCCAGCACCGTTTCAAAGGACTGAGGCGTTCCTCTCTCCTCCAGCTCACGGCAGCGCCGACGGGCCCGCTCCTCCAGTGATGCTGTGAGGAAAATTTTCACCGTTGCGTCCGGGAGCACCACGGTTCCGATATCCCGGCCATCCATGACCACGTTGTTCTCCCGGGCCAGCTTCCGCTGCATTTCAAGCAAATGCGCCCGGACCGCCGGATGGGCCGAAACTGCCGAGGCGTACAGCGAGGTTTCAGGCAGGCGTATCTGCTCCGTCACATCCTTACCGTTCAAGGTCATGTGCTGAAGCCCGTCCGCCCCATAGCACAACCCGATCTCTAAATCCGGCAGCATCGCCGCCACCGCAGCAGCGTCCTTCGGGTCCCGCTTATTGACAAGCGCGGCATAGCCAATGGTGCGGTAGATTGCTCCGGTGTCCACATATAAATAATCCAGCTCCTTGGAAACACTTTTCGCCAGTGTGCTTTTCCCCGCGCCGGAGGGCCCGTCAATCGCAATACTGATACTCAATGAACTTCTCTCCTTTTATTTTGCAGCGTCCGCTGCGGATAAACCGGCGACATAGCCGGTGGACCATGCGATCTGCAAGTTAAATCCGCCGGTATACGCATCCACATCCAGCAGTTCGCCCGCAAAGAACAATCCCTTTACACGCTTTGATTCCATTGTCTTTGGGTCAACCTCGCCGATTTTGACTCCCCCGGAGGTCACGATGGCGTCCGCCACCGGGCAGGGGCCTGTAATCTCCACTGGAAAATGCTTCAACGTTTCCAAAAGTGACATCCGCTGTTCCTTTGTAACGTCATGTACCTTTTGGCGTCCGGGGATACCGGACAGCTCAACCGCCACCGGAATCAGCTTCTGCGGCAGCAGATCATCCAAGGCATTCTGAAAGTCAGAATTGGCATATTTCGCAAAGTCCGACAGCAGCCGCTTATCCAACTGTGAAGACTCCAAAGCCGGTTTCAGGTCAATGGACAGCCGATAGCGCTTCTTATCAAAATGCCGCATATGAGCGGAGGCCGACAGAATCAGCGGCCCGCTGACGCCAAAATGGGTGAACAGCAGCTCTCCGAAATCCGTATACAGCTTCTTGTCATTTTCAAATACGGTCAGTCCCACATTCCGCAGGCTCAAGCCCTGCAGCCGCACACAGGGGATACCCGGCACCACAATACCCTGCAGAGGCACCAGTGATCCTCGCAGTGGCGTTACCGTATGCCCGGCCTCCGCCGCCATGCGGTGACCGTCCCCGGTAGAGCCGGTGGCGGGATAGCTGACGCCGCCGGTGGCCAACACCACTGCCGCCACCGGATAGAATTGCCGCTCTCCCCTTACGCCCTGAATTGCTCCGTTTTCGATTTCAAGCGCCTCAGCGCGGTCCCGGACGAGCTTCACCCGCAGCGCTTTGAGCCGCCGCTCCAAGGCCGCGCTGATGTCGAACGCCCGGTCACTGACCGGGAACACGCGGTTTCCCCGCTCCGTTTTCAGCGGAACGCCGAGCTTTTCAAAAAAGGCCATGGTATCCGCGCTGGAAAACCGGGAAAACACGCTGTAGAGGAACTTGCCGTTCTTCGGAATATTGTTCAGCAACTCCTCATTGCTGCTGTTGTTCGTCACGTTGCAACGGCCCTTGCCGGTAATGTTCAGTTTTTTTCCCAAGCGCTCATTCGGCTCCAGCAGCGTCACATGGCCGCCGTTTTCCGCCGCAGAAATGGCCGCCATCATACCGGCAGCGCCGCCGCCGACCACGATTATCTCTCTACTCATCATCCGAGCTCCCAAACACGCCATACTGGTTCCACAGACTCTCCAGCATGGAAAAGGTTTCTGCCACATCCGTTCCCATCCGCGTTGCGATTCCCACCAGCAGCGCGTTGATAAGCGACATGGGCGCTGTCATGGAATCAATAAAGGACAGCATTTCACTGGGGGCCAGCAGCGCCGTTTCCGACAGCTGGGCCACCGGGGACTGCCGCTGATCCGTGATGGCAACGATCTCAATGCCCCGGGATTTTGCAAACTTCACGGCATTGATCGTATCTGCTGAGTACCGGGGAAAGCTGATGGCAATCATCACATCCCCCTTTCCGCTGCGGAAAAGCTGCTCGAAAATCTCGCCTGCGGCGTTTGCCTGAACCAGCGACACGTTTTCCAGCATCATCTGCATATAAAAATAGAGATACCCCGCCAGATGCGTAGAGGACCGGGCGCCGAATATGTAAATGTGCTTGGCCGCCACAATGCGCTCCACAGCGGCGCGGAACTCCCCGCGATCCTCATTTACGGCGATTTGACGCAGATTTTCCATATCCGCCTGAATGACGCTCCCTAAAATATCATCGCCGTAGCTGTTTTCCGCTGCCTGAATCCGCTGGGTGGAGGTCAGGCGGCTTCTGGCCATCTCCTGCAGCGCCTTCTGCATGGAGGGATAACCGTCATACCCCAGCTCCGCGGCAAAACGGACAACCGTTGACTCGCTGACCTCCGTCAGCTTTCCCAGCTTGCTGGCAGTCATAAAGGCCGCCTGATCGTAATGATCCAGAATATAATGCGCGATGCGCTTTTGCCCCTTGGAAAAGGCCGCCATCCGGTCTTCAATGGTATGCAGTACACTTTTTGACATCGTTTACTCCTCTGCTGAAACACCTTGCAGGTCTCAGCAGAAATTTTGATTTCCGCCAGATCTGTTTTATCCATAGCTAAAGTTTTTCAAAAAAGCTCAAAGCCGCATTGATTATAGCACATTGCCTGCCGCTTGAAAATGGATTTTCGCTTCCATTTGCGTATTCCGTAAAAAATAGCCGCGGCAGGCGGCTATTTAAGCTCTGTTTTTCAGGTCCGCGACCTCGCGCTCCGTCAGGTAGCGCCATTTTCCAAGAGGCAGGTCTCCCAGCCGCAGTTGCTGCTCCCGCACCCGCTGGAGCCGCTGAACCTTCAATCCGCACTGTGCGCACATCCGCCGAATCTGACGGTTGCGGCCCTCATGAATCACGATGCTGAAAACAGCCTGTCCCTCGTCCTGTCTCAGCAGCCGCACCTGTGCCGGGCGAATCGGAAGGCCCCCGACATCCCGGACACGGGCCAGCCGCTCCGCGGCATTTTCCAGCGCGCCGGAAACCGTTACGTGGTACTCCTTCGACACCTCATGGCTCGGATGCAGCAGTCCTTGCGCCAGCACTCCGTCATTTGTCAGCAGCAGCAGGCCCTCCGAATCCATATCCAGCCTTCCCACCGGATAGATACGGCCCGCAATGCCACGCAGCAAATCCATCACCGTTTTTCGCCCCTGCTCATCCGATACCGTTGTCACATACCCGCGGGGCTTATTCAGCATGACGTAGATCGGCTTCGGAGTGGTCTTGACCGGCACGCCGTCCACGCAGATCACATCTGTTTCCGGGTCCGCCCGCTGCCCTAATTGGGCCGCTTCTCCGTTAACGGTCACCCGGCCGGCAGTCAGATATGCCTCAGACGCCCTTCTTGAGCAAATCCCCGCCGCAGATAATATTTTTTGCAGTCGTTCTTCCATTGCCGACTCCCTATGTCAATTATTTCAAGCGCCGCCCTTTAACTGTCCCAGTGCGGAGGCCGCCTCCGGCAGCACTGTTCGTCCGGCCAGCAGTGCAACACGCCCGATTTCCTTTCCATCAAGACGGAACACCGCATAGCCCAGGGTCTTTCCCGCAGTAACCGGCGCACAGGCCGGCGCGTCCCAGCAAAGCTCCGTTGTGACTTCCTCTGTCTCTGCCGTAGGCCAAGCAAAGCTGTCTGCCGCTGTCACCGGGAGCAGTGGGCCGATGCCGTTTTCCACCCTCAAATATGTGAACGTTTTTCCCCGTACCGCTAAGGTCCTCAGCGGATAGGCGGAAAAGCCGAACTCATACAGCGCCTGGTGATCCGCCCAGTCATTTCCGTCCTGCAGCGTCACCGCGATGAGGCGCTGCCCATTTTTTTCCGCGCAGCTCACCAGTGTGCGCCCCGCCGCCTTTGTATATCCGGTTTTCAGGCCGATGCAGTTGTCCATATAGCTCAGGAGCTTGTTGTGGTTGTGCATCGTCCGTCCGCCGATAGTCACAGTTTTTGTCGATGCAATTCGCATCAGCGTTGCGTCATGAACGGCGGCTCTTGCCAGCTTTGCCATGTCCCGTGCCGTGGAATAGTGCTTTTCATCATCCAGACCGTTTGGATTGGCAAAGGATGAATTTTCCATTCCCAGCTCCGCAGCAGTCTCATTCATCAGCTTCACAAAGCCGGACACCGTTCCGCCAACGTGCTGTGCAATAGCTACCGCCGCATCGTTCCCGGAGCAGAGCAGCAGCCCATACAGCAGCGTTTCCAGCGTCAGGGTCTCTCCCTCCTTCAAATACATGGAGGAGCCCTCTGTATAGGCGGCTTCCCTTGAGACCTTCACCGAAGCATTCAGGTCACCATGCCGGATCGCCACCAGCGCGGTCAGTATCTTTGTAGTGCTGGCAATCAGCATTTTCTGACCCGCGTTCTGCTCATAGAGCACCCGCCCGCTGTCCGCATCCACTAAAATCGCGGAAGTTGCCGAGGTCTCCGCGGCAAATGTCTGGCAAGGAAAAGCACTATACAACATCAGTATAGCAAGAACTGCACAGGAAAACCGCTGAAGCAAGCATCATCACCCCAAACGCTGAGATGCCTTTAGTATACCCAGCTCAGACGATTTCCCCATCTTCTTTTTTATCGAAAAATTTTCCGATTTTGTCTACGATATCCGGCGCCATATCCACAATACGGTCCACAGTGGACACCGGCGGCACCGCCACCGGCATGACACGCGTTGTTCCGTCCTTGATAACCAGAAAGGCCACTGGGTCGATCTTCACACCGGCGCCGCCGCCACCGCCGAAATTGTCCTTCCCCTGCTTACCGTAATCTCCGCCGCCGCTTCCAAAGCCGAAGCTGACGCGGGAGATTGGAATCAGGGTCACACCATCCGGCGTGGTGATGGGCGCACCCACGATATTATTGGCATCCACCATTTCGTGCACCTTTTCCATGGTAGAATCCATCAGGTCACGCAGCGGACTTTTCTTTTCCATTTCCATCTGTCATTCCATCCTTTCCGGCAGGCCGTTGTTGTTTTTTCTTCTTCAAATAGGTCAGAAGCCACCGCAGAGCGGGTATCGCCAGCGTCAGTCCGATTCGCACCAGCGTGCCGATACGGGCGGACAGGCCCACCTGACCGGAGGCCCTTACCATCTCTGCGGAAAAATCTATGTCGATATGAATACGCGGATGTGGGAGCACCAATAGCTGCTCCAGCGCCGGAACAACGGTCCAGACCGTCCCCTGAAGTGTACCGTACTGCTGCGCCGCGTCTGCCGGTTCCTCCTGTCCGCCTAAAACAACGGACAACTCCATCGGGTCAATACGAATCCCCCGGCGGCTGCGCCCCAATGCTTTTTTTATGCTGGGCCACAAGACACCCGCCGCCTCGCGCACATCGGAAAACGTCGGCTTTGGAAACGCTTGTTTCTTCCCTTTTGCGCTCTGCGGCGGCTTTCGCTTCGGCTTTTGCTTTTCTTTTGCCCGTTTTTTCTCCGGAAATACCTGGAAACGAAAAACACCAAGCCGGACCGTCACGATCAGTTCATTTCCGAACCTGACCAGCACACCGACCCGGATGAGGCACAGCAATAGCAGCAGCACCGCCAGAACAGCGAATATCCATAAGGCCGCCACAGCCGCACCTCCTCTCAAAATCAGGATTACACTTCCTCGGTGCGCTCCGTATCCGGATCCACACCCTCAGCGGCATCCACCACCTCGCCGACTTCGTTCAGCCGCATCTGGCCATCATTTCCCATATCCGGCATGGCCGGGAGTTCATCAAGGCTGCTCAGATGGAACGAGCGCAAAAATTGCTTTGTTGTGCGGTACTGCCGGGGACGCCCCGGCACCTGAAGCCGTCCGCATTCCTCGATCATGCCTCTATCTATCAGCAGACTCATGGTATATGAGCTGTCAACGCCACGAATTTGGTCCACATAGGCCCGTGTGACCGGCTGATAATACGCGATGATGGTCAGTACCTCCAACGCGGGCTGGCTCAGCTTGGCGGGTTTTCGGATTTCAAACGCCCTGCGAATCGCCTCCGCATAATCGGGGGCAGAGCAAAGCTGCCAGCAGTCCTCAATTTTCAAAAGCCGCATTCCCCGGCGCTCATAGGCATAGTAATCCATCAGCCCTTGTAAAATGCGCTCCGCCGTAAGCCGGTCAATTGCAAGAGCCACGCAGATGCGCTCAATGTTCACCGGCTCTCCCGACGCGAACAAGATGCTCTCCACTGCGGCTTCCATTTCTTTTTTATCCATGTCGGCCATGGTCCCTCTCCTTAGATGGTCAAATTCTCCGGCACAGTCCCCTCCTGCCGGACGGTGCAATCCGTCTCAGAGCCCGTCAGGCGCAGGACACGCGCCTTGCATAGCTCCAGCACCGCCAAAAAGGTAGCCACAACCTCGCTGCGGCTCCGGTTTCCCCGGAACAGGAAATGGAACGTCATCACGCCGCCCGCTTTCAGCCTTTGCAGAATCTCCCGCGCCTTGCTCTCCACCGGATATGGCTCATGCTGCACAATGTCCCGGAAGGACGCCTTGGGCGGCGGCAGCTTCCGCTCCGCACGGCTCTGAAGCTCCGCCATCGCCAAAATCAGGTCTCCCGGCTGGTGGCTGTACTCATAGACCTTGCCACGCTTCACCGGCTCCGGACCGCGGGTCATAATGTTCCGGCCAAATTCGCTCAACGGCTCCAATCGCTGGCTCACAGCCTTGACTTGTGCGTATTTTTCATTGCGCCGCCGCTCCTCCAAGGATTGAAGCAGCGCATCCATTTCACTTTTGGCCTCCTCATCCTCAATGGACAGCAGCATCCGGGTCTTGAGATACACCAGATGAGACGCCATAATGACAAATTCGCTGGCCACCTCCAGATCCATTTTCTGTCGCTGCTCCAGCCACACAATGTACTGGTCGCAGATCAGGGAAATGGAAATATCCTGTATTTCCAACTTATTTTTCCCCAGAAGAAACAGAATCAAATCCAGCGGGCCTTCAAAATCCTGCATCTCCTCCGTCCGGGAGTGAACCACCTTTTCCAATTTGAATACAGGACTTTCCAAAACCGATACCTCTCAATAAAAAATGTTGAACAGCACCTCATACACGCGGTAGATCGCGTTTCCCAGCAGGTTGCCGCCCAGCCCCAGCCATGTGATCGCCAGCAGGAGCAGCAGACCATAACGCTCATAGCGCATGAGCTTTCCATAGGCGTCATCCGGCAGAAGAACTGCCACTACCTTGGACCCATCCAGTGGTGGGAGAGGAATCAGGTTGAAAATCCCCATACCCACCGACATCGGCACCACGGTGTATAGACACCAGTTGAACAGCGTATTCATTCCATCGCTGTAGGGTGCGTAAAGATAGATGACCCGGCTGATGCCCAAAAACAGAATTGCCAGCAGAATATTGGAAATCGGACCAGCCAGAGCGGTGATGGCCATTCCCTGCTTCGGCTTGCGGAAATAATTAGGGTTGACCGGCACAGGCTTCGCCCAGCCAAAGCCCGCCACAAACATCAGCGCCAAGCCGAACCAATCTATGTGGCGCAGCGGGTTCAGGGAAAGGCGGTGCATGGACTTTGCCGTGGGGTCTCCCAAAGCCAGAGCCGCCAAGCCGTGACAGGTCTCATGGATTGTCAGACACAGAAACACTGCCGCCACGCGGAGCACCGCATCGGTGAGAGAGGAAAAATCCATAGCCTGAAATAAATTTTGCAGATAATGCAGCATAGTAACTCCAATTTGTCAAACACATACAAATCCAAATTAAAGTAATTATACCATTTCACCGGTCAGAATACAAGGGAATCCGGGAAAGTCTCTTTTTTAAAGGTCAGGCAGGCCGCAGCAGTAAAACAAAAGCAGCCGTTTCCGGCTGCTTTTGCGCTTCATAAACTTATCCGGTAAAGGCCGATTAGCCCTTGACCATCTTGGCGATCTCCTCGGCGAAGTTCTCCTGCTTCTTCTCGATGCCCTCGCCCTTCTCAAAGCGGATAGCATCCACGAAGGTGATCTTGCCGCCCAGCTTCTTGGCAGCATCGGCAAGATACTGCTCCACAGTGCCGGTGAACACATCGCCGCGGACAAACTCCTGCTGCAGCAGGCAGTTCTCAGAGTAGAACTTGTTCATCTTACCCATGACGATCTTCTCGCGGACCTGCTCGGGCTTGTTAGCCATCTTGGGATCGTTCTCCATCTGGACCATCATGATCTTCTTCTCCTCGTCCAGAACGTCCTGAGAGACCTGAGACTTGTCCCAGAAACGGGGATTCAGAGCGGCGATCTGCATAGCGACGTCCTTACCGGCGGCAGTGGCGTCAATATCGCCCTCCACCTTCAGGTTCACCAGCACGCCGATCTTGCCGCCGGCGTGGATATAGGGAACAGACACACCCTCGGTGAAGATAGCAAAGCGGCGGACCTTGATGTTCTCGCCGATAACGAGGACCATCTCCTGCTGCTGCTGCTCAACAGTCAGGTCGGTGCCGTTGTACTTGCAGGCCATGAGGGCCTCCAGATCAGCAGGCTTGTTGGCGGCCACAGTAGCAGCAACGCCCTTCACGAAGTCCACAAACTTCTCGTTCTTGCCAACGAAGTCGGTCTCGGCATTGACCTCGACCACAACGCCCACGCCATCAATCACAGCGGCATAGGCCATGCCCTCGGCAGCTACGCGGCCGGCCTTCTTGGCAGAAGCAGCCAGACCTTTTTCGCGCAGGAACTCAATGGCCTTATCCATATCGCCATCGGAAGCGGTCAGAGCCTTTTTGCAGTCCATCATACCTACGCCGGTCATTTCGCGCAGATTCTTAACATCAGCAGCGGTAAAAGCCATAATCTTTTTCCTCCAATTTATGATAGTATCGGAGCTTACGCTCCTGCAAAGTCTTAATTATTCAGCAGCGGGGGCCTCAGCAGCCTCGTCCATCTGCTCGCCCTGCTTGCCCTCCAGCACGGCGTTAGCCATGACGGAAGCAATCAGCTTGATGGCGCGGATAGCGTCATCGTTGCCGGGAATGACATAATCGATCTCATCGGGATCGCAGTTGGTATCGGCAATGGCTACCACGGGGATACCCAGCTTGTGGGCCTCGGCAATGGCGTTGCGCTCCTTGCGGGTGTCCACGATAAACAGGGCACCGGGCAGCTTCTTCATTTCCTTCACGCCGCCGAGATACTTCTCCAGCTTCTCAATCTCGCCCAGATGCTTCATGACTTCCTTCTTGGGGAGCATATCAAAGGTGCCGTCGGTCTGCATGGTCTTGAGCTGGTTCAGACGGTCCACACGGGTACGCATGGTCTTGAAGTTGGTCATCATGCCGCCCAGCCAACGAGCGTTGACGTAGTGCATGCCGCAGCGCAGAGCCTCGTCACGGATGGACTCCTGAGCCTGCTTCT
>UQMC01000006.1 GCA_900542115.1 uncultured Oscillibacter sp. | reverse complement strand
GCCGTGTGGCCCACCTGAAAAAGCAAAAGCGGCTTGCAGAGCAAGCCGCTTTTATTTTTATCAGGCTGTTGCGATAATATCCCGGTTCAGCACAAAGTATTCCACACCGGAATACAGCGTTGCCACCACAATGACCACCACGCACAGGAAATTCAATACGTCCGGCACCGGCATCCACGGCTCGTTCATCAGCAGCATGATAACGATAGCCGCCATGGTGCTGGCGGTCTTTACCTTGCCGGACCAGCCGGCAGCAATGACCCGCCCCTTATCGCTGGCAATCATTCGCAGGCCGCTGACCGCAAATTCCCGCACAATGACGATCAGCAGCGCCCAAGCGGGCATCTGGCCAATCTCCACGAACCAGAGCATCGCCGCTGTCACGAGGCACTTATCCGCCAGCGGGTCGGCGAATTTTCCAAAATCCGTTACCAAATTGTACTTCCGGGCGATTTTTCCGTCCAGCAGGTCGGTAAGGCTGGCAATGACAAACACGGCCAGCGCCGCCCATGTGGCCCCGGGGAATCCCCAGTACAGCACCAGCATGAATACCGGAATCAGCAAAATCCGCAGCATGGTCAGTTTATTGGGTAAATTCATTGTTCTTTCCTCTTTTCCTTTTTGGGAAACCAGCCCTTCCGGACCCGTTGCTCCTGTTCAAACAGCTCCCGAATGCTCCAGAAGCACGAAAACGCCAGAATCCCCAGTACGGCGGCGCCGTACACGTTTTCCGTCAGCAAGGAGACAACGGCGAGCAGCAGGCCCGCGCACAGGAATACTGGCCAGCAGCCCTTTCCGAACTGGTACTCCGCCCAAATCACAAGGGGGTGGAACGCACCGATGACCGCAAAGGACACAGCCCCCAGCAAAATGCCGCCCCAGTTCATGCCTCGACCATTTCTCCGGTTGTTTCCCCGTCCATAATGCCGGTGAGGCGGACATTCACAAAGCTGCCGGGGGTGATCTCTCTGTCGGCGGTGAACCAGATACGCCCGTCAATGTCCGGGGACTCCGCGTAGCTGCGGCCATAGAACATCTGCGCCTGCGAATCATAGCCCTCGCAGAGCACCTCCCGCTCCTCGCCCAGAATGGAATCGTTATAGGCGTCAATGATGTCGGACTGGACGTCCACCACCAGCTCCGCCCGGCGGCGGGCCTCCTCGGTGTCCACATGGTCCATCAGGGCCGCCTTCGTACCCTCCTCCGGGGAGAAGGTGAACACGCCTGCCCGCTCGATCTTCACTTCCCGCAGGAAATCGCACAGCTCCTCAAAGGCCGCGTCATCCTCGTAGGGCAATCCCGCAATGAGGCTGGTCCGCAGTACAAGGCCGGGAATCTTTTCCCGCAGCTTTTTCAGAAGGCCCAGCAGTTCCGCCTTGGTGTCCCGGCGGTTCATGGCCTTCAAAATCGTATCGTTGCAGTGCTGGATGGGAATATCCAGATACTTCACGATCTTCGGCTCGCCCGCGATGACGTCAATCAGCTCATCGGTGGTGTCCGTGGGATAGAGATAGTGGAGGCGAATCCAGTGGAAATCCAGCTTGCACAGCTCACGCAGGAGCCTTGCCAGCTGATGCTCGCCGTTCAGGTCTGTGCCGTACCGGGTGATATCCTGCGCGATAACGATCAGCTCCTTCACCCCGGCGGAGGAAAGCTCCGCCGCCTCGTCCAGCAGCTCGTCCATGGGGCGGCTGCGGTACTTACCCCGCAAGGACGGAATCACACAATAGGCGCAGTGGTTATCGCAGCCCTCGGCGATTCGCAGATAGGCATACCACGGCGGCGTGGACAAAATCCGCTCGCCGCTCTGGTTGGCGGTATGGATGTTCCCCAAATGGCAGGGCTTTGTGCCCTTTTCCATCACTTCCGCAACAGCGCTGACAATATCGCCATAGCTGCCGGTACCGAGCAGACCGTCCACCTCCGGCAGCTCGTTGAAAATATCGCCCTTATAGCGCTGGGTCATGCAGCCGGTGACAAGAATCTTCTTGATTTTTCCCTCCTTTTTCAATTCCGCCATCTCTAAAATGTTTTCAATGGCCTCCCCGCAGGCAGACGCCAAAAATCCGCAGGTGTTCACCACCACCACATCGCAGCCCTCCGGCTCCGTCTGGATGGCATAGCCCGCCTCGGCGCACAGCGCCATCATCTGCTCGCAGTTCACCTGATTTTTCGCACATCCCAGCGAAATAAATGATATGTTGTAGCTCAAAGTTCCTTCTCCTCTTTTTCCTTATCCTTCGCGCCCAGATCCCGCTTCCGCAGGTCTGGCCAATGCCCCGTCAGCTCCCGGAAGCGCAGAATGCACCGCAGGGTATCCCCGCAGCCTAAAACCATCAAAATTCCGGACATCCACGGCCGTACCGGCGGGTGCGCCGCAGGTCCCCAGCTTCGCACCCAGCAGAACTCCGCGATGCACATCAGGTCCAGCACCAGCAGCGCGATCAGATCGCCTCTTGCGCTTCTTCCCCTTTTTCCCATGGTTCTCACTCCTCCGGTAGCTCCGAGCCGTAGCGGCTCCACGCGGATTTGATCTCACTCCATGGAAAGCCCCGGCGCAGCAGCGCGTCCGTCAGCCGCTTTCTTTCCTTTTCCTCCGGGGCGCGGCCATGGAGCTTGCCCTGCAGAAAGCGGTCGATCTGGCCGCCATCCTCCGGCAGCTCCTCCAGCGCCGCGTCCCACAGCTCTTGAGGTACGCCCTTTTCCCGCAGCTTTTCCCGGGTCCGCCGGGGGCCGTAGCCCCTGTCACCGCAGTGGTGCGCCAGCGCGGCGGCATAGGCAGCGTCATCCAGCGCGCCGATGGCCTCCAGCCATTCCCCGGCATAGCGGGCCTCGGCCTCCGAGGCCCCCTTTTCCTGCAATTTCCGTTCAAGGTCCCGGCGGCTCATGGCCCGACGGCCAACGAGGTCCGCCGCCGTGGTCTTGATGTTAGACACCCCGGCGGCCTCCTTCAGCCGCGTCAGGGTTTCCTCGTCCAATTCATCGCCGGAGCGCAGACCAAAGGTCAGCAACTCCTGCTCCGTCACCTTCAGCAGACTGCCGTCTGCCAGGAATACCAGCACTCGGCCCCGCTTATGCTTGGAGGCCTCAATGCGGTCAATCCTCATCGTTGAAATCGTCCGCCGAGACATTCACGGCCTTCCCGGCAGCCTTGGCGGCAGCAATACGGGACTGATTCCCCATGAGCTGATCGAAGTTGGCCCGGATCTGCGCCTCCACATCGGCGGCGATGTCGGGATTTTCCTCCAGATACTTCTTGGCGGCGTCTCGGCCCTGCCCGATGCGGGTCTCCCCCATGGAGAACCACGAGCCAGCCTTGGTGATGATACCCAGTCGGACGCCCAGATCGATAAGCTCACCGGTATGGGCGATGCCCTCGCCGTACATGATGTCGAATTCCGCCTCCCGGAACGGAGGCGCCACCTTGTTTTTCACCACCTTGGCCCGGGTGCGGTTACCCACTACCTCGCCGCCGTTTTTCAGCGCCTCAATACGGCGCACGTCAATGCGGACGGAGGCGTAGAACTTCAGTGCCCGACCGCCGGTAGTGACCTCCGGGTTGCCATACATCACGCCTACCTTTTCACGAAGCTGATTGATGAAAATGACGATGGTGTTCGTTTTTCCTACAGCGCCGGTGAGCTTCCGCAGCGCCTGACTCATCAGCCGGGCGTGAAGGCCCACATAGCTGTCGCCCATTTCGCCCTCGATCTCGGCCCGGGGCACCAGTGCCGCCACAGAGTCCACCACAATGACGTCGATAGCGCCGGAGCGCACCAGCGCCTCCGTAATTTCCAGAGCCTGCTCGCCGGTGTCCGGCTGGGAAATGAGCATATCGTCAATATTCACGCCCAGCGCCCGGGCATAGGTGGGGTCCAGCGCGTGCTCGGCGTCCACAAAGGCAACCTCGCCGCCCTTTTTCTGGGCCTCCGCCGCCACATGGAGGGCAAGGGTCGTCTTACCGGAGGACTCCGGCCCGTAGATCTCCACAATGCGCCCTCTCGGCAGTCCGCCCACGCCCAGCGCCACATCCAGCGACAGTGAGCCGGTGGGAATCACATCCACCTGCAAATTGTTCTGGTCTCCCAAGCGCATGATGGAGCCCTTGCCGTACATTTTCTCGATCTGGCCCATAGCAGCCTCAATGGCCCGCTTCTTGTCCTCCGCCGGCGCGGCGGTGGGAATCGGCGCTTTCTCTTTTGCCATACGTTCTTCCTCCCAATTCTGATTTTCTATCTGAATGCCCGTTTCGGGCCTTTTTACTCGCTGTAAACCTCACTGCAAAGCGTTCCGAACACCACCCGGGGAATGTCATTGTGGTCCTTCACCACCTGAATATCCCCGAAGCCCTGCGCGCGCATGAGCCGCAGCACACTGTCCGCCTGTCCGATGCCCACCTCGAAATACAGCCGCCCGCCGGGGACCAGCGCGGCGGTCCACTTTTCGCAGATAGCCCGGTAAAAGTCCAGACCGTCCTCGCCGCCATCCAGCGCCAGATGCGGCTCATAATCCCGGACGGAGTGGTCCAGCTCCGGAATATCGTTCCGGGGAATGTAGGGCGGGTTGCTGACGATGCACTGGAATTCACCCAGCGCCCGGTCGGGCCGCTCCAGCGCGTTGACCTGCATGGGAATCATCCGGGCGGTCAGGCCGCAGCGGCGGACATTCTGGCGGCAGATCTTCAGCGCGGCGTCAGAATACTCCCCCAATACGCCTCGAACGCCGGGGGCATGGGCGGCGATGGCCAGTCCGATACAGCCGCTCCCGGCGCACAGGTCCAGCACCCGGCAGGAGCCAAGGGTCTGGATATACGGCAGCGCCTCATCCACCAGCACCTCCGTATCCGGCCGGGGAATCAGCACATCGCTGGAAATATCCAGCGGCAGGCCGTAAAACTCCCACTCGCCGATAAGATACGCCACCGGCTCTCCGGCAAGGTGCCGGGCAGTCAGCTCCCGGACCCGGCGCTCCAGCTCCGGCGGGGCGTACAGCCGTCCGTCCCGGGTCAGTTCCTCCCGGCTCTTGTTCACGCCGAAGCACACCAGCTCCCGGGCCTCCAATGTAGTGTCAATGACACCGCCCTTTTTCAGCTCCCGGCGAATATCCAAAAACAAATCGTTATATGTGATAGCCATATTACGCTCCGTAATCGTTTTTCTATCTATTCGAGCCATGCTTGCCATGGGATACGCGCCCCACAAGGGGGCTATCTCACTGCGGATAAAGGGGCCTGTCCCCTCTTTCGGCTCACCACTCGTCCTTGCCCTTTTCACTGGGCAGCACCAGTTCCAGAGAGCGGATGGCACACTCGATCATGCTGTCATCCGGCTCGTTGGTGGTGAAATTCTGCATCCACATTCCCGGCGCGGTCAGCAGTTGTGCCAGTCGGCTCTCCTGCACATGGCGGCCCACCCAGCGGTTGAACTCATACGTGATTCCCACCACCAGCGGCAGCAGCACCAGATGAATCAGCGTCCGCAGTCCGGCGTTGGTCACCGGCCAGATGCCGAACACCACGCTGGATACCAGAATGGACACAAAGATCACCACGAACAAAAAGCTCGTTCCGCAGCGGGGATGGTGCCGGGGCTGAATGCGGACATTCTCCACCGTCAGCGGCAGGCCCGCCTCGTAGCAAAAAATGGTCTTATGCTCCGCGCCGTGATACTGAAACACCCGGTAAATGTCCTTCTGCTTGGCGCAGAGCACGAGGTACAGCAGGAAAATGCAGATTTTCAGCAGACCTTCCAGCACGTTCCGCCCCCACAGGGGAAAGCCCGGGAAATAGTGCAGCAGTGCGCCGGTAAGCAGCGTAGGCAACACCAGAAACAAAAATACCGACATTCCGACGCCCACCAGCACCGCAAAGGCCACAAGGGCCTTTTCCAGCTTTTCGCTGCTGAGGTGCTTTTCCATCCACTGCTCAAATTTGGAGGGCTGCGCGGCCTCCTCGTCCGGGTAGAAATCTGCGGAATACATCAGGGCCTTCACGCCGCTGACCATCGCCGCCAGAAAATTCACAGTGCCCCGCACCAGCGGCAGACCTAAAATGGGGTAACGGTCCTTAATGAACCGCAGCTCCTCCACCTTTTCTACCAGCTTTCCGTCCTTGTCCCGGACCACAATGGCCTGCTTTTCCGGCCCCCGCATCAAAATTCCCTCAATAAGCGCCTGTCCGCCGATGCTGGTGCGGAAGGCGCCCCTGCGCTGCTGTTCTTCAGCCATAGTCTGTTTCCTTTCCCATGCAGTATAGCATATCGCATTTTAAAAATCAAACATTTGTTCTATTTCTTTTCCGGCAGTCGAACGGTCACCACCGCGCCGCCGCCCTCGGCATTGCCGATGTCAAAGGTACCACCATGGAGTCGGACGATCTCATCGCACACCGCAAGACCGATGCCGCTGCCCCGGGCCTTGGAGGAGCCCTTGTAAAACTTCTGCTTCACATAGGGCAGCTCCGCCTCCGGAATGCCGGGGCCGTAGTCCCGGACACGGATGACCTGCTCCGTCCCCTCCGCTGTCAGCGAGGCGTCAATGCGCCGCCCGGCGCCGCCATGCTTGGCGGCGTTGTCCAGCACATTGCAGAATACCTGCTTCAGCCGCTCCGGATCGCCGCTGACCGGCGGCAGAAGCGCCTCTCCCGGCTCATAGCGCAGCTCGATGCCCTCCTGCCGGAACAGCTCCCGGTAGGTGAAAATGGCATCCTCAAACTCCGCCTGCAAATCGACCTCCTCTAACTGCAGCGTAAAGCGTCCGTCCTCCATTTTGGAAAAGTCCAGCAGTTCCTCCACCATGGAGGAAAGCCGCCGGGATTCGTTGACGATGATTCTCAGTCCCCGGTGAAGCTGCACCGCGTCCCGGTCCGGGTCCGCCAGCAGTGTTTCGCCCCACCCGCTGATGGCAGTCAGGGGCGTCCGCAGCTCATGGGATACCGAGGATACGAATTCCGATCGCATTTTTTCGTTCAGGCCGATCTTGGCGGACATATCGTTGATGTTGTCCACCAGCTCGCCCAGCTCTCCGCCGTATTTATTGTCCACGGTGTAGCCGTAGCCGCCCTGTGAGATCCGCTTGGCCGCGTCTGTGACCACCGCCACCGGCTCCACCACGTTGTTGATGAAAATGAGGTTGGAGCTGATGACCATCAGCAGACACAGCGCCGCCACAACGCACACCGCCAGCACGCTCAGCCGCACCTGCACCGTTGCCTGCCGCAGCGAGGTGACAAACCGCAGAACGCCCACCACCTTGCCGTTGACAGTCAGCGGATGGGACACCGCCAAAATCTGCTCCCCGGTCTTGGGGTCCGCCCCCCGGAAGTAGCAGATGCGGTTCTGCTCCACCGCCCGGGCAATATCGTCCGTCCCGGGGCGGGTGCCCACCGTCAGATTTGAGGTGGAGGAAGCCTGAATGCTTCCTGCGGAGGATAGGAACTGCATCTCCACCCGCTCCTTGTCGGCGTAGTCGGAAATGGCCTGATTGGCCCGCTGCAAATAATTGGCAAAGCCCTGATCCATGAAGTAATCCACAAAGGCGCCGGACTGCGCCCGGGCCTGACGCTCCAGTCCGTCCAGCATTCCCTGATAGTAGTAATTGGAGATACCCAGCGACACGCCGGCCACAATCAGGGCCAGCAGTGCAAATACCGGCACCACGGAGTTGAGAATCCAGCGCTGGCGGAGGCTCCGCACCCGCACAGCCTTTCGTTTTTGATTTTGCTCCGGCACGCGCCCCGCCTCCTTACCGTTCGTTTTTCCGTGCGCCTCACGCGCCCCACTTGTAACCATAACCCCAGACTGTTGTAATGTAGGTAGGGTTCTGCACATTGTCCTCGATCTTCAGCCGGAGACGGCGGATGTTTACATCCACGATCTTCAGCTCACCGAAATAATCCCGGCCCCAGACCCGGTCCAGAATTTCCTCCCGGGAGAGAGCCTTGCCGGGATTTTCCATAAACACCCGCATGATGGCGTACTCCACCTGTGTCAGCTTTACCCGCTGGCCGTTTTTCTCCAGCGTCCGGTTGCGGACATTCAGCAGAAACGGCGGCTGGCTGATTTCCCCGGTCTGCGCCGTTTCCTCTCCGCCTGCCCGGCGGAACAGAGCGTCCACCCGGGCGGTGAGCTCCGCCGGGGAAAAGGGCTTGGTCACATAATCGTCCGCGCCGGTCATCAGCCCCGTCACCTTATCCATTTCCTGAGAGCGGGCTGTCAGCATGATGATGCCGATTTTCGTATTGGTAGCCCGGATGCGGCGGCACACCTCAAAGCCGTCGATTCCCGGCAGCATGATATCCAGAAGCGCCACCTTCACATCGGGGTTGGCCCGCAGGCGCTCCAGCGCCTCCTCGCCGCTTTCGGCCTCGATAACATCGTACCCCGCGCGGCGCAGATTGATGACGATGAAGCTCCGAATGCTGGCCTCATCCTCTAAAACCAGAATTTTTTTCATGAACGCTCCTCCGTTATTCGCCGTTGGCTCAGTTGTCCCCGGCGGACCACTCTCTTGTGATCAGGCCGAACGCGCTCCGCACCTGATCCTCCGTTACGCTGTACTTCCAATCCTCATTGCCCTTCAGCAGCTCACCCACATAGATCACACCGCCATTCCGGCTGAGAATGAACCGCCCGGTCCGCACCGCCTGCCGCTCCCGGTCCGCGCCGCTGAGCGCGGTGATGCGCAACAGTCCGGCGGCCGTTGTATCCTGCTCAACATAAAACGTCACAGCGGTCTCCTCCCCGCCGGAGGTCCGGGCCGCCTGAATATTCTCCGCCCAGCCCTCCGGCAGCCGGAGATACCAACCGTCCTCTACCGCGTGATACGTGGACAGCGCCTTTGCCGCCAAACCGGAGGCATCGTAGCTGATCCAGTCAATCCGCTGGGAGGCCGTGCTCTCCTCATCGCCAGACAGCGGCACCGTGCGGGGCACCTCCGTCACCCCGTCGCCGTTGATGTCCGTTGGATACAGGGTGCAGAACCGGGAGCTTTCCCCGGAAACACCGGTCATGGCCGAGAGCACCAAATTTGTCAGCTCTCCGCCACGCAGCACCAGCACATCCGTAATGGCCCGGGTGCTGTCCGCCACGCCGGTGACAAACAGCGCCGGCGTGCTGGAACGCAGCACGCCCACCGTTATCCGGCCCTGCTGGCTCAGCTCTGCCATGGTCATAGAGACCCGGATGCTGGAGCCCAATGTCAGTATACCGTTTTTCCAGAGGTAGCAGTCTGCGGTGCCCGCGCCGGTCTCATCCGCCCGAAGCACCGTCAGCTCCCGCTGACCGTCTCCGTCCAGATCCGCCACGGCGTATTTTACATAATCCGACCGGGCCAGCTCCCGAATCCCGTCCTTTTCCAATGTATAGACCGTAAGGGCCTGCAGCTCCATGCTGACCCGCCAGCCCACGATGATCTCCATTTTCCCGTCGCCGTTCATATCACTGTAGGCCACGCTGTAAATGGCGAGGCCGCTGCCCTCGATCACCGCCACCTGCCGGTAGCTGTCTCCGTCAGCGGCAAAAATATAAATTTTCAGGGGCTTTTCTCCATCACTCTGCCGGAAAAAGGCCAGCGCCTCCTCCCGGCCGTCCCCATCCAGATCCATCATCTGCACCGGCTGGATATTGCTGCCGGAGACCGGGGTGGCATACTCCGCGCCGCCCTCCTGAATGGCGGATAGCTGCTGGTTCAGCGCCGTGTAGCGCTCCGGCAGCTCCGGCAGGGC
This sequence comes from uncultured Oscillibacter sp., assembly GCA_900542115.1. Lineage (GTDB taxonomy): Bacteria > Bacillota > Clostridia > Oscillospirales > Oscillospiraceae > Oscillibacter > Oscillibacter faecalis_A. The sequence goes on along the minus strand of UQMC01000006.1, from coordinate 20,514 downwards.
ATACAGCTCCTCCGGGTCCAGCGTCAGCTTCGGCGCAGCGCAGCCCGCAAGGCTCAGAGCCATGCACAGTGTCACAAGTCCGATTGTCAGCCTCCGCAAAGCGCCCATGGCTCCGCCTCCCTTCTCTCAGATACCTATTTCACATAAAGATACAAATATATCATACCACAGCCCGTCCGGTTTTGGTAGCCCCTCTTTCGGGATTCCGGCAGATTTAACACGCCGTTCATTTTTCCCCGATTCGCGGCAGGCGGCAGAGCCATACCGGCTCCGCCGCCTGTTCACTTCGTTTTTAGGAAATGGCCTCACTGCCTACGGTGTAATCACCCCAATGCCCGTCCAGCGCCTGCTCGGCGGTGCAGTCAGCGAAGAAATACGCCCCCAAGGCGGAGCGCCACTTCTGGGCGTCAAAGGTCACGGTGTTCCTCGCGCCGTTCAGTTCGTTGTCTCCGGTCTCCCGCTCGGTGATGCTGAACAGACAGCCGTTCTCCCAATAGGGGAGGCTGTCGGCCCCCTGTTCCGCCCCGGTGAGATAGTCCTCTGCCGCCAGCTCCTCATAGCTCAGGGATAGAACCTCGGAAATATCGTGCATCCCGCCGAACACCCACGCTACCGCCGCCTGCTCGCTATCGGACAGGCCGGTTTGGGACAGGTCCACAGAAAGCATGGTAATGTCGCTGTTCAGTCCCTCATCCACGGCCCACAGGTCATTCAGCACCCGGAGGTACAGGGCACAGCGGTCATCAAAGCCGTCAGAGCGGATATTCACCGCCGTGACCTCCGCCAGCTGGCCGGGATAGGTCTCCAGCACGGAGCCGTAGGTGATCTCCAGCAGCATTCCCGGTGTATATACAGGTATACATACACCTGTATATACACCATTCTTGGCCGCCGCGGACTCGCCCTTCGGTGCTGCTTCCGCATCTGCCGGTGAGAGTGTATATACACCTGCCGGGCCGCCGTCCTCCTTGGCCAGCAGCAGCGGCGCGCCGTTTTCTGCCCGGATGACCCGAAACAGCTCGCCCCCAGCGTCTGTGCCGGGTCCTTCCGTTTTCCCGGACACGTCCCCGCCTCCGGAGCCTTCCTCCGCCCGGCAGGTATTGCCGGTGCTGTCTGTCCGCCCGCACCCCGCCAGCAGACACAGGCACAAAATCGCCGCAAACAGTTGCTTCATAGAAACCGCCTCCTTTTTATTTCTACTTCTTTGTCGGCGCAAACGGTAATTTTGTTCCCGGTCCTGCAAATTTTTCCTGAAATAATTATTTTTCTGAAATTGGGGCTTGACATTTTGCTTTCGCCGCGTAAAATAAGCATTAGCTTAGAAGTCTAATTTTTTGCTTACAAAGGAGGGGTAGCCATGACCCAGCGTGAGCGGCAGCTTTTGAACTGGATTGAAGAGAACCCCCTGATCTCCCAGCAGGAGTTGGCGGACAAGGCGGGCATCACCCGTTCCTCCGTGGCGGTGCACATCTCCAACCTGATGAAAAAGGGCTATATCACCGGCAAAGGCTACATCGTCCACACGGCCCCCTATGTCACCGTGGTGGGCGGCGTGAATATGGACATCGGCGGCTGGCCCGGCGAGGTCCCCGTCATGCAGGATTCCAACCCCGGCGTGGTGCGGATGAGCCTTGGCGGCGTGGGCCGGAACATCGCCCACAATATGGCCCTTTTGGGCATGGACGTTCGGATGCTGACGGTGTTCGGAGATGACATCAACGCTCAGAAGATCGCGGCAAGCTGCGGTGAGCTGGGAATCGACATCTCCCAGTCCCCGGTCATTCCCGAGGGGCGCACCTCCACCTATCTGTTCATCACCGATGAACGGGGCGACATGGCGCTGGCGGTCAGCGACATGGAAATTTACAAGCACCTGACCCCGCAGCTGCTCTCCCAGCGGCTGACGCTGCTGAACGCCAGTCAGGCAGTGGTGCTGGACACCAACCTGCCCGCCGAGAGTATTCAATATTTGGCGGATCACTGCACCGCACCCCTGTTTGCTGACCCGGTATCCACCGCCAAGGCGGTGAAGCTGAAGCCGGTGCTGGGCAAGCTTCACACCCTGAAACCCAACCGCATCGAAGCGGAGCTGCTCTCCGGCGTTTCCATCACGGATGATGCCAGCCTCCGAAAAGCGGCGGAGACGCTGCTGGACACCGGCCTTCACCGGGTCTTTATCTCTCTTGGTTCCGACGGCGTCTTTGCCGCCGACCGGTCCGGGCATCAGGTGCAGCTTCCCCCGCTCCCCGGCACGATGGTCAATACCACCGGCTGTGGCGACGCTTTCATGGCGGCTATCACATGGGCCTATTTACAGGGTACGGATTTGACGGACGCCGTAAGGGCAGGCCTTGCCGCCTCCGTTATCGCCATGGAGTCCGCCGAGACCATCAACCCCGCCATGAGCGAGGACGCCCTGCGACAGCGAGCCGCGTTTTCCAAATAATACCAATTTCAAACAGAATACCGATTTCAAATTTAAAATATGGAGGAATTTAACATGACGCTCAATAAGTATCTGGACATTGCTCCCGAAGTACAGAAGGCTCTGGACGAGGGCCGCCCCGTGGTGGCGCTGGAGTCCACCATCATCTCTCACGGTATGCCCTACCCTCAGAATGTGGAGACCGCGCTGAACGTGGAGAAGATCATCCGCGAAAACGGCGCGGTGCCCGCCACCATCGCCGTCATCGGCGGCCGTCTGAAGGCCGGTCTGTCCGAGGCTGAGATCGACTATCTCGGCAAGACCGGCGCGGCCGTCACCAAGGCCAGCCGCCGCGACCTGCCCGTTCTGGTAGCCGAGGGCAAGGACGGTGCCACCACCGTCACCACCACCATGATCATCGCTCACATGGCAGGCATTCAGGTGTTCGCCACCGGCGGCATCGGCGGCGTGCACCGCGGCGCTCAGCAGACCTTCGACATCTCTGCCGATCTGGAGGAGCTGGCCCACACCCCCGTCATGGTGGTCTGCGCCGGTGCCAAGTCCATTCTGGACCTCGGTCTGACGCTGGAGTATCTGGAGACCCACGGCGTGCCTGTCATCGGCTACGGCACCGAGGAGCTGCCTGCCTTCTACACCCGGAAGTCCGGCTTCAAGGTGGACTACCGCATCGACACCCCCGCCGAGCTGGCCAAGGCCTTCTATGTCAAGCAGGACATGGGTCTCGGCGGCGGTATGCTGGTGACGAACCCCATTCCCGAGGAGTATTCCATGGACCACGAGGTCATCAACAAGGCCATTGACGAGGCTGTGGCCGAGGCCAACAAGCTGGGCATCCACGGCAAGGAGACCACTCCCTTCCTGCTGGCCAAGATCAAGGACATCACCGGCGGCGATTCTCTGGCCTCCAACATCCAGTTGGTGTACAATAACGCCAAATTGGCTGCCAAGACTGCCTGTGAATTGATGACTCTTGCCAAAAACTGAAAACTCTGCTACAATGGACTGACCGGGAACTCCCGGCCAGTCCATTTTTTTATATTCCGGCGGCGCGGCCGCCCGAACCGACTCAAAACTATACAAAAGCGGGTGGTTTTTCATGACAGCGGCGCGCCTTGCAAAAACCGTGGCGGAGCCCACGGCAAAAAACAGCTTTATCTTTACAATTCTCGGCACAAAATGGGGCATTCTCTGGCTGTGGCTCCTGATCATCAACGTTGTTGCCTTTTTGGCCTACGGCGGCGACAAGCTCCTGGCCAAGCTGAAGGAGCATCAGCCAAAAGTCCCCCGTCTCCCGGAGAAGAATCTCCTGCTGCTGGCGCTGGTGGGCGGCGGCGTCGGCGCGTGGCTGGGCATGGAGCTGTTCCGCCACAAGACGCAGCACCGGGCGTTCCGCATCTGCGTCCCCCTGTTCACCCTGATCTGGATCGTTGTGGTAGGCGGGCTGTACCTCTACTTCAACGTCATCAGATAAGTCCCGCGTATCCCCGGCATTTGGCAGTACCCGTTTTCCAAGCTGTACGTAAATGTGTACCCAAATTTAAAAAGGAGGATTCCGCATGAAAAAGCTCTTTTCCCTGCTGCTGACAGCGGCGATGGTATGCTCGCTGGCTGTCACCGCCGGCGCTGCCGACGTTGTTCCCATCTCGGCGTCGGCAAACGGAACGGCTGCCCCCGTTGCCGCTCCGGCCCCGGACCTGACCGGCTCTACCGTGATTCTGCACACAAATGATGTCCACGGCGCCATTGCGGGCTATGCCAAGGTGGCCGCATTGAAGCAGTATTATCAGGACTGCGGCGCCTATGTTCTGCTGCTGGACGCCGGAGACTACATTCAGGGCGATCCCACCGTCAGCGCCTCGCAGGGCGCCACAGCCATTGAGCTGATGAACCTCGCGGGCTATGACGCCGCTGCGCTGGGAAACCACGAGTTTGACTACGGCTATGATAATCTTGTGAAGCTGTCCAAGGCCGCCAAGTTCCCCATTCTCTCCGCCAATACCCTGTATAACGGCAAAACGGCTTTTGGGGACAACAAGATTTTCACCACCCCCGGCGGCAAGAAGATCGGCGTGTTCGGTCTGGAAACCCCGGAGACCGCCACAAAGGCCCACCCCGGCAAGATCAAAGGCGTGACGTTCCCCGCCGGTGAGGCCATGTTCAAAATCGCCCAGAATCAGGTGGACGCGCTGAAGTCCGCCGGCTGCGACATCATCGTGTGCCTTGGCCATCTGGGTATCGACAGCGAGTCTGTCGGCAACCGTTCCATTGACCTTCTGAACGCCGTAAAGGGCATCGACCTCTTTATTGACGGTCACTCCCACTCCACCCGGGACGAGGTAAAGGCCGCTACCGGCGGCACGGCCGAGGTAAACGGCACTCCCCTGACCTCCACCGGCACGAAGCTCGAGAGTATCGGCGTGGTCATCATTGACGCCAACGGCCAGATGACGGAGAGCACCACCCCCACCGAGACCCTGACCGGCATTGACAAGACCGTGGCCGACCGCGCCGCCGCCATCCAGAAGCAGATCGATGACGATTACGGCGCCGTATTTGCCAAGACCCTCTATGAGCTCAACGGTGCCAAGGCCCCCAACGGCAACCGGGACGGTGAGACAAATTTGGGCGACCTCATCACCGACGCGCTGGTCTGGGGCGCCAAGCAGAACGGCGAGACCGTAGACGCGGCCATTACCAACGGCGGCGGCATCCGCGCCACCATCAAGGCCGGGGACATCACCAAGAAGGACGTCAACACCGTCCTGCCCTTCGGCAACACCCTGAGCATCGTCAAGGTCACCGGCACGGAGCTGCTGGAGGCGCTGGAGGCGTCCACCTACTGCACGCCGGACGCGCTGGGCGGCTTCCCGCAGGTCAGCGGCATTCAGTTCACCATTGACACCGGCAAGAGCTATGACGCCGGTGCGCTTTATCCCGACTCCACCTATCACGCACCCAAGAGCATCAACCGTGTCACCATCCAGTCCGTAGGCGGCAAGGCCTTTGACGAAAAGGCTGTTTACACCATTGCCACCAATGACTTCATGGCCGCCGGCGGCGATACCTACTATGCCTTTAAGGCCGCCTCCGCCAACTACAACATCGGCGTCCCCATGGACGAGGTGCTGATGGACTACATCAAAACGGAGCTCAAGGGCGTTGTGGGCGAGACCTATGTAAAGCCTCAGGGCCGCATCACTCTGGCCAAGACCGAGGCCCCTGCCGAGGAGCCGGCCAAGCCCGCTGAGCCTGCACAGCCCAGCACCCCCGCACAGCCTGCCAAGCCCGCTGACGGCGATGGCGGCGAGACCTCCTACACCGTGGTAAGCGGCGACTGCCTGTGGAACATCGCCTACCGGCACTATGGCTCTGGCGCGAAGTTCACTATGATTGCCGAGGCCAACGGTCTGAAGGACCCCTATCTCATCAACATCGGACAGGTCTTGGTAATTCCCGCCGCGTAACAGCGGCTTTACGCAAGCACTGTTCCAACTCTGCAGTTTAAAAAGTTCCCCGGCAGACAAATGTCTGCCGGGGAACTTTTTCGTGTACCGATATGGAGCGCCTATCAGGCAGCGGAATTTTGGGGAGTAAAAAGCACTGGCGCGGGGCTCTCAAAAAGGCGCCCGCGCCAGTGAAATTCACCGGTCTCCGGCCCATTCCGCCGGGTTTCAAATGCCCTGCAAATGGAAGTCCGGGGTGTATTCCTCCTTGGCGGAGGTACGCTCCTGCGTGAACCCGTTGCTGATGCCGCAGTCCGCCATGTAGCGCTCTGCCGCCCGGTACTCCGCCGGTGTCAACCGCCGGGCCAGCTTGCCTACCGCTCCCGGCTGGGGCGTGTACTGGCTCATGAGAGAAAACAGCACATCGCCGGGACGGAAGGTGCCTGACACCCAGTCGATGACCGCCTTCGTGTTTTCCAGCTCCCCCGGCAGCACCAGATGCCGGATGAGGACGCCGCTTTTCAGTTGGCCGTTTTCTTCTTTGTACGGCCCGGTCTGGCGGAACATCTCCAAAATGGCCGCCTCGGCTATCTCCGGATAGTCCACCGCCGCGGAGTATTCCCGCGCTGGGGCGGACAGGGCATACTTGAAATCCGGGAGGTATACCTGTACCCGGCCCTCCAGCCGCCGCAGCGTCTCCACGGACTCATACCCGCCGCAGTTCCACACCACCGGCACCGGCCACGGCGTATCCCCCAGCGCCTCTAAAACGCTGTCAGTGAATTGGGTTGGCGTCACCAGATCAAGGCAGGACGCCCCTGCCTCCACCAGCTCGCAGAAAATCTCCCGAAGACGTCCGGGGGTAATGGGCTTGCCGTAGCCCTCCTGTGAAATAATGCCGTTCTGGCAGAATTTACACCGGAGATTGCAGCCGGAGAAAAACACGGCTCCCGCGCCGTGAGACCCTACAAGGCACGGCTCCTCCCATTGGTGAAGCATAGCCCGGGCCGCCACCGGCCACGCCGGCATGGCGCACACGCCCCCCGCCTTGTCCGGCAGACGCTCCGCGCCGCAGTGCCGGGGGCAAAGGTTGCAAATCATCAGTCTCCCGTTCCCTTTCCGTTGAAGTCGGGGCCCAGATCCCCCGCCCGCCAGTGGCGGCGGCACAGGCCGATGTACTTATCGTTGGCTCCCAGCACCACCTGCGCGCCCTCCTTGAGCACACGGCCGTTTTCATCGAAGCGGGCGTTGAACATGGCCTTTTTTCCGCACCAGCAGATGGTCTTGACTTCCTCTAACTTATCGGCCATCACCAGCAGCTCATAGCTGCCGGGGAACAACTCCCCCTTGAAGTCCGCCCGCAGTCCGTAGCAGATTACCGGCACGCCCAAATCGTCCACAATGTGCACAAGGTAGTCCACCTCCTCTTTTGAGAGGAACTGAGCCTCGTCCACGATGATGCAGGCGTTTTCCTGAAGTGCTTCCGCCGACAGGGCCAGCATCTCGTCAAAATAAATGCAGGGGTATTCCAGACCGATGCGGGAGTGCACCATGTGATCCCCATCCCGCTGGTCCAGCCGGGGCTTCACCAGCAGCGTTTTCTGGCCCCGCTCCTCATAGTTGAACCGGGCCATCAGGGCATTTGCCGTTTTGCTGGAGCCCATGGCTCCGTATTTGAAGTAAAGCTGCGCCATTTCCTTCTCCCTCTTATGTTGTTTCCTGTTTTTCCGCCGTTTCATCTATGCGCTGGCTGAAGGGATCGTTTTCCTCCGCCTGTGTCCGCAGATCGGCGGCGTCAATGGTCATTTTTCTGCACGCCGGGCAGTACCACGCTGTATGATAGACTGTCAAAATTTGATCTCCATCTGTGTCTATTCGGATGATATTTTCACTTCCGGGATTCCACCGGGCTTTTCCGGTGGGAATGCCACGATACCAGAAAACGCCCCGGCCGCCCATGAGAAAGCCCTGCTCCATATCCTTGCCGCACCACGGGCACTTCTCCGGCGGCAGCCGCAGCCTTTCCCGCTTCTCCTGCCGTCCCGCCTGCATGGCGTCCCATTCTCCCCGGAGAGAATCCAACAGGCCGGAAGCCTCTTTTTCCGGCTCCCGAGCCGGTTTACGCTTATCAGGGTCAATGTCCCACGGGTCCTCACTCTTTTTCCAGAAGGACATGGCTACGCCTCCTTATCGCGGGCCTGCACATGGGCGTCAAACCGCCTGCCATCCCGGCCGGGGAGCCAGCCGATAGGGGGCGGGGTCTCCCGGCCATGCCTCCAGCACCACAGCCAGTACAGGCACCAGACCAGCTTACGTCCCAACAGCAACAGCGCAAGTCCTCCCGTCAAATTCACGTGCTTCAGCATGGGTCGCTCCCTCCACTCTCCGATCCGCTGTCCTTTTGGTCCTTATCGTCCTTGACCTCCTGATAGTCCACGGTATAGACCGGGCCTTTAAAATGTGGCTCGTCCTTTTTGGGCTCATCGCTATGGTAGGCGCCCCGCTGGCGGCGCCACAGCCAGATGAAAAACACAATGAGGGCAATGGGTATCAGCACGCGCAGCAGCGCGAAAATCAATCCCAGCAGCCGCAGAGGCAGTCCCAGTAAAAGTCCCATATTATTCCTCCAATTCCCGCAGAGCCTCCGCGTAGTACCGGGCAAAGGCCGAGGGTACGGAGCGCGCCCGCAGGCCCGGGCCGTCCGCCCAGACAAGCTCCGCCGCTCCGCTGCCCCGCACCGTCAGGATATAGCCTGTCATGTGCCACTCCACATGAGTGAAAATGTGCTTGGCTGTCAGGCGGCTTTTCCAGTCCACCGGTGTCAGCCCCATGTCCGCCACCGCCGCTGCGGCGGCAGACTCGTCCAGCGTTCCCGGCACGTTGGGAAATTCCCAAAGCCCCGCCAGCAGGCCGGTTTTCGGGCGCTTCCGCAGAGCAACGCCCTCTGTCCCCAGCAGCAGAAATACCGTTTTCTCCTCGATGCGCCGTTCTTTTTTTGCCTTCTTTACCGGCAGCGCCTCCGCCGTGCCGCGCTGATGCCCCAGACACAGCGCCCGCACCGGACAGTCCCCGCACTGCGGGGCGGTATTGGGGCCGCAGAGGGTAGCACCCAGTTCCATCATGGCCTGATTGAAAATACGGATGTCCGCCGCCTCCGAGGGCATGGCCCCCACCAGCGCGGCGCGAATCGCCCGCTTTGTCCGCTGGTCGGCAATGTCATCATGGCAGTCCGTCAGCCGGGTCACAACCCGGAGCACGTTTCCGTCCACCGCCGGCTCCGGCCGCCCGAAGGCCGCGGCGGCAATGGCGGAGGCCGTATAGTCCCCGATGCCTGGCAGCTTTAGCAGGTCCTCATAGGTATCCGGAAAAGCCCCCCCCTCCGCAATGCACCGCGCCGCCTTTTGGAGATTCCGGGCGCGGCTGTAGTACCCAAGGCCCTCCCACAGTTTTAAGAGGCGCTCCTCATCGGCCTCAGCCAGTGCCTCCACCGTGGGAAACGCCTCCAAAAACCGGGCATAATAGCCCAGTACCGCCGCCACACGGGTCTGCTGGAGCATGATCTCCGAGACCCAGATACGGTAGGGGTCTGCTGTATGCCGCCACGGCAGGTCCCGGGCGTTGGCCCGATACCACGGCAGCAAATGCTCCGGCAGCGCGGGGAGAATCTTTTCACTTGTCACACTCTGTTGTTTCATGGTATGATTGTAGCACAGGTTTTCCCGCCTGCACACCCCTTTTTTGAAAATTGAGGCAGCTTATGCGTGTTACATTTTTAGCCCATGACGGTTTTTTGATAGAGCTGGACAGCGTGTGCCTGCTGTTTGACTGGTGGAAGGGCGCTCTGCCGCCGCTGCCGGACAAGCCGCTGCTTGTTTTCGTCAGCCACCGCCACGCCGACCATTTTCAGCCGGAAATCTTTCGTTTGGCGGATAAAAAATCCGACCTTCAATTTCTGCTGGGGAGCGATTTGCGCCTGACGCCCCGGAATTTGGAAAAATGGGACCTGACGCTGGAAACCGCCGCCAAGTGCCGCCGCTGCGGCAAGCGGGAGAAATTTGCGGCGGATTTTGGCGTGACGGTGGAGACGCTGCCCTCCACGGACGAGGGCGTGGCGTGGTTCGTCACAGCGGAGGGGAAATTCATTTTCCACGCCGGTGATCTGAACTGGTGGCACTGGGAGGGCGAGGACAAGGCGTGGAACGCGAATATGGCCGCCGATTTCAAGCGGTACACGGAGCCCCTCCGGGGGCGGTGCGCCGACCTTGCCCTGCTGCCGCTGGACCCCCGGCTGGGCGTTCCCTACGCCTATTGGGGACTGCTGCGCTTTTTGGAGCTGATGGACGTCCGGCACCTCCTGCCTATGCACCAGTGGGAGCAGCCGGAGATCACCGATGAATTTCTGCGGGCCTATCCGCAGTATGCCCCTATTACCACGGTCATCCGCCGGGAGGGAGAAATTTTTGAATTAAATTGATGCGCGCTGCGCAAAACCGCGCAGCAAAGCCCCTTATTACGAGGTGTAATAAGGGGCTTTAAAAATGTCGAACGGGCCTTTCTGCGGGCGTAAAGCTTTGCGGGATTCTCAGCAAGCCAAAGGCTTCTTATTACAAAATGTAATAAGAAGCCTTATTTTTCCGCTTAGTTTTCAATAATCAGCCAATTTTCTACTGTTTCGGCGGGGCGCTCCGTCAGCTCCGGCACAAAGCCACACTCCGGCGATGCCGCCTTAACCGCCGTCTCCAGAGCCGGGACCTCCGCCGCCGTGGTGCGGACATAAACGCGGTCCACCAGCGGTGCCAGCGCACTGAGCGCCTGTCCGGCGTCGGTATCATATCCGGCGCGGACCGTTTCGGAGGGCAGCTCCAAGGAAAGAATCACACCCTCCGGCAGCGCGGAGTGCACCTCCCGCAAAAAGCGCGCCAGCACGAGCTGTCGTCCGTCTGTTCCGTCCTCCCCGGGCTGGGCGTTGGAAAGGTCGATCTTGTCCAGCTTGCCCGCCGTTGGGTAGCTGACATCCGTGAGAATAAGCTCGTCAAAGCCCAGCTCTGCCGCCTCTCGGGCAATGCCGCAGACATAATCCCGGGCCACAGCCTTTCCGGGGTCCAGCCATTGACTGTTGTTCCCGTCATAGAAAATATAGCCGCCGGTATTTTTGAGGCCCATCCCGTCCACATCGGCGTTGGCCGCCTTGGGATCATGGAAGCAACTGATTTTTGCGGCGGTATGGTCCCCGCCGCCGGTCAGCTCCGCCAGCGCGGCGGCTGTGGTATCGGCTGTGGAGACCGTTCCGGCCAGCGCGGCGGCACTGTCAAAATACACCGCGCCGGTGTCATCCTTCAGCGTTACGGCCAGAGAACCGGTGCTCTGCGCCTTTGCCTCCGCCAGTGTCTCCGCTGTCAACGGCGCGGCAGGGAGCAGCGTGCCCTGCATTGCCTCCGCTGTGGAGCGCTCCGGCTCCTGAATGATGACCTCGCCGCTGGGAGCATCCTCTCCGGCGGAGGCATCGGACTTCGCCCACGGAGGGTCGAAATGGAGCTTACCATCCGTGCCGTAGCTCATGTGCTCCCGGGCAAGAATAAAGCCAACGGAGCCGAGAATCACGAGAATCAGCAAAATGGCCAACAGTATCTTCCATTTACTGCCCCGGCCGCGATAGCTGCTGTAGCCTCTTGTTCCGCTGAACGCCATATCGCCTCACCCCGCTTTCCTTCGTTGATTTCTTATTCCTGCTCCAGCGCCATCATTTTATTGACCCGGCGTGCGTGGCGTCCGCCCTCAAACTCCGTTTTGAGGAACACTTCTACCATGCGCTCGGCCATATTCTTCCCAGTAAAGCCCGCGCCAATGGCCATCATGTTGGCATCGTTGTGGCGGCGGGTCATCTCTGCCTGCAGGCAGTCGGCGCAATGGGCGCAGCGGATGCCCTTGATTTTATTGGCGGCAATGGAAATGCCGATGCCGGTGGTGCAGATCACAATGCCCCGGTCACACTTGCCCTCCGCCACGGCCCGGGCGGCGGCAGCGCCGAAATCGGGATAGTCGCAGCTCTCCGTGGAGTAGCAGCCGAAGTCCTCGTGCTCATAGCCCAGCTTGTTCAGCACTGTGATGATGAATTCCTTCAGCTCATAGCCGCCGTGGTCACAGCCCAATGCGATTTTCATGAATCGTTCCTCCCAAAAGCGTTTTATTGGAATTTTTCGGAAATAGTATATACTGCTTTGCGAAAAAAAGCAATCATCCCCGAAAGAATTTACAATTCTGACAAAAAAGCTCCCCGCCCGATGGGCGGGGAGACGATATTACAGCTCGTGCCAGATGGGCCGCTGCTTTTCAAAAGTGCAGAAGCGCTTGAAGCCGCATTCCCGCAGAAGGCCCTGCCGCTCCCGGATAAAGCGTCCGGCGTGGGCGGGGGTATGGGCGTCCGTTCCCAGCGTGATGAGCTCGCCGCCCAATTCCCGGTACAGCCGCAGCCACTTGGCGTCCGGCAGCGGCGTATTGCCCCGGTTGACGTTCAGCTCGATGCCTCGTCCGTTTTCGATGAGGGTCTTCAAAATCACGCGAATCTGCTCCTCGTATGGGTCAAACGCGGCGGAAAGGCCCCGCATTTCGTTGAAATACCGCAGCGGGAGCGTCAGATGGCCCAGCACGTTGAAGCCGTCTTGCTTAGCCAATGCCAGCGCCTCGTTTAGATAATCCTCTATCGCCGCCTGTGCCTGTGCGGCATTTTCCGGCGTGAAGAAATAGAGGTCCTCCCCATGGAAGCGCTCCGACAGGAGATGCACGGAGCCGATGACAAAATCGAAGTCCGGCGCGTCAGCCAGCAGCGTCTTCACATGGGCGGGGTCCCATTCGGCGTCCCCCAGCTCCATGCCGAGGCGCAACTGAATTTGGTCCCCCAGCGCCGCCTGCGCTGCGGCGAAATCCTCTGTCAAGGCGGACCAGTCATAGGGCGGGTGCCGCTCCTCGGAGCCCCACACCAGCGGCTCCACATGGTCGGTAAAGCAAATTTCATCCATGCCCGCGTCCAGCGCCGCCTGTGCCATTTCCGTCATGGTGGCGCTTCCGTCCGGGGAAAAGCGGGTGTGCGTATGGTAATCAGCCAGATACATTTGGGGCCTCACTTCTTGAATTTACGGAAGAACTTGCGGCGTTCCTCGTAATTATTGTCTCCCACGCTTTCAGCGAACTTCTTCAGTGCATCTTTCTGCTCCCGGTTCAGGTTCCGGGGGGTCTCAATGTAAACGGTGACGTACTGGTCGCCCCGGCCCCGTCCGTTGAGTTCCGGAATGCCCTTACCCTTCAGGCGGAACGTGGTGCCGGACTGGGTGCCCTCGGGCAGTTCGTATTTTACTTTACCGTCAATGGTGGGAATTTCCAGCTCTGCGCCGAGGCATGCCTGCGCGAAGGTGATGGGCGCCTCACAAAGAACGCTGGTACCCTCCCGGCGGAACAGCTCGTGGGGCCGCACGGTGATGGTGATGAGCAGATCGCCGGAGGGACCGCCGTTCTTTCCGGCATGGCCCTGTCCCCGGATGGAGATGGTCTGGCCATTGTCGATACCGGCGGGAATCTTGGCCTGAATGGTGCGGCGCTTACGCTCAAGACCACTGCCCCGGCAGGCGGTGCAGGGGGTCTTGATGATACGGCCCTTGCCGCCGCAGCGGCCGCAGGGGGAGGTGGTTGCGAACACACCCATAGGCGTCTGCCGCCGCACCTGCACCTGACCGGAACCGTGGCAGTCCGGGCAAACCTCAGGAGAAGTTCCGTCCGCACAGCCGGAGCCGTGGCAAGAGGCGCAGGTCTCGTAGCGGTCCACGCTGACCTCCTTCTCGCAGCCGAAGGCGGCCTCTTCAAAGCTGATAGTCAGGGCCAGACGAATGCTCTCGCCCCGCTGGGGGGCATTGGGGTTCCGGCGCTGGGCGGCGCCGAAGCCGCCGCCGAAGAAGCTGCCGAAAATATCGCCCAGATCGCCGAAGTCGAAGCCGCCGGCATCGTAGGCCCCGCCGCCGGCGCCCGCGCCGTAATTGGGGTCTACGCCCGCAAAGCCGTACTGGTCATAGCGGGCCTTCTTATTGGCGTCGGAGAGCACCTCGTAGGCCTCGTTGACCTCCTTGAACTTCTCCTCCGCCTCCTTGTTGTCCGGGTTCAGGTCCGGGTGATACTTCCGGGCCATTTTCTTATATGCTCTTTTGATCTCATCCTCGGACGCGCCCTTGTTGACGCCGAGGACCTCGTAATAATCACGTTTTTCTGCTGCCATATTCTTGCTCCTCTCAGGAATCCACTTGAACATCAGGAATCGGGAGCTGGAGCGACCGCTCCCGATTCCTCATGCTCAGGTTTTCCGCTAAAACGGTCCCAATGGGGCGGGGAATGCTCCCCGTCCCATCGGTTCCGCGGTTTGAATTACTGTTTGTTGTTCTGATCGTCATCCACAACCTTGTAGTCGGCGTCATAGTACTGGCCGCCCTGTGCGTTTCCACCGGCCTGCTGGCCGCCCATGTCGGGGCCGGGCTGTGCGCCGCCCTGGGGATTGGCCTGCTGATAGAGCTTTTCACTGACAGCGTAGAACGCCTGCGTCAGCTCATCGGTGGCGGCCTTGATGGCGGCGGTGTCCGTGCCCTTCAGGGTCTCCTTCAGCTTATCGATGCCGGACTGGACCTTGGTCTTGTCATCGGCGGGAATCTTGTCGCCCATCTCGCTGAGCGTCTTCTCAGACTGGTATACCATCTGGTCGGCCTGATTGCGAATCTCGACGTCCTCCTTCATCTTCTTATCCTGAGCGGCGTATTCCTCGGCCTCCTTCACGGCCTTTTCAATATCGTCCTTGCTCATGTTGGAGGAGGAGGTGATGGTGATGTGCTGCTCCTTACCGGTGCCGAGGTCCTTAGCGGAGACGTTGACGATGCCGTTGGCGTCGATATCGAACGTCACCTCGATCTGAGGCACACCGCGGCGGGCCGGGGCGATTCCATCCAGATGGAAGCGGCCCAGAGACTTGTTGGCGGCAGCCATTTCACGCTCGCCCTGCAGAACGTTGACCTCAACGGAGGTCTGGTTGTCCGCAGCGGTGGAGAAAATCTGGCTCTTCTTCACAGGAATGGTGGTGTTGCGGTCAATGAGCTTGGTGCACACACCGCCCATGGTCTCAATGCCCAGAGACAGGGGGGTGACGTCCAGCAGCAGCAGGCCCTTCACGTCGCCGGTGAGCACACCGCCCTGCAATGCGGCACCCATGGCCACGCACTCGTCGGGGTTGATGCCCTTGAAGCCCTCCTTGCCGGTGAGCTTCTTCACCATGTCCTGCACGGCGGGGATACGGCTGGAGCCGCCCACCATCAGGACCTTGTGGATGTCGCTGCCGGTAAGGCCGGCATCGCCCATAGCCTGACGGACAGGGCCGGCAGTGGCCTCCACCAGATGTGCGGTCAGCTCGTTGAACTTGGCACGGGTCAGCGTCAGGTCAAGGTGCTTGGGGCCGGTGGCGTCCGCCGTGATATAGGGCAGGTTGATGTTGGTGGAGGTCACGCCGGAAAGCTCGATCTTGGCCTTCTCGGCAGCCTCCTTCAAGCGCTGCATGGCGACCTTATCGCTGGAGAGGTCCACACCATCGGTGCGCTGGAATTCGCTGACCATCCACTTCATGATGCACTCATCGAAGTCATCGCCGCCCAGGCGGTTGTTGCCGGCAGTGGCCAGAACCTCGATGACACCGTCATCAATATCCAGAATGGAGACATCAAACGTGCCGCCGCCAAGGTCATAGACCATGACCTTCTGGCTCTGCTCCTTATCCACACCGTAGGCAAGGGCGGCAGCGGTCGGCTCGTTGATGATACGCTTCACGTCAAGACCGGCGATCTTGCCGGCATCCTTCGTAGCCTGACGCTGAGCGTCCGTAAAGTAGGCGGGAACGGTGATGACCGCCTCGGAAACGGTCTGGCCCAGATACGCCTCGGCGTCGCTCTTAAGCTTCTGCAAAATCATGGCGCTGATCTCCTGCGGCGTGTAGGCCTTACCGTCGATATCCACCTTGTAGTCGCTGCCCATCTCACGCTTGATGGAAGAAATGGTGCGGTCGGGGTTGGTGATAGCCTGACGCTTTGCCACCTGACCCACCATACGCTCACCGGTCTTGCTGAAAGCCACAACGGACGGGGTGGTGCGGTTACCCTCCGCGTTGGGGATGACAACGGCCTCGCCGCCCTCCATCACGGCCACGCAGCTGTTAGTAGTACCTAAGTCAATACCAATTACCTTAGACATAATGAATTCCTCCAATTTATTTTCATTTATTTATAAGCAATCTATGTGTTCCGGCCTCCGCCGGGAAACTGTCTATTCAGTTTGCCACCTGCACGATAGCGTGGCGCAGGACCTTGCCGTTCAGTTCAAAGCCCGCCTGAAACACCTGTGCTACCTCGTTTTCGCCCAGCGTCTCATCGTCAATGTGCATCACGGCGTTCATGGTCTCCGGGTCAAAGGTCTTGCCCTTGGCCTCGATCTCCTTGACGCCCTGCTTTTCCAGAAGCTCGCGGAACTGCTGGAAAATCATTTCCAGTCCCTTTTTATGGGGACTGTCCTCGCCGCCCTCCGCAGCGGCGGCCCGCTCCAGATTGTCATACACCGCAAGGAAGGCCTTGATGGTGTCGCCCTTGGCGTCCTGATAGATACCGTCCTTTTCCTTGGTGGTGCGCTTGCGGTAATTGTCATACTCGGCGGTCAGGCGGGTGAACTGGTCCTTCACAGATTCAAGCTGCTTGGCAGCCAGCTCCATTTTTTCCACCTGTTCCCGGGTAAAGGTAATGCCCTTTTCCTTTTTTTCTTTTTTCTTGGCCTTTTTTTCGGTCTCCTGTGTCTCCGGCGCCTGCTGCGCCGCCTCCGCCGTTTCCGGCGTCTCCTCTACGGGCTCTTTCGTTTCTTCGCTCATGTATCCGTATCCTCCTTCGGGGGTAATTCATGTGGTTCCTTTTTGCCGAACAGCCGCGTCAGCCCGTCGGCAAAGCCGGTGAGCCGGGCCGCTACCGTGGCATAATCCATTCTGGTGGGGCCGACCACGCCGATGAGGCCCCGCATATCGTCACCGATATCATAGCTGGCCACCACCACGCTGGTATCCTTCAGCGCGTCGCTGACGTTCTCCGGCCCAATGAGTATTTTCATGGGGCCCTCGTCTGGCACCGGCAGCTTTTCCTTGTCATCGGCAAGGAAGCTCATAAGCTGGTGGGCCTTGTCGGCGTCCCGGCACTCCGGGAGCTTTAAAAGCTGGTTCGTGCCGGCGGTGATGAACTCTCTCCGGTCGGCCTCCTCCAGCATTTCCACGGCGTAATTCACCGTCTGGCTCAGCAGCAGGAAAAGCTGGGGCGTGATGCCCTGTGCCACCGCCATGAGCCGTTCATTCATCTCCTTGGTGGAGATGCCGGTAAAATGGCGGTTCAAAAGCTCCACCAGCGCGCTCATCTGGTCCCGGTCCACCTTTAGCTGCAAACGCAGAAGCTGGCTTTTGACCCGGTCGCCCATCATCATGACCACGATGCAGCTTTTTTCATCCACCGGCAGTAAATCGAACCGGCTTGCGGTGACGCTGCTCTTAACGGCAGTCGCCGCATAGGCGGGGTAGTTTACAAAGCTGCTGACAGCCTTGCCCGCCTGTGAGATGACCCGGTCCAGCTCCTCCATTTTCATCTGAAGGGACTGGTTGATCTTCTCCGTTTCGGCAACGGAGAGCCGCTGGCGCTCCATCAGCTCGTTGACATACAGCCGGTAGCCCTTCGGGGACGGAATGCGTCCCGCAGAGGTGTGGGGCTGCTCCAGATAGCCCATGTCGGAAAGGTCCGACAGCTCGTTGCGGATGGTGGCGGAGGACACGCTGCCCCCCATCTCCTGCGCGATGGCCTTGGAGCCCACCGGCTCGGCGGTGCGGATATAATCCTCAACCACCGCCTTCAATATCCGCTTTTTCCGGTCTGTCAGGTCCATGGAAAAGCACCTCAGCTTTGATTAGCACTCCTTATCCCTGAGTGCTAAATGCAGTCTACCACCGGTGCCGGGTAAAGTCAATGGGCCAAGGTAAACAATTTGTGAACAAACCATGGGGAAATTTTAAATTCCGCACCCGCGGCAAAAAACGCCCCTGCCGGAGAGGGCAGGGGCGCCGGAGCGTGTTTCAGTTTTCAATAAGCCCCGCCCTCGCCAGCACCGGCCGGAGAGCAGTGAACAGCGTCATCAGCAGAAGCGTCTGGAACGGCAGGCAGATCAGGTTTTTCACCGCGCTGCCGGCGGCGGTAACGTACCACGCCTTGCCGGAGAGAATCGCCATCCACAGCGCGCCCAGCGTCACGTTTTCGATATTGGTCAGCAGCTTCGCAAAAAAAACTCTACGAACCGTAATTTTCGACTTGTAAAAAAACAGTGCGTATAGAAAAACACCCAGCATGGTGGTCAGGGTATAGCCGGGGAAAAAGGGATAACCGCCGCCCCCGGTGAGGAAAAAGCTCAAAAGGTCCTCCGCGCAGGCAAAGACCAGTCCCAGCACCGGGCCGCAGACCCACGCGCAGACAGAGCGGGCCAGAAAGCCCCACGTGATTCGGGCGCCGCCCCAAAGGGGCACGGAGGGCAGCGCGGACAGAGCGATGCACAGCGCCATGCACAGCGCGGCAAACGTCAGCTTGCGGACGTCTCGCAGCTCACCGGCGGCGCTTTGCCAGTAAGCATGGGTCAGGGGATGCGTTTCCATAAAAAAATCCTCCTTCTGTCGGCAGCAACGCCGCACAGAGGAGGCCGGCAGCCCCGCTGCCGGTTCCGGAATGCGGCAGCGGGATGCGAAGCGCGCACTGCGGTAATTTCCTTTCGTCCGGCGGACAACTCCCCGTTCCGCCGGCACTGCGGCCCGTAGGCCGACACGCGCACTTCTACTCTGCCAAAAATCTACTCTTATTTTAACCGCCCATTCCTCAAAAAGCAACGTAAATTTTTCAAACGCCATATTTTTAAATGAGAGGGGCTTGATTTTTCACACAGGGACATGCTTTAATATGAAAAAAGAATCGGCGGCCCTGCCGCCGGAGAAACAAAGGAGCTTCCATGAACACGATTTATGATGTGATGATTTTGGGCGCGGGGCCTGCGGGCCTGACTGCCGCCCTGTATGCCGGGCGTTCCGGGCTGAACACGCTGCTCCTTGAGCAGGGGCAGGACGGTGGACAGATCGCCCTGACGGATGAAATTGAAAACTATCCCGGTCAGTTGGAGGGCGAATCCGGCGCTGCCCTCATCGCCCGGATGTCCGCGCAGGCGGAGCGCTTCGGGGCTGTGCGGGCCCGGGACGTCATCCGCTCGGCAGAGCTGACCGGTACGGTCAAGACCCTGACGGGGCTTCAGAACGCCTATCGGGCCCACGCGGTCATTCTGGCCTCCGGGGCCACACCCCGGCCCATCGGCTGCAAAAATGAGGAGCAGTACGTTGGGCGGGGCATTTCCTACTGCGCCACCTGTGACGCCGGATTTTTCCGGAACAAGGCCGTTTATGTGGCCGGCAGCAACAGCATCGCCGTTGAGGAGGCGCTGTATCTCACCGGCTTTGCCCGGGAGGTGACGCTGCTGTGCGGGCGGGAGCGTCTGTCGGCCCCCAAGGCATTGCAGGAGCGGGCATTTGCCCAGCCGAAGCTCCATATTCTCTGGAACACCGCTGTGGCGGAGGTAGGCGGCAGCGGCAGCGCCGTTTTAGACCGCATGGTGCTGAAGGATACAGAAAACGGCGCGGAGACCGTAGTGCAGGCGGAGCGGCAGGACGGTTTCTTCGGTCTATTCGGCTTTTTGGGCTTCCAGCCCAGCTCCCGGCTGTTTGCCGACGTGCTGGACACGGACGGAGGGTATCTTGTCACGGACGAGGAGATGCACACGAAGCTCCCCGGCGTATTTGCCGCCGGAGACATTCGGAAAAAGAGTCTCCGGCAGGTGGTGACCGCTGCCGCGGACGGTGCCATTGCCGCCGTGCAGGCAGAAAAATATCTGCGGAAAAGCAGCTTGATCTAATCTAAAAGCGCGCCCACGGAGCAAAGCTCCATGGGCGCTCTTTTTGTCTGCGGTTCTTCCCTATAGGGCTTGGGAAAAGAGGCCGTGCTCCGTGCAGTACCACAGCAGCGTGGCGTTAGGGATGTGGGGCAGGCGGACCTCCAGCCCCCACTCCGGGTACAGCTTTTTTATTAGCACCGTATCCCCGGAGAGCAACGCCAGAAAGGATATATAGTGCTCCCGGCGCATTTCGTGACGGCCGGTGATGTACCACTCCCCATCGCTGAGCACGGCATCCAGCCGGTCCTCACCCTCCGCCTTCTGTACCGGCAGGGGCGACAGCCGCCGGCCGCAGCAGGTCAGCTCTCCGCTCTCCGTGGACAGCAGCAGACTTCCGCAGTCCGGGCAGACGTAAAAGCGGGTCCTTTTCATATTTCCGTTGGTCATTTCATTTTCCTCCAAATCGCCCCGGAGGAGGGCTTTTGTATCCACCCCCAGCGCCTCCGATAAGGAAGGAAACAGCGCGATATCCGGTGCGCCCCGGCCCGTTTCCCTTAATTAAAGATATTGTTGGGTAAAAAAAGAAAGGTCAGTCGATTTTGCCGATGAAGC
>UQMC01000005.1 GCA_900542115.1 uncultured Oscillibacter sp. | reverse complement strand
TAAAGCCCTTATAGGGCTTACTCAAGCCTCCGGCTTAGCCGGAGGTTTTGACTTTTTGGGGAAAAGCTGCCAAATGGGGAGTAGGCTCAATGCTCCGCATCCTCTGCGGTCAGCCAGGGGCCGGAAACGCTAAAGGTAAAGCAGACGCCATGGTCCGTCTTATCCGTCTGCACGGTGTCGCACCGGGAAAAGAGAAGCGAAAGGGACTCGCGAATAGTGGAATTGAGAATCACCATCGGCGTTGGAAATTCCAGCGCTGCGGAGGCGGTGTCCCGGTCCGCCCGGGGCGGCTGCTCCAAAAGGCCGACAGAAGGGACCATGCGGCTGATTTTCCGCACAGTCTTCCGCAGCGCGGTATAACGGGCCACAGATTCGGGGTTCAGAATTTTCATGGAATCACCCTTTAAAAATTTGTCAAATCAAGTATAGCATACGGCGCGGAAAAGCGCCAGCGGTATAAAAAGTTCCCCTGTCCATCGGACAGGGGAACTTGCTGTTTTGGCTTCGGAATATGGACAAACCGCTTGTGTGCGGCGGCTCAGGCATCCGCCTCCGCCATGCGGTAGCCGACGCCTACCTCGGTAAAGAGGTATTCCGGCTCGGCGGGATTTTTTTCGATCTTGCGGCGGATATTGGCCATGTTGACCCGGAGAATCTGATTGTCGCCGCTGGCGCGGGGGCCCCACAGCTCCTTGATGATGTAATCGTAGGTCAGGACCCGGCCGGCGTGCTTGCCGAGCAGGGCCACGATGCGGAACTCGCTGAGAGTCAGCTTGGCGTTTTCGCCCCGGATGAGCACCTGATGCTTATTGTAGTCAATGGTCAATTCGCCCACGGTGTAGGTGCCCTGCCGGGCGATCTCATCGTTGCCGGAGGCGGTGCGGGTATGGCGGATGGCGGTGCGGACCCGGGCCAGCAGCTCGTCCGTGCCGAAGGGCTTGGTGAGGTAATCATCCGCGCCGAGATCCAGTGCGGAGACCTTGTCCTGCTCATGAGAGCGGGCGGAGACCACCACCACCGGCAGAGCGGACCAGGAGCGAATCTGCCGGAGGATGTCCAGCCCGTCCATGTCCGGCAGGCCCAAGTCCAAAATCACCAGATCGGGACAGTGAGAGGAGATCATGGACATGGCCTCGGCCCCGGTGGAGGCCCGCATGGCCTCATAGCCATTGGCGGTGAGAATGGTGGAGATGAAGTGGGCGATGCTCTTTTCATCCTCCACAATGAGAATTTTTTCCCGGATATTCATAGAGAAGCCTCCTTTGAAATGGGCAGACGGAAGATAAATTCCGCGCCGCGCTCATGATTGCAGGCGGTCAGGGTGCCGCCATGGGCCTTGACCACGGCGCTGCACACGGACAGGCCCAGTCCCATATTCCGCTTTCCGTCTCCGATGGGCGAGAGAGTATGGCGGATGGAATAGTCAAAGAGATGGGGCAGCAGCGCCGGGGCGATGCCCTGTCCGTTATCCCGGACAGAGAAGGCGGCGAAATCCCCGTCCTTCTGCACGCTGAGGTGGATGGCGGTGGTGGTGACGCCGTGGTTCACGGCGTTTTCAATGAGGTTGGAGAGCACCTGCTCAATGAGGATGGGGTCCATGGGGACCATGAGCAGCTCCTCCGGCACATCCACGGAGAATTTGATCTGAGGAAGGCGCTTGCGGGCCTTCTGCGCCGCCTCGGCCAGCACCTCCTCGGCAGGCTCCGGCTGCTTGGAAAGCTCCGGCGCCTGATCGGAGCCGATGCGGGTGATGGAGAGCAGATTTTCCACCACCCTGATGAGCCACTGGGCCTCGTGCTTCACATCCTCCAGCAGTGTGCGGCGGTCCTCGGGCAAAAGCTCGGGGTTATCCAGTACGGCGGAGGTGGAGCCGATGATGGAGGTCAGGGGGGTGCGGATATCGTGGGACACGGAGCGGAGCAGGTCAGCCCGCATTTTGATCTTTTCGTTTTCCATCCGCAGCCGGTCCAACTGGCGGGTCTTGGTGGTGAGGGTGGAGGTGATGACGGAGACCCCCAAAAATGTCAGGAACGAGAGGGGGTAGCCGGTGATGGTGAGATTGAAGGCCCAATAGGGGTATGTAAAGAAAAAGTTCACCGCCACAACACCCAATAGGGCGGAAAGAAGGCCCCAGACATAGCCGGTGGTGAGGAGGGAGGTCAGCAGCACCGCCAGTACGAAAACCGGCATGGCAAAGCCGGCGCTGGGGTCCAGCCGCTGAAGCAGGATGCATACGCCAACGGCAATCGCCAGAATGAACAGTGTGGTTTTCAGGTCTTTCAGGGAAAAGGGGAACAGCGAGGAAAGCGGGGGATGGCGGGAATCGGACATAAAATGCCTCCATAGAATTGAAATACGGCGTACCGGCGCGGGTGCGGCTGTGCGGCGTCCGCTGTAGGAGGCAGGGCCGCGCCCGTCGATTTTGGTACATATTCAGTATAGCAGACGGTGCGTTAATATGTCGCTAAAATTGGCGGGAACAGATCGGTAAGGAGTGATGGGGAAATTTTTTTGAAAAAATTTTTCGCTTGTTGCACAGAAACGTGCATCAAACCGCAAATGGAAGGGGTGGGGTAAACGGGAGGTGCGATATGAAAGAAAGACAGGAGGACGGACGGTTCTGTCGGGCCTATCTCCGGACCATGGACCCGGAGCGTGCGGCGGCGGAGATCAACCGCAGGGACGGTTATACCATGCTGGGCCGAAAAACCACCCAGCAGCACTTGGAGCAGATGCGAAGCGCCGCCGCGGCGACAGTGAAGCGGGAGGACATTTTGCGGCAGCTTGCAAAGCTGGCCTTCGGCGGCGCGGAGGACGCGGTGCGTCTGGCGCTGGAGCGGGGAGAGACCGCACCGGAGGGGCTGGAGCTTTCGGCGGTATCCGAGCTAAGAGTAACAGAAAAGGGGGTCGAGGTCAAGCTGGTGGACCGGGTGCGGGCGCTGGAGACCCTGTGGCGCTTGCTGGGAGAAAGCGGCGGGGCGCAGCAGGATGAGCTGTATCGGGCCCTGACGGAGCTGGGCGGCGGAACGGAGGACTGGAATGGCGAATGAGCGGTTCCAATTTTCTAAAAAGCAGCGGCAGGTATTGACATGGTGGCGGCAGAATCGCTGGCAGGCCATTATCTGCGATGGGGCGGTCCGCAGCGGAAAGACGTTCTGCATGGGGCTGTCATTTTTCCTGTGGGCGCAGAGCTGCTTTCACGGGCGGCAGTTGGCCCTGTGCGGCAAAACGGCGGGAGCCCTGCGGCGGAATCTGCTGACGGAGCTGGTGCCGCAGCTGCGGCGCATCGGCATGGAGGTAACGGAAAACCGCAGCGCCGGGACGCTGACCGTGACCTTTGGCGGGCATACGAACCGCTATCTCATTTTCGGCGGCCGGGACGAGTCCAGCGCGGCGCTGATTCAGGGTATCACGCTGGCGGGCGTTCTGCTGGACGAGGCGGCGCTGATGCCCCGCTCCTTTGTGGAGCAGGCTGTCGCCCGGTGCAGTGTGCGGGGAAGCAGGCTGTGGTTCAACTGTAACCCGGAGGGACCGGAGCACTGGTTTTATAAAGAGTGGATTCAAAGGGCGGAGGCCCGGGGGGCACTGCGACTGCACTTTACCATGGAGGATAATCCCGGACTGGCACCGGAGATTCGACAGCGGTACGAGCGGCTGTATACCGGGACATTTTACCGGCGGTTCGTGCTGGGGCAATGGGCTGCGGCGGAGGGGCTGGTGTATGATTTTTTCGATTCGGAGCGGGATGCCCGGCCGGCGCCGGAGGGGCCGTTTGAGCGCTGGCGGGTGTCTGTCGACTACGGCACGGCCAATCCGACCTCTATGGGGCTGTGGGGCGAGAAGGTGGGCGTATGGTACCGGGTAGAGGAATATTACTACGATTCCCGCCGGGAGGGCCGACAGCAGACAGATGCGGAATACGCCGACGCACTGGAGCGTCTGGCGGCGGGTCGGAGCATCGAGCGGGTCATCGTGGACCCGTCAGCGGCCAGCTTTCTTGAGGCACTGCGGCGCCGGGGATACCGGGTGGTGAAGGCCAATAATGATGTGGCGGACGGAATCCGGGTAACGGCGGACCTGCTGCGGCAGGGCAAGATTGTAATTTGCGAGGGCTGCCGGGACTGCCTGCGGGAGCTGGCGCAATATTGTTGGGACGAAAAGGCGGGAAAGGACGCGCCCCGCAAGGAACATGATCATGCGATGGACGAGATGCGGTATTTTGCCATGGATCTGACGGGAAAGCGGAGCGGAGGGTTCGCGGTGGCCGCCGTGGAGCGGCGGGCGTGAGCGCGGAGTGAAAAAATAAAAAATTTTTCATTTGTTGCACAGAAACGTGCAACAAAGGCCGGATGTGCGCGGGGGGATGGGAGAAGGGTCTCCACAAGGGAGGAGTGGTTCGTTTGAAATTCTGGAAGCGGGGAGATACAGGGCTTGCCGCGCAGGCGGTACAGCTGCGGAGCCGGGAGGCGCATCCCTTCGCGCAGCTGCGGAACTTTACGCCCCAGCGCAGCGGCGAGCTGCGGCTGTATCAGGCGGTGCGGGAGGCAGTGCCGGTGGTGGACGCGGCGGTTTGCAAGCTCATCCGACTCAGCGGCGGGGTGAAGGTGCTCTGTGACGATTTGGAGACGCAGACAGCGCTGCGGACATTTTTGGAGCGGGTGAACGCGGGCCGCGGCCAGCACGGCATTGAGGCGTTCCTCAGTCAATATCTGGATTCCCTGCTGGTATATGGCGGAGCGGTGGGCGAGATGGTGCCCGCCGCCGGGAACCGGACGCTGGCGGCGCTGCTGTGCGGCCGGTTAGAGCAGGTGGAGCTGCGGGAGGGGGAAAGCCCGCTGGACTTTCGTATCTGTGGGCCGGACGAGCACGGGAGCATGGCGGAGCTGCCCTATCAGGAGCTGCTGCTGTTCACACCACTGCACCCGGAGGCGGCGCATCCCTACGGCGTATCCATGCTGCGGGGGATTCCGTTTATGGCGGATATTTTAATGAAAATTTACCACACCATCGGCGTGAACTGGGAGCGGTGCGGCAACGTGCGCTTTGCCGTGACCTGCCGGGACGGTGAGGGCAGTGCCGCTCAGCGGGGACAGGTGCTGGCACAGGAATGGAGCCGCGCCATGCAGGAGACCCGCAGCGGCGATGTGCGGGACCTTGTGGCCGTGGGGGATGTGGATATCCGGGTCATCGGCGCGGACGCGCCGGTGCTGGACAGCCAGGTGCCGGTGAGGCAGGTCATGGAGCAGATCGTGGCCAAGACGGGCATCCCGCCCTTTATGTTGGGGCTGAACTGGAACTCCACGGAGCGGATGAGCGCTCAGCAGGCGGATATGCTGACCACGGAAATCACCGCCCTCCGCCGGACACTGACGCCGGTGGTGGAAAAAATCTGCCGGATGTGGCTGCGGATGCAGGGCAGCACGGAGACGGTCACGGTGGATTGGGAGGACATCAATTTGCAGGATGAGGTGGAGGAAGCCAAGGCGGAGCTGTACCGGGAACAGGCGCGGAGGTTGAGAATCGAGAATGATGCGGCGGAAGGGACTAAGTGACGTGCCTTGGCTTCTGCGAGCGCAAGCGAGCCGCGGCGTTGCCGCGCCAAGGGTTTTGCGGAGCAAAACCTTGAAATCGGCGGACCTTGTCTGACGATTTGAGTGGAATAAGGGGCCCCCGCAAAAGCGGCGCTTTTGTGGGGGGTGCCAAGGCGGAACTGTACCGGGAGCAGGCACGGAAGCTGCGGAACGAGAACGATTTGGCGGAGAAGAAATAAGCCGGGGCCTTGGCTTCCGCGAACGAGGTGAGCCGCGGCGAAAGCCGCGACAAGGAAAATGACAGGGAGGAAACGGGATGCTGACACAGGAGGAATTACAGGCCATCAACCGCTATGCCAAGGCGGAGCTGACGGAGGATCAGGTATACACCTTCAGCGTGCGGCTGTGCGACAACGAGGTGGACCGGGATATGGAACGCTTTGCCACGGAGGACTTAGAGCGGCTGGGTGAGCTGTTTTTAGGCAAGAGCGGCATTTTTGACCACCAGTGGTCCGCCAAGGGGCAGACCGCCCGCATTTACCGCACGGAGGTGGTGCGGGAGCCGGGCGTTGTAACGGCGGCGGGGGATGAATACCGCTGGCTGAAGGCGTGGGCCTATCTCATGCGGACGGAGAAAAATCAGGACCTCATCACGGAGATCGAGGGCGGCATCAAAAAAGAGGTCAGCGTGGGGTGCAGCATGGGCCGGAGCGTGTGCTCCGTATGCGGGGCAGAAAACGGCGCCTGCAGCCATGTGAAGGGGCAGGTATACGGCGATAAGCTGTGCTTTACAGAGCTGCGGGAGCCGCTGGACGCCTATGAGTGGTCATTTGTGGCGGTGCCGGCCCAGCCCCGGGCGGGAGTTGTGAAGCGCTTTGGCCGGGAGGAGCCGGAGCTGCGGCTGCTGCAAAAGCAGGCGCAGGCAGGGCAGCGGTATCTCAGCGCGCTGCGCCGGGAGGTGGTGCGCCTTGCCATGCTGGCGGACAGCGCGTTGGACGGGCGTGTTTTCGCAAAGGCCGTGGGGCGGCTGGAGGAGGACGAGCTGCTGGAGCTCAAGGGCGCCTACGAGGCGCAGGTGGCAAAAAGGTTTCCGGTGCCGGTCCAGCTCCGGCAGCGGCAGGCGGAGCTGCCGGAGGACGCGGCTGTATTTCAGGTCTGATCTCCCGGTAGACGGGAATTGGAACGATAAATCAAGGGAGGAAGAAGAATGAACGTTTCTTATGAGGGCATCGGCCAGTGGGCCGCGACCTTCGCCTGCAGCGGCGTGAGCGAGGGGCAGGCGGTAAAGGTCAGCGGAAACGGCACGGTGGCGGCGTGTGCGGAGAACGGCGGGTTCGACGGCGTGGTGCTGTCGGTAGCCAGAGACGGCAAAGCCTGCTCCGTGGCCATGGGCGGCATGGTGACGGTGAGCTACAGCGGCACGGCCCCCACGGCGGGTTGGAACACGCTGGCGGCGGACGGTAAGGGCGGCGTGACCGTGGTATCCGAGGGCGGCAGGAGCTATCTTGCTGTGGAGGCGGACACCGCAGCCAAGACCGTGACCATCGTACTGTAAGGAGGGGAAGACAGATGGCATATCATTACGAAAATCTGAAGCTGGAAAAGGGAATGTACGGTCAGGGCGGCCGCAGCTTTGCCCAGACGCTGGAGGCCCTTGATCCCAGCGAGAGCTATAAGGGCACCGCGCTGGAGGGACTGGACGCCTTCCAGCGTCAGCTCAAGCGCTTTGACATCAAGGTCAAGGGCGCGGGCAGCGACCGGGTGGAGAAATTCTTCTGGTCCACGGAATCCGCCGTGCTGTTCCCGGAGTTCGTGAGCCGCGTGGTGCGCCAGGGCATGGAGGAGGAGAGCATCCTGCCGGATATCACCGCTACCGTCACGAATTTTGACGGACTGGATTACCGCTCCATCGCCTCTGTTCCCACGGAGGAGGAGAAAAAGCTCAAGCGTGTGGAGGAGGGGGCGCAGATTCCCCAGACCACCATCCGCACACAGGAGAATCTGGTGCGCCTGCACAAGCGGGGCCGGATGCTGGTGGCCCCCTACGAGGCCATTCGCTTTCAGCGGCTGGACCTGTTCGCCGTGACGCTGCGGCAGATCGGCGCGTACATCGGCCGAATGCATCTTGAGGACGCTGTGAACGTACTGATGAACGGCGATGGCAATAACAACGCCGCCAAGGTGTACAACGTGGCGGAGAGCCCCATCGGCGGCACGGACGGTACGCTGAGCTATGGCGCACTGCTGGATTTCTGGGCGCAGTTCGATCCCTACACCATGAACACCATGCTGGTGAGCCGGGACATGATGCTGGCCATGCTGAAGCTCAGCGAGTTCCAGAATCCCAACACGGGCCTTAACTTTCAGGCTACCGGCAAGTTGACAACGCCGCTGGGCGCCAAGCTGCTGCGCTCTGCCGCCGTACCCAGCGGGACCATCATCGGTCTTGACAAAAATTACGCGCTGGAGCAGATCTGCGGCAGTGAGGTAGTCGTGGAGTATGACAAGCTCATTGACCGTCAACTGGAGCGGGCGGCGATTACGTCCATTTCCGGCTTTGCCAAGCTGTTTACGGACGCGGCGAAGGTACTGAAGGTCTGAGATGAGCCGCCGCGCCGGTATCCCCGGCGCGGCGGGAGAGAGGAGAGATGAGATGGAGCTGACAACGGCGGCACTGGCGGCGAAACTGTGCGGCGTAGAGGCAGATGACGAACTGCTGAGCGTTTTGTGCGCGGCGGCGGAGCAGGCGTGGAAAAACCGGCTGCAAAGCGGTGTGACCCCGGCGGACTGCGGCAGCGCCCTGCCCTGCGCGGCAGCGTTTACCGCAGCGGCGGACTACCTTGGCAAGCGGAGCCGCGTGGAGAGCATGACGGTGGGCGAGGTGACGGTGCGGGGGCTGTCCGCCGCCTCCGCAAAGGAGCTGGCGGAGGCGCTGGAGCAGTCCGCGGAGCGGCTTATGGAGCCCTACGCCGTATCCGGGCGGTTTTGCTTTCAGGGGGTGCGGGGATGAGCGAGCTTTCGGAGGTGCTCAAGCAGCTTGGCGACAAGATGGTGCTGAAAAACCGGGAGGGCCAGCGGCCCATCCGGGCATTCATCCAGCCGGTGCCGACCCGGGAGGAGGTTATTCCCGGGGAGAAAACGGCCATCGGTTGGGTGGACCACTGCCTGTGGAGCTACACCGGAATGGAGGAAGTCCAGCCGGGGGACATTCTGGTGTGGCTGAAAACGCCGTACCGGGTGCGGACCAGCCGGGCGTATTACGTGGGCGGTAAGCTGCACCATTGGTGGGCCTCTTTGGAGGAAGCGCGGGAGGCGGCGGAATGAACGAGCTGGGTCAGATTCGCACGGCGGTGCTGACAGCGCTGAAGGACGCGGGCATTGAGGCGCTGGAGCAGTTCCCGGAGGAAAAAATCAAGGCGTACACCGGCGCTGCGGCGACGGTAGGCGTAGGCGCGGCCAGTGGGAAGTCGGCGGGCTTTGGCGACTACCTGGGCGAGGTGACGGACGCGGAGACTCAGACGGTGCGGGAGCGCTACGGCAAGGAGCTGACGGGGCAGATCACCGTGGAGCTGCGGGCGGAACGGGCCGCAGACTGCGAGGCGGGCTGTGAGCGGGCCACCGAGGTGCTTTTGAGCGGGCTGCCGGAGGGCATTCGCGCCGGGGAGCTGACTTGGAAGGCTATCTCATGGGAAAAGACCACGCGGATGTTTTTGCGGCGGGGTACGCTTGTGTGCCGGGCGCTGTTTTTGGCGGAGAGCGAGGCGGAGGCCGGGACCTTTCTGGATTTCCGGCTGAAAGGAGTTATGAAATGAGCGGGACAAGACACGAGCGGCCGGGGGTCTATTCGGTTTACGATGCCTCCGGCGTGACAACGGCGGGCCGTGCACCCAAGGTCATCGGCGTGGCGGCACTGGCGGTGAAGGGAACGGCGGGGACGGTTGTGACGCTGACGCGGTACAGCGCGGGGGTGGAGGCCTTTGGCGAGGACGCTGCCGCCGCGCCGGGGATGAGCACGCTTTTGAAGCTGCTGTTCCAAAACGGCGCGTCTACCGTGGAGGCGGTGCGTGTGGACGAGGCCGGCGACACGGCGGCGTATCAGGCGGCCTTTGCGGCGCTGGCGGACCAGGAGGTTCAGGTCATGGTCTGCGACAGCAGCGACCTTGCGGTGCAGAAGGCGCTGAAGGCAGCTGTGGAGGCGGCGTCCGGGGCGCGGAAAGAGCGCATCGGCGTCATCGGCGGCAGCGGCGACACGGCGGCGGAGCTGGTGACAAGGGCTGCGGCCATCAACAGCGAGCGCATGGTGCTGGTGGGACCGGACATGAAGGACGAAAACGGCACGGAGCTGCCCGGCGTTTTTGCGGCGGCCGCCGTGGCGGGAGCCATCGCCGCAGGGACGGACCCGGCGCTGCCGTTAAACGGCGCGGCGCTGTACGGTATCGGCGGTTTGCAGGCGGATTACGGCGATAACGACATCGATCTGATGGTGCGGGGCGGCGTAACGCCGCTGGAATGCGTGGGCGGCACGGTGTCCCCGGTGCGGGGTATTACCACCCGGACCAAGACCGGCAGCGCCGCAGACGCCACATGGCGGGAGCTGACCACAGTGCTGGTGGCGGACGATGTGATTCCGGCGGTGCGGGCGGCGCTGCGGAGCAAGTTTGCCCGGGCGAAGAATACGGCTCAGGGCCGGGGGGCTATCCGCGCCCAGACCATTGTGGAGCTGGAGAAGAAAAAAAGCGCGCAGATCATCGAGGATTACGGCGAGGTGACGGTGACAGCCTCGGCGGACGATCCCACGGTATGTCTGGTGGAATTCGGCTTTGCCGTGGCCCACGGACTCAACCAGATCTACCTGACGGTGCATCTGACGGTTTAAGGAGGGACGGACATGAAGGGATTTCCCACCAGTGCGGATATTTACTTGGAGCTGGACGGAAGAAAAATCGCCGTGGTGCAGAGCTACCGGGCCAAGGCGGCCAAGTCCAGCAAAAATGTGGAGGCCTTCGGCGAGAGCGAGCCGGTGGCCACCATTGAAGGACAGAAAAGTTACACCGTGGAGCTGACGCGGCTCTACGCCACGGACACCGCCATTTCCGACGGCATCGATTTCTATGGGCTGACGGATTTCTCCCTTGTCATCTGCAAGCCGGATCGAAAGGTCATCTACAGCGGCTGTGAGTGGAGCGGCATTCAGGAGGATGGAGAGCTGAACGCCACGGTGGCGGAGAAGGTAACACTGACCGCAGCCCGGAGAATTGAGACAACGGCATGAGGGCCATAGAGGAGCTGAGGCCGCTGACAGCGGGGGCGCTTCTTGGGCTGTGGCAGGCGCACCGGGAGGCGTATGACGATCCGCTGGAGCGGACGCTGCGGTGCAACGCCGCCATTTTGCAGGCAAGCTGCCATGCTGACGGAGAGGCGGTCTATCGGGATGAGGCCGAGGTTCTGGATGACCTGACGCCCCGGGAGATGGAGAGGATGCTCACCCTTCTCGCGGAGGGGCGGCAGCCGGAGCGGGAGAATCCGGCCTTTGACAGCGAGCGGTTTGAGGCGTTGAGAGGAGCGTGAAGCCATGGACTATCTGCGGGAGCTGCAGCGGCGGCAGAGCGCGCTTCTGGCGCGGCTGCTGACCATGGAGAGCAGCCGGGAAGATTCGGACGAGACGGACGCCACTTCTCAACGCCTTGCGGCGGAGCAGCCGCTCCGCCAAGGAAAGCGGAACGGGCGGGAAGCGTCCTCTATGGCTCCGGGTAAAAAGGAACGTGCCGCCGTGCGGCTGGAGGGGGAAGAGGCGGTGCAGGCGGCTCCCGAAATCGGAGAGCCGCTTCGGGCCGCAGGGAAGCGGTGGGAAGAAGAAACGGTCGGCGCGGCCGGTGTCTCTGCGGCGGCGGAAACGGAGCCACAGGCGATGGTATTTTATCGGAATCAACAGGCGAATCACTTTTGGCGAAGTCCGGTGACGCCTATGGGCGTTTTCTCGGAAGCAGCGGAGACCGGAGGGGGCGGGACGGACGCGGAGGCGCTGTCCCGGGCCGTTCAGCGGGACGCCCGGCGCTATGACGGGGGATTTACCATTTTTTAGGGAGGAGTGGAGAGATGAGACTGTCCTCCATGCGATATAAAAGCTATGTGTGGCCCCATAACCCGGAGACGTTCACCGTGGAATACCGGCGGCAGGTGGCGGCCCACAAGATTCCCATGGGCGGCTGCGTGCTGCAGGAGATGGGCGTGACGTACCGCGTTTTGCAGGGTGAGGGGGAATTTGCGGGGGCAGACGCCTACCGGGAGTTTGAGCGTTTGGCGGCGGTCTTTCAGGACGAGGGGCCGGGGCTGCTGGTGCACCCGGTTTGGCGGACGGAGCGGGCGTACTTCGTGTCGCTGTCCGTGACGGAGGAACCGAGGCCGGACTATGTGCGCTACCGCTTTGTGTTCTGGGAGGACATGGGTGGCTGCGATGGTAGCCTGACGGAGCGCAGCGGCACCGGCGCGGTGCTGCTGCCGGTGGAGGAGACTGCGGGCGACGCCTCCGGAGGGACGTACACCGTGAAGCGGGGCGATACGCTGTGGGGCATTGCCAAGCGGTTCGGTGTGAACCTCACGGCGCTGATCGCCGCCAATCCGCAGATCAAAAATCCCAATCTCATTTATCCGGGAAATGAGGTGAGGCTGCCGTGAAGGGAATGCTTTATACGGCGGACCACCATGTCTATGAACTGCCGCCGCTGCTGGAATGGAACGTGCGGCACACGGGGACGGTGCCATGCGATAGCTGGAGCGTTACAGCGGTGTACCGGCCGGAGATGGCGCCGGTTTTAAAAATGGCGGCGGGCTTTGCGGCGGTGGAAGACGGTCAGACGCAGCTGCGGGGCATTGTGGACGAATACAGCGTGGAGCTGGACCAAAACGGCCTGACGGTGACGCTGGCGGGGCGGGGCTATGCCGCGCGGCTGCTGGACAACGAATCCCGGCCGGTGACGTATGAGCGGGTGACGCTGCGGGAGCTGCTGCGGCGGCACGCGGAGCCTTACGGCATCACGGTAGGGGAGGCGGTGGAGCTTTCGTCCGCCGCGCCCTACACCGCCGGGGCAGGCAGCAGCCAATGGAAGGTCATTTCGGAGTTCTGCCGGGTTTACGGTGGCTTTCTACCCCGGTTTTCCAAAACGGGAGAGCTGCTGGCGGCACCGGAGCAGGCGGGGCGGCAGTTGGTGCTGGATGAAAGCAGCCCTATTCGGAGCTGCCGGCTGCGGGAGGACCACTACGGCGTCATCACGGAGGCGCTGGTCATTGACAAGCGGCAGAATATCAGCTACTCCGTGCAAAACCCGGAGATGATTCGAAAGGGCGGCCAGTGCCGCCGGGTGGTCTACACGCCGGGAAAGAGCACATGGGCCGCCATGCGCTACACCGGGGAGTATCAGATTCAGCAGTCCCGGCAGGATGAGAAAACGGTGACGGTATCGCTGCCGGGGAGCTTTGGGGCGTTCCCGGGGGATCGGGCAGAGCTGCGGCTGAGCAAGCTGGGCTTAGAGGGCTTTTTTCGCGTGGCGGAGGCGGAAAACCGTTTTTCCGCCCGGGAGGGGGCTGTGATGACATGGACGCTGAAGGAGTGTGAGTGAAACGATGTGGCTGGCTCAGAAAATGAAGCCCGCTGTTCCGGAGGCAGAGGCGGATCAGGGTGTTTCCACCATCGTAGGGGACGAAATGGGCGTTGTGACCCGGGGTGAGGTGCGGCGGCTGCCGGTCTACGGCCCCGGCGGGTATGTGTGGCTGCCGGAGAGCGGGGCAAGCGTGCTGGTCATCAAGGGCGGTCCCGGCGGAGAGGAGCAGTGCGTCTGCGGCGGAAAGCAGGCGGCGGCACCCAAGGGGATGCAGCCGGGAGAGGTGTATCTCCACGCACCCGGCGGCGTCAGCGTCTATCTGAAGCGGGACGGTACGCTGGAACTGCGGGGCAGAGTGGACATCCGGGGCTCGCTGTCGGTAAACGGCGAGAGCTACAAGCCCTGCACCTGCGGCGAGGGGGAGGCGCTTTGATGCTGCGAATGAAAAATGGAGACTACGTGCCAAAGGGCAGCGGGCTGGAAACGGTATCCGGCAGCGAGGCGGTCTTGCAGCGGGTGCTGCTGCGGCTCACGGCGCGGCGGGGGGCGTTCCCCTTTATGGAGAGCTTCGGCAGCCGCCTGTGGACGCTGGGGCAGTTAAAGGCGGCGGAGCGGCAGGCCGCGGCAGAGCAGTATGTGGCCGAGGCGCTGGCGGAGGAAACCGGACTCACGGTGGACAGCGTGACACTGACGCAGAGCGGGGGAGAATGCGCGGCGCTGACGGTGCAGCTCACTGCGGGGGATACGGCACTGACCGCAGAGGTGGCGCTGCGGTAGGGAGGTGAAGCATGAGAGCGATTGAGACAATCTATCAGGAGATGCTGGCGGCCTATGCCGAACGGCGGGGCGGCCAGATTGAGGAGGACTGCGAGCTGGCGGTGCGGCTGTGGGCCGCGGCGGCACAGGTGCAGGCATTGGAGGCACAGGCGGACTGGGTGCTGGCCCAGAGCTTTCCACAAACGGCGGCGGGAGAATATCTGGACCGCCATGCCGCCGTGCGGGGTCTGAAGCGGCAGGCGGCGGCAAAAGCAGTGGGAACGCTGACATTTACGGCGGCTACCGCGCAGACGGGAGCGCTGACCGTACCGGAGGGGACGGTCTGCATGACAGAGGGTGCGGTGCGGTTCCGCACCACGGAGCTGGGGACGATTCCGGCGGGAGAGACCTCTGTGACCGTGGCGGCGGAAGCCGTGGAGACCGGCGCCGGCGGAAATGTGGGCGCGGGGGCTGTCCATGTGCTGACAGCGTGCCCGGTGGCGGTCACGGCAGTCACCAATGAGGCGCCGTTTACCGGCGGACTTGCGGAAGAGACGGATGAGGCACTGCGGGTACGAGTGCTGGATACGTTCCTGCGGCTGCCTAACGGCGCCAACGCGGCGTGGTATGAGCTGACCGCCTGCCGCCACGCTGGCGTGACCTCCGCGAAGGCCGTGGGCCGGGCAAGAGGCATCGGCACGGTGGATGTGTATGTTTCCACGCCGGAGGGCGTGCCGGGACAGGCATTGCTGACGGAATTGCAGACGGTGTTTCAAAAGAGCCGGGAGATCGCGGTGGATGTGCAGGTAAAGGCGCCGGAGGCTGTGGAGGTCAATATGACGCTGACAGTCAAGCCAGCGGAGGGAACGGCATTTGAAGCGGCCAAGGCGGCGGTAGAGAGTGAGCTGGCGGGCTTTTTCGGCGGGAGACTGCTGGGGCAGAGCGTGAAGCTGGCGGAGCTGTACAGCCGAATCTATGCGCTGGACGCGGTGGAGAACTGCCGCATTACGCTTCCGGCGGCGGACACGGAGATCAGCGCCACAGAACTGCCAGTGCTGGGAACAGTGAGTATCACGGAGGAAGCATGAGCGGAAAATACGAGGGGTATTTACAAGCGCTGCTGGCACCTCTGGGGCTTTATGACCTGACCGGCGGCCGGCAGCAGGGCGGCGAGCTGGCCGCGCTGGGGGCGGCGCTGGACGGCGTGGATGACCGCTTGGCGCTGGCGGAGCGGGAGGGCCTTTTAGCCACGGCGGAGGGAACGGGACTGGAGCGCCGGGAGGCACTGTTCCAGCGAAAGCCCGCCGCTGTGACACCGGAGGAACGGCGGGAGGCCATTGCGGCGCTGCTGCGAATCAGCGAGGACAGTCTGACGCCGGAGGCCATCAACGATACGCTCACCGGCTGCGGCATCCGGGCCAAAGCCGAGGAAACGGCGGAGGGGCTGCGGGTGATCTTTCCCAAAACGGCGGGAATCCCGGCGGACTTTGAACAGATTCAAAGCATCATTCTGGATATTCTGCCGTGCCATTTGGCGGTGGAGTTCTACTTCCGCTACCTGACATGGGCTGAATGCGAGGCGGCGGAATATACATGGAGCAGTGTGGAAGCGGCGGGACACACATGGGAGAGCTTTCAACTGGCGGTGCCGCCGGAGGAGTGAGAGATGGGTGAAATCATAACGGCGGTCATGTCCGGCTGTATTACGCTGTTGGGTGTGCTGCTGAGCAATCGGGCGGCGCAGGCGGTAACGGATGAGAAGCTGGCGGAGCTGTCCCGGGAGGTCCGGGAGCTGAACGATTTCGCGCGGCGGACGCCGGTGCTGGAGGAGCATCTGCGGGGCGTGGACCGCAGGCTTGAAAAGCTGGAGAGGAGCAGCCTTTCGGAGCATAGGGTCCCTTCTTAGGGAGAGAGGAGCATTGCGTTGGATATTTCGATTTTCGGTATTGCCGGGGTAGCGGCCATTACGGTGATCTGCTACCTCATCGGTCAGGGCGTGAAGGCGTCCGGGCTGGACAATAAATGGATTCCCGTGATCGTGGGCGCCTGCGGCGGCGTGCTGGGCGTGGCGGGGATGTTTCTCATGGCGGATTTCCCTGCCGGGGATGTGCTGACCGCGGCGGCAGTGGGTATTGTCAGCGGCCTTGCGGCCACCGGCGTGAATCAGGCAGGCAAGCAGCTTTTTTGCAAATGAGGGAGGAGCAATTTTATGAAAAGGACAGTTTTGGCATCTGACGGAAGACCCATCACCGTGACGGACATCCCCTACGGTCTTGACGAGCGGCAGCCGTTGCGCTATGGTGTTCCGATGCCGGTCATGGACCGGGACGAGGCAAGGGCCGGCACCACCATCACCGCTTACGGCTATGCTTTGAGCTATGACAGCCTCGGCTACTGCTATAAGCGTATCCGGCTGTAAATGGTAGAGATTTTTCGCTGCGCCCGGGCAGAGGTCTATCACAACAGCGGAAAAAAGACGCTGACACAGGTCAAAAAAGAGACCGGCTGTACCCATATCATCAATGGCTACCTGTTCAACAGCAGTTTCCGCCCGCTGGGCTGGACGGTCATTGACGGAAAAATCATCAGCCGGGACGCCTACCGGGATTGGGGCGTCAGCATCGGCGCGGACAGAAGACCCGTGATGGACACGGACCGGGGCGGCAGCTTTCTTTCGGGTGTTCCGCTGCTGAAAAACGGGCAGAAGCTCAAGCGGGAGTTGACGGCAGATGTGGCCCGCAGTGCCGCCCGGACAGCGGTGGGCTGGATGCCGGACGGGCGGGTGGTCCTCTGGTGTGACAAGACCAGCCTGACCCGGGACCAGCTTCAAAACAAGCTGCTGGGCCTTGGTATCTCCGATGCGCTGATGCTGGACGGAGGCGGCTCCACACAGGGACGCTTCCCGGACGGAGCTGTGGCATCCAGCCGTAAGGTGGCCACGCTGCTGCTGTTCTGGCAGGAAGCGGAGGCTGCCGCACCGGAGAATCCGGTCATGAAATGGGCGGCGGAAAAGGGAATTTTGACGGAAGCACAACTGGCGGAGCCGGGAAAAACCGTGACAAGACAGGAACTGCTTCAAAGCCTGTACCGGCTCTGGCAGCATATATGAAAATGAAAGGCAGGCAGTCCCTTACGGGACTGCCTGCCTTCTGTTTAGAATTTATAAATCGTGAACGAAAAGCGGCGGAGACATAACAGCACTTAACGGCAAAATGGGAAAACTTTCCAGCGGCTAAACGGCGGTGTGGCATATAATGATATCAGAGAGCGGACCGTGTAAGTCCGGAGAAATGAGGAGGAACATACTATGAGCGAGGTACAGAGAGGGAACACTGTCATTGCGGCAAAAGACCTGCGGCCGGGTGAGGAGATTCTCTGGCAGAGCGCCACGGAGCCCATCGGGCTGCTGGAGGGGAGCTGCGGCAAGCAGATCATCAAAAGCTGGATCATTACAACGGTGATCACGCTGGCGCTGGTCATTGCCTGCACGGCGGTGATCGGCAGCATCCAGTTCAAGCTGCTGGCTGTGGTGGCTGTGGTGTGGCTGTGCATCATGATGGCGCCGGTGCAGGATTGGCGGACCGCAAAGGCGCAGCAGTATGCTGTGACCAATCAGCGGGCCATCGTTGTCCAGAAGGACAAGACCATGTACACCATGGAGCTTGGCAAGGTGGATGACGTTCAGATCTACCGCCCCTCCGACAAGGAGAACTGTCTGCTGCTGGGCAGCAAGACGGAGGCGGAGGCTAAAAACAAGCTGCGCTGGCTGGCGGGACACCCTCTCGGCACCACGTTCAGCGAAAAGGACAACGCTGCCGGCATGGTGTTCTACTGCGTGAAGAACGTGGAACGGGCGCTGAGCATCGTTTCCAAGGGCTGTTAAAATAAACAGAGCAAAAGGAGAGCCGACGGCTCTCCTTTTGTGTTATGTGTTTTAAATTTTCACCAGTTCATATTCCCGGCTGCCAAGGCCGATCTTTTCGCCGTGGGACAGGCAGGCCTCCCAATCCACATCGGGGTGCGCGGCCTTGAAATGGTCGGCACAGTCGCAGTCTGCGCCGCCGATGACGGAGTTCGGCATTTTCGGCTGCGCCAGCACGGCGTCAATGCACGCCTGATCCAAGGCCACGGGGTCGAAGGAGGCGAACATACCCACGTTGGGGACGATGGGAACGTCATTCTCACTGTGGCAGTCGCAGTTGGGGGATACGTCCATGACGAGGGACACATGGAAGCAGGGGCGGCTCTGCACCACGGCCTTTGTATACTCGGCAATTTTCTTGTTGAGAATGGAGGGCGCCTCGTCATACATACACTGGATGGCGTCCGTGGGGCAGATGGCAAGGCAACGGGCGCAGCCTACGCACTTGTCCGTGTCAATAGTGGCCTTCTTATCGGGGCCGAAGGTCGGCGCGCCGTGGGCGCAGATCTTGGCGCAGGAATGGCAGCCCACGCACTTTTTCTGTTTGACAAAGGGCTTGCCGGAGTTGTGCTGCTCCATCTTGCCGGCCCGGGAGCCGCAGCCCATGCCGATGTTCTTCATACAGCCGCCGAAGCCGGCTTGCTCATGGCCCTTGAAGTGGGTGAGGGAAATGAAGACGTCGGCGTCCATCACGGCCCGGCCGATCTTGGCCTCCTTCACATACTCGCCGCCCTCCACGGGGACCGATACCTCGTCATTACCCTTGAGACCGTCGGCAATGATGATGTGGCAGCCGGTGGAGTAGGGGGTGAAGCCGTTGACATACGCAGACTCGATGTGGTCCAGCGCGTTTTTCCGCCCGCCGATATATAGCGTGTTGCAGTCCGTCAGAAACGGCTTGCCGCCCTTGCTTTTCACCAGATCGGCAACGGCCTTGGCCCAGTTGGGACGCAGATAGGCCATGTTGCCCGGCTCGCCGAAGTGCAGTTTGATGGCAACGTACTTGCCCTCCATGTCAATGTCGCCGAAGCCGGCGCTCATCATGAGACGGGCCAGCTTCTGCTGAAGATTCTCCCGCCAACTGGGGCAGCGGAAGTCCGCGAAATAAACCTTGGATGCCATGTGCTTTCCTCTCCTTATGCAGTGATTGTTCCTATTTTCCTAAAGCACCGTTATTATAAAACTTAAAGTACACTTCATGTCAAGAGAAAATGCAGATTTTCATATAAAAGTCCGAAAGGAGAGGAATTTTCCCTCCCCTTTCGGACTCTTGGTAAAGCTTTTGCGGTTTTTATTGCCCCTCGTCCAGATCAACGGAAACGTGCTCCGTGCCGTTTTCGTCAAATTCGGAGAGATAGGCGTCGATTCGCTCCATGAGAGCGGCGTAATTTTCGCGGGTCAGCGGCTGGCCGTTCAGGTCCTTCAGCGCCAGCTCCTCGGCCAGTATTTCGTAAAAGACCGTGTCCTCATACTGCTCGATGGCCTCGTGGATGCCGCCGTCAGCAAAGGCGCGGGAGGGAATCAGGCTGCCCTGATAGTGCTCCACCAGCTTTCCCATGCCCTGCGTAAGACAGTGGGAAAACACGGCGCTCTCCACCTGATCGTATTCCTCAATGCGGTCATCGCCCCGGGTGGCGTTGAGTACCCAGTTTCCTATGTATACAAGGTCCAGCAGATAACGGAACTGCCGGTCCGTCAATTCCAGCTTCATCAGGAGACACCTCCTCCGGCATGGCTCCGGCAGATCGGCGGCCTGCGCGCCGCGTTCCGAAGCCTGCGCTTGATTTTGCATTATTATAACAGAAGAAACCGGGAAATGCTATATAAAAAAGAGGGTAAAAAGCCTAAAATCTGTCTTGCGATACGGGGCGTGATATTATATAATATATGTTCTATGTAAGCTATGTAAGATAAAAGGAGTGAGTATATGGACGCCCGTCCCATCGGTGTATTCGATTCCGGCCTCGGCGGACTGACTGCGGTGAAGGCTCTCCGGCAGATTCTGCCGGAGGAAAAGTTGATTTACTTCGGCGATACGGCCCGGGTGCCCTATGGCGGCCGGTCCAAGGAGACGCTGCTGAAATACGCCCGGCAGGATGTCCGGTTTCTCCGCTCCTTTGATTTGAAGGCCATTGTCATCGCCTGCGGCACTGTGTCCACCACCTCGCTGGACACCTTGCAGGCGGAAAACGATTTGCCCATCGTAGGCGTGGTGGAGCCCACCTGCCGGCGGGCTTTGCTGATGACAAAAAACAAGAAAGTGGGCATTATCGCCACACTGGCTTCCATCCGCTCCGGCGCTTATGAGGCGGCGCTGCGGCGGCTGGACCCGGCGGTGGAGATCGTCGGAAAGCCCTGCCCCCTGTTTGTCCCGTTGGTGGAAAACGGCCGAATCAGCCGGGGCGACGTGGTGATCGAAACGGTGGCCCGGGAATATCTGGAGCCGGTGAAGGCCGCCGGGGTGGACACCCTGATTTTAGGTTGCACCCACTACCCGCTGCTGACAGACATCATCCGGGACATTATGGGGCCGGAGGTGGCGCTGGTCTCCGCCGGTGAGGAGTCCGCCTTTGAACTGAAGCGGCTGCTGAAGGCGGGAAGCCTGCGGGCGGATGAGACCCGGGAGGGCGGCGCGGATTTCTATGTCAGCGACCGGCCGGAGGATTTTGAAAAAATCGCGTCCGTGTTTCTTGGTGAGGAGCTGAGCCACGGTGCGGAGAGGATCAACATTGAACAGTATTGAAAAAAATGAGATTCCCGTGATGATCTCCGTCCGGGGCGAGCAGTATTTTGACGGGGTGGACCCGGATGCCACGGAGCTGATGACAGAGGGGACGCTGGAGACCACGGACACCGGCCTGCTTTTACGCTACAGGGAATCGGAGCTCACCGGCATGGAGGGGACGGAGACCACATTTGAGATCGACCCCCGGCGGGTGATTCTGCGCCGCAGCGGCAGCGTCAGCTCCCAGATGGTGTTTGAGGAGGGGCAGCAGCACACCTCCCTTTATGAGACCCCTTACGGCGAGCTGACGGTGGATATCCAGACCAGCCGCCTGCTCCATAACCTGACGGAGCGGGGCGGCCTTATGGAGATCAAGTATTCCATCGCGGTGGAGCACGTGGTCACCGGCCGAAACTGCTTCAAAATTCGAGTACGGGCAAAATAAAGCAGATTATTTTAACCAAAGAAAGGGTTTAACGATATGACGAACATGATCCAAAACGCAAAGGAACAGGCGGCGGCGCTGGCTATGGCGGCCTACCGGGCCGCGGCGGCGGACGGAACACTGCCGGAAGCGGAGGTCAAAACGGCTCCGGTGGAGATTCCCAAGGACACGGCCAACGGCGATTATACTACCACGTTCGCGCTGGCGGCGGCCAAGGCGCTGGGAAAGCCCCCCCGTGTCATCGCACAGGCGCTTCTGGACCACATGGACCTCACCGGTACCTATTTCACCTCCGCGGAGATTGCCGGCCCCGGCTTTTTGAACTTCCGGCTGGGGAATGAGTGGTACGCCGGGGTCATGAACGCCGTGGAAACGGA
Organism: uncultured Oscillibacter sp.; assembly: GCA_900542115.1. Classification (GTDB taxonomy): domain Bacteria; phylum Bacillota; class Clostridia; order Oscillospirales; family Oscillospiraceae; genus Oscillibacter; species Oscillibacter faecalis_A. The sequence goes on along the minus strand of UQMC01000005.1, from coordinate 9,302 downwards.
GGGGGACGCCTACGGCACCAACGAAAGCCTCAAGGGCCAGAAGATCATGGTGGAGTTCGTCTCCGCCAACCCCACCGGCCCCATGCACATGGGCAACGCCCGGGGCGGCGTGCTGGGCGATACGCTGGCCTCCGTTCTCACCGCCTGCGGTGCGGACGTGACCCGGGAGTTTTATGTCAATGACGCCGGACACCAGATCGACAAGTTTGCCCGCTCTATTGAGGTCCGCTACCTCCAGCTTATCAACGGTGAGGACTCCATCGCTTTCCCGGAGGACGGCTATCAGGGCGAGGATATCCGGGACCTGGCCAAGGCGTATTACGATGAAAACGGCGACAAGCTGCTGAATGTATCCGAGCAGGAGCGGCAGACGGTGCTGGCACAGTACGGCCTTTCCGTGAACCTGCCCCGGATGAAGGCGGACCTTGAGCGCTATAAGATTCACTATGACAACTGGTTCTATGAGTCCTCCCTCCATGAAAGCGGCTATGTGGCCGAGACCGTGGCGCTGCTGACGGAGCGCGGCTGGACGTATGAAAAGGATGGCGCTCTCTGGCTGAAGACCGCCGACATTCTGCGGGAGCATTTCCGTAAGGCCGGTAAAAAAGAGGCCGACATCGAAAAGCTGGATCTGAAGGACGATGTGCTCCGCCGGGCCAACGGCTTTTATACCTACTTTGCCGCCGACATCGCCTATCACCGCAATAAGTTTGCCGTTCGCGGCTTCGATAAGGTCATCAATATCTGGGGCGCGGATCACCACGGCCATGTGGCCCGCTTGAAGGGCGCGCTGGACGCCCTGGGTCTCAACGGCTCTGAGCGGCTGGACATCGTGCTGATGCAGCTCGTCAAGCTCCTGCGGGACGGTGAGGTGGTCCGGATGAGCAAGCGTACCGGCAAGGCTATCTCTCTCCACGATTTGCTGGACGAGGTCAGTGTGGACGCCGCCCGCTGGTACTTTAACTCCAAGCCCGATACCCAGATGGAGTTCGATTTGGGTCTGGCTGTCCGGGAGGACTCCGAAAATCCCATTTACTACGTGGAATACGCCCATGCCCGCATCTGCTCCCTTGTGCGGGCGCTGGCGGCGGACGGTATTGCCGTGCCAGAGACTGCTGATTTGAGCCTGCTCTCCGGCGAGGCGGAAAAGGCCCTCATCAAGCAGATGGCCCAGTTCTGCGAGGAGATCAAGCTGGCTGCCCGGGACTATGACCCCAGCCACATCAACCGCTGCCTGCAGGAGCTTGCCGGCTGCTTCCACCGCTTCTATACCGCCTGCCGCATCCGGGGCGAGGAGCCGCAGGTGGCTGCCGCGCGGCTGAAGCTGGCGGACGATGCCCGGGCTGTGCTGAAAAACGGTCTGAAGCTCATCGGCGTGGACGCGCCGGAGAAGATGTAAGCACGGTTGTCGAAGCGATACAAAGGGGAGGCCGCATGGCCTCCCCTTTTATGGCTTTCGGCGACTTGACGCGGCGCTTTGCATCGCGTAAAATCTCAGTAAAAACAAAACAGGACGGAACAAAATGGAAGTTGAAGTGAAGCCTATCAAGCAGCCGCACCATGCCGCGGCGCTGCGGGCGGCGTTTCCCGCCACGATCCCGGTGCTTACAGGGTACCTCTGTATCGGTATGGCCTACGGACTGCTGATGGCCAACGCGGGCTACGGCGTTTTCTGGGCGCTGCTGCTGAGTCTGCTGTGCTACGCCGGGAGCATGGAATTTGTCGCGGTCTCATTGCTGACCGCGGGCTTTGACCCGGTGCAGGCGCTGCTGATGGCGCTGATGATCAACGCCCGCCACGCTTTTTATGGCCTTTCCATGCTGGAAAAGTACCGGGGCACCGGCTGGGCGCGGCCATTTTTGATTTTTTCCCTGACGGACGAGACGTTTTCCCTTGTATCCACGCTGGAGCCGCCTGACGGTGTGACCCGCCGGGATTTCTATTTCTGGATATCCCTGCTGGATTACCTTTATTGGCAGGTGGGCTCCGTTTTGGGAGCATTGATCGGCGGTCTGCTGCCCTTTGACACCACTGGGTTGGACTTTGCCCTGACCGCACTGTTTATCGTGCTGTTTTTGGAGCAATGGCGGAAAAGGGAAAACCGTCCGGCGGCGCTCATCGGCCTTGGCTGCACGGCAGTGAGCCTTGCCGTGGTAGGGGCGGACCGGCTGGTCATTCCCGCTATGGTGCTGATTTTGGCTGTTTTGCTGGGAGGGAGGAACAAGCTGTGCGATTGACAAATGTACAGGCGCTCATCATCATTCTGGTGGTTTCTCTTGGGACGCAGATGACCCGCTGGCTGCCCTTTGTGCTGTTCCCGGAGCAAAAGGAGCCGCCCGCCGTGGTGGCGTATCTTGGAAAGGTGCTGCCGCCCGCCATGATGGGCCTGCTGGTGGTCTACTGCTTTAAGGGCGTTCACTGGCTTTCCGGCACCCACGGTCTCCCGGAACTCATCGCCGCGGCAGTGGTGGTGCTGCTCCATAGCTGGAAACGGAACGTGCTGGCGTCCATTGCCGGCGGCACGGCGGTCTATATGCTGCTGGTGCAGCTTGTTTTCGCATAAGGCGGACAAAGCCGCATAGAATAGAAGCGCAGGCCCGGCCTGCGCTTCTATTTTTCTTCCGGGAGGCGGCTATGCGGAAACGGTTTGACATCTGGACATGGGCGGGCTTTTTCACGGCGGCGGTGTTGGGAACACTGGGCCATTTTGCCTACGATTGGAGCGGGAAAAGCCTGCCGGTGGGGGCCTTCTGCGCGGTGAACGAATCCACATGGGAGCACATGAAGCTGCTGTTCTTCCCGGTGCTGCTGTTCACGGCCGTTCAGCTTTGTCTGCGGTGGGAGAGCGGCTTGCTGGCCGCCCGGGCAGTGAGCACCACGGCGGGCCTTGTGGCGATTCCGGCGCTGTTCTATACGTATTCCGGCGTGCTGGGGCGAACCGTGGACTGGGTGAATATCCTCATTTTCTATGCGGCGGACGCCGCGCTCTTTGGGCTGGACAGCCGCCTGCGCCGCAGCGGGCATTTCCGGGCGCCGTGGCTCCAGACAGCGGGGGCGCTGTGGCTGTGGCTGCTGGCGTTTTTATTCGTGTGGTGGACGTTCCGCCCGCCGCATATCGGCTTGTTCCTCGACCCGGTGACGGGCCAGTACGGCATCGCATAAACGTGGAAAGCACCGCCCGGTAGGGCGGCGCTTTTTTATTAAGAATAAAGCTCAGACTGCGGCGGCCTCGTATCTTCCGGCCCGGGCCAGAACGTATTGGGCCAGCACCTCCGCCGTGGCGGGGATTCCCAGCCGCGCGCTGTTAATGACCAGATCATAGCACTCCGCGCTGCCCCAATCCCCCTTGCAGTGCTGGTCATGATAGACCCGCCGCTGCCGGTCCTGCTTTTTGATGAACTCTATAGCCTCCGCCTCCGGCAAGGGCGTGCGGCTTATCCGGAACGGCAGGTCCGCCCGGATGAAAACGGACACGAGGCCGGGCCGGTCGGCAAGGACCTCCTCGGCGCACCGCCCCAGTACCACAAAGGACTCCCCAGCCTCGGCGTGCTCCCGCAGCAGCCGGAACTGTAACTGCGCCACAGCGTCCTCCGGCGCATTGCTGTAGCCCCGGACAGAGCGGTAGAACAGGGGAGAGCGGGGCTGCTCATCGTAGCGCGTCAGCTTTTCCGGGCTGACGCCCCGCTCCTGTGCGGCGGTCTGCAAAATATTTTTATCGTACAGGGGCAGGCCGAACCGCTCCGCAAGAAGACGGGCAATATCCAGCCCGCCGCTGCCGGATTCCCGGCCAATGGCAAGAATCAACTGCTGGGACATGGAAATTCCTCCTTATAAAAATGTGGGCAGTAGCACCAGCAGGGCATAGAGCACCGGCTGGTGTAGAAGATAGATGAGCAGGGAATGCCGCCCCATGGCGGAAAAGCCGGGGAGGCGGATATCCGGCAGCAGCGGCTCTGCGGGCCGCAGCCGGTAGAGAAAATACCCGGTCCAGAACAGCAGCAGCCACGGCAGCAGGGAAAAATAGTCCGAGGACACGAAGCCCGGGCCGGGAAAGCCCAGCCCCGCCGTGAAAAGATTTGCGTACCAGCTCCGAGGCAGCATAAGTATCGGAACCCCGGCAAAGCCGAGAAACCCGTCATTGATGTTCCGCACCAGCAGAAACAGGCCGAACGCACCGGCCAGCCCCAGCCGGGGCGGAACGCGGTCCAGCCACCGCCGCAGCGGCACGGTCAGCAGCATTGCTGTTCCCAGAAATGTCAGCACGCCGAAGCGCACCGGGTCCTCCGGCATCGCCAGCGCCGTAACAAGGGACACGGCCAGCCCGCCGCCGAAGCTCATCAGCCCCCGGCGCAGCGGATGGCGCCCCATCTGCCAGCAGTAGCCGGACAGCAGGATAAACGTGCAGCAGATGCTCTGCTGCCAGACATAGGCCCAGAAGCCGTGATACCAACTCCACGGCAGTCCCCGGAGATAAACAAGGTCCCAGCAGCCGTGATAGGCCATCATGCTCAGCAGCGTCAGCCCCCGCAGGGTATCCAGCGTGCCGGAGCGATTTGGTTTCATAGTGCGCCCCCTTTGCGGGATATATTAACTCTTATAAACGTACCATAAACCCCGCCGCCTTTCAAGGGAGAATCAAACGGAGCTCTTGCAAACCAGCCGGCTCTATGGTAAAGTTATAAAGTCTATCTATCCTCTGATACACAGGAGGCCGAACATGGCAAATTTAGAAGAAGAAATTTCCCGGCGGCGGACTTTCGCTATCATTTCTCACCCGGACGCCGGTAAGACCACACTGACGGAAAAATTCCTGCTCTACGGCGGTGCTATCGCACAGGCCGGCGAGGTCAAGGGCAAGCGGGCCAAGGCCGCCACCTCCGACTGGATGGAGATCGAAAAGCAGCGCGGCATTTCCGTCACCAGCTCCGTCATGCAGTTCCAGCATAACGGCTTCTGCATCAACATTCTGGATACCCCTGGCCATCAGGACTTCTCCGAGGACACCTACCGGACCCTGATGGCTGCCGACAGCGCCGTGATGGTCATTGACGGTGCCAAGGGCGTGGAGCCCCAGACCCGGAAGCTGTTCAAGGTCTGCGCCCTGCGGCATATTCCTATTTTCACCTTCATCAATAAAATGGACCGCGAGACCCGTGACCCTCTGGAGCTGTGCGAGGAGGTGGAGCGGGAACTGGGCATCGACACCTACGCTATGAACTGGCCCATCGGCTGCGGCAAGGAGTTTCAGGGCGTCTATGACAGGGAAAAGCAGCGGATCTTGTTCTTCTCCGGCGAGACCCGGGGCAAGAAGGTCAACTCCGTGGAGGTGGCGCTGGAGGACCCGTCGCTGGACGAAATGCTGGGCGCGGAAAAGGCTGCTACCCTCCGGGACGAGGTGGAGCTGCTGGGTGCCGGCAGGGACTTTGACATGAAGGCTGTGCGGAACGGAACGCTGTCCCCGGTGTTCTTCGGCTCCGCCCTGACCACCTTCGGCGTGGAGCCGTTTTTGGAGGAATTTCTCCGTATGACCACACCGCCGCTGCCCCGGGTCAGCGATGAGGGCGAGGTAGATGTGTTCTCCCCGGATTTCTCCGCGTTCGTATTCAAAATTCAGGCCAACATGAACAAGGCCCACCGGGACCGGCTGGCGTTCATGCGAATCTGCTCCGGCAAGTTCGAGCGGGACACGGAGTATTACCACGTCCAGTCCGGCAAAAAACTGCGGCTCAGTCAGCCCCAGACCATGATGGCGGCAGAGCGCGAGATCGTGGAGGAGGCCTACGCCGGCGACATCATCGGCGTATTCGATCCGGGCCTGTTCTCTATCGGTGATACCATCACCGTTCCGGGCAAGAAGTTCCGCTATTCCGGTATCCCCACCTTTGAGCCGGAGCATTTTATGCGTGTCAGCCCCAAGGACACCATGAAGCGCAAGCAGTTCATCAAGGGCACGGAGCAGATCGCGCAGGAGGGTGCCATCCAGATCTTCAAAATTCCCGGCGCGGGTCTGGAGGAGGTCATTGTCGGCGTGGTTGGTACACTGCAATTCGATGTGTTTGAGTATCGCATGAAAAACGAGTATGGCGTGGACCTGCGGATGAGCAGCCTGCCCTATGACCATCTGCGGCTCATTGAATCCATGGACTGCCACCCCGATGAGATCGTGCTGTGCACTGGCGCCGCCGTGCTTCAGGATTTCCGGGACCGCTATCTGCTGGCCTTTGACGGTGAGTGGTCCATCGGCTTCCTCACCAAGCACAATCCCGGCATGGTGCTGGCGGACTCCCTGTCCGTGTAAATCAGGAACACTGTATATTATATGGTATATCGAACGGCCGGAACATACAGAACGTCCGGCCGTTCTGTTAGATGCCGATACTCATTTGAGGCGGCTTTGACCGCTTTTTGTGCGTTTGCGCGGGGAAGGATAGCGTTTCCTCGAAAAAATATAAAAAAATCCGAAAAAGCTCTTGACATTCCGCCCCTTATCCAGTATGATAATCAGGTCCGCGTGATGGGCTTGTCTCTTTGCGCGTCAATGCGATGAACCGGGAGATTGCTCCGCAAGGAGGTAACTTCCGGGGAGTATGTCCGATAATCGGGCGGCTGAGAAGGTCCTGCACGCAGCGTAGATCGCCGTGCCATGGACGAGTACCGGCCCTGTGCCGGTATTTTTCATGAGCAGGAATGATACGCACGGTTAAGCGTACAGAAAATTCTCGCCGTAGGTCGTCGAGACCCGCACAACAACCTACGAAATTTGGAGGAAACAACAATGGCACAGAAAGAAATGATCCGCATCCGCCTCAAGGCCTATGATCATCAGGTCATCGACCAGAGCGCTGAGAAGATCGTGGAGACCGCCAAGCGCACCGGCGCTCAGGTTTCCGGTCCCATCCCCCTGCCCACCAAGAAGGAGGTTGTCACCATCCTTCGCGCTGTTCATAAGTACAAGGACAGCCGTGAGCAGTTCGAGCGCCGCACGCACAAGCGCCTCATCGACATCAGCAACTCCTCTCCCAAGACTGTGGAGGCCCTGATGGCTCTGGAGCTGCCTGCCGGTGTGGAGATCGAGATCAAGCTGTGATCCCTGCGGTCACAAATCCAAATCCCTCGCACATTATTCCAATGTTTGCTCACCCAATCGTCCGCGTCCCTGCGTGAGGCGGACAGGGTCATGTCGGCAGAGCAATGCGGGCTTCCGTATCTAAGCCGACCAATAACCTAACAGGAGGAAATACACATGAAGGCAATCATCGGCAAAAAAGTGGGCATGTCCCAGATTTTTGACGAGAACGGCCACGTGATCCCCGTCACCGTCATTGAGGCGGGACCCTGCACGGTCGTTCAAAAGAAGACTTCCGAAAAGGAAGGCTACAATGCGGTTCAGCTTGGCTTCGAGGATGTTGCCGAGAAGAAGCTGACCAAGGGAGAGATGGGCCACCTGAACAAGGCTGGCGTGTCTCCCAAGAAGCATCTGCGCGAATTTGACCTTGACAACGCTGCCGAGCTGAACATCGGCGACATCGTGAAGGCCGATACCTTTGCTGCCGGCGACTTCGTTGATATCACCGGTATCAGCAAGGGCCACGGCTATCAGGGTGTTATCAAGCGCTGGGGCGCACAGCGCACCCCCACCAGCCACGGCGGCGGCCCTGTTCACCGTCACGCCGGCTCCATGGGCTCCTCTACCGATCCTTCCCGCATCTTCAAGGGCAAGATCGGCGCCGGCCACATGGGCGTGGATCAGGTGACTGTCCAGAACCTCTCCGTTGTGAAGGTTGATCCCGAGCTGAATATGCTGGTCGTCTGCGGTGCCGTTCCCGGCCCCAAGGGCGGTCTCGTGACCATCAAGTCCACCGTTAAGGTCCACAAGGTCAAGCAGGCCGGCGCTGACATCAGCAAGAACCCGCAGAAGGCTTCCGGCCGCAACCCGCAGAAGGCTTCCGCAAGAAACAAGTAAGAAAGGGGTGCTTAAATAATGTCTTCCATGAAAGTTTTGAACATGGCCGGCGCAGAAGTCGGTACCGTGGAACTCAGCGACGCGATTTTTGGCATCGAGCCCAATCCCGTTGTTGTGCATGAGGTTGTGAAGAACCACCTCGCAAATTGCAGACAGGGCACCCAGAGCGCCCTCACCCGCGCCGAGGTTTCCGGCGGCGGCAGAAAGCCTTGGCGCCAGAAGGGCACCGGCCACGCCCGTCAGGGCAGCACCCGTGCTCCCCAGTGGACCCACGGCGGCATCGTGTTCGCTCCCAAGCCCCGGGATTACAGCTATGTGCTCAACAAGAAGGTCAAGCGCCTTGCGCTGAAGTCCGTCCTGTCCGCCAAGGTTGCCGAGGGCAAGCTGGTGGTCATCGACTCCATTAAGATGGACGCCATCAAGACTGCTGACTTCCGCAAGTTCCTGACCGCTGTCAATGTGGACGGTAAGGCCGTTGTCATCACCCCCGCGGTGGACACTGTTGTGGTCAAGAGCGCCCGCAATATCCCCGGCGTTGTGACCACCGCTGCCGACCTGCTGAACGTTTATGACATCATCAACGCACAGTACCTTGTGGTGGATCAGAACGCTCTGGCCAAGATCGAGGAGGTGTACGCATAATGACCGCTTACGATATTGTCATTCGTCCCATCATCACCGAGCGCGCCATGGCCGGTACCGCCGACAAGAAGTACGTCTTCGAGGTGGCAAAGTCCGCTGGCAAGATCGAGATCAAGAAGGCTGTTGAGGAGATCTTCGGCGTGAAGGTCGCTTCCGTCAACACCCTGAACGTCATGGCCAAGGCCAAGCGTATGGGCGCCGGCCGTCCCGGCACCACCCGTGCGTGGAAAAAGGCCTATGTGACCCTGACCGCTGATTCTAAGACCATCGAGTTCTTCGAAGGCATGGTCTAAGGAAGGAGTAAAGCAGAATGTCTATTAAAACTTTTAAGCCGACGACTCCTTCCCGCCGTCAGATGACGGTCTCCGGTTTCGACGGCATTGACAAGAAGGCCCGTCCCGAGGCCTCTCTGGTCGAGCCCCTGAAGAAGCACGCCGGCCGCAACAGCTACGGCCGTATCACCGTCCGTCATCGCGGCGGCGGCAACAAGCGCAAGTATCGTATCATCGACTTCAAGCGCGACAAGATGGGCTCTGCCACCGTGCTGCGTCTGGAGTATGACCCCAACCGCAGCGCCAACATCGCCCTCATCGAGTATGAGGATGGCGAGAAGCGTTACATTCTGGCGCCTGTCGGCCTGAAGGCCAGATCGGAAGAGCACACGTCTGAACTCCAGTCACGGCTACATCTCGTATGC
>UQMC01000004.1 GCA_900542115.1 uncultured Oscillibacter sp. | reverse complement strand
GGCATACGAGATGTAGCCGTGACTGGAGTTCAGACGTGTGCTCTTCCGATCTCTTCACCGGCTGGGGGTCAGGGGGCCAGAGGTAGAGCCGGGATGGTAGGGGGTTAGGGGGTAGCGGAAAAAGAGGGGGTGTCTCTTCCTCGTGGTATAGGGCTATATACACACATCCCCTCTCCCCTTTCCGAGAACCGGCGTGGCAGTGTCTGGGGCAGTGTTGGTGTGCCCTCTGGGGGGGTGGCGGAAAAATGGGGCGGGGGATTTTATGTAGAACATTACGAAAATAACTGAAACCCATTGCATTCGCTTGATGAAATATGCTTGAATGAAGTTGGCGGAAGAGGTTTCCACCTGCCTCCTATGTCAGAGCCAGTTTTCACTTTCCTTTCCTGTTGCCCGGTGGGCCCGACCGGCCCACCGGAGCATGGTTTCGTAGCTTAGCTGGAAGAGCGAGCGGTTGTTAACCGCTGGGTCGCAGGTTCGAGTCCTGCCGAAACCACCAGAATTTTTTGTGAGAGGGGGCCGGGAGCATGGCCAAAACAGCATCGAACCACAGCAAGGCACACATGGACGATATGAACAAGAAGGCCGCCGCGGCCCACAAGAAGCAGACGATTGAGAGAATCAAGGCGTTCCTGAAGCAGTCCGAGGAATACTTTGACGTGCAGGACCGGCTGGAACAGGCATACAGCGAGGCGGGTCTTGCCAATGCGATGCGATGGACGGTTCAGCGGCTTCAGGGGTATTACGACTACAACGATGGCCGGGAGGCCGATGTGGTCGAGGCACAGGTGGAAGCCTTTGAGGCGGGCAATGAGGAGATCGACGATCCCCGCTGCGTCATGAGCTACTACGTGCGGCTTGCGTACCAGCGCATCCAGGAGCAGATCGACACCAGCCCCATCTACCAGGAAAAGGGCATGGTGACGCGAGGCATTTTTCTGAACAAGCAGAAGCGTCTGGGCGGCTATCAGGACAAGCAGGAGACCCGTCAAGACATCAGCGTGAACGTGACCTTCGGGGACGGCGTGGACGCAAGCGACTTCAAGTGAGGAGGCGGCAAGGTGAACGGCCTGATTTTGGTTTTATCCCTGATCTGCGGCGCGGCCAGTATAGGCGCTGCCGTATGCGCAGTGCTGATTTTGCGGCTGCTGCGGGAGATCAAAGCCCCCTCCCCCACGGAACCGGAGAAGCCGGAGACGGAAGAGCCTACGGACCGGCAGAAAAGCGTGGAACAGGGAATTGACAACCTGATGACCTACGACCTGAACACCATGAAAGCCAGCCTGAAGGGGCGGGAGGTGTGATATGGCGGTTACGGTACAGCAGATTTTTGACATCGCCATCCACCTGATGGATTCCCAGAACGAATCCACCGGTTCCACGGACACGGCGGACACCAAGGAGTACAAGCTGCGGACCGTTTCCCTGCTGAACAGCGTTTTAGACCGGGCATTTCCGTACAGCGACAACTACCGGGACGCTTTGGAGGCGGCGGGCGGCAAGCGGCCTATCTGCCCCAAGGTGGCGGATATGGCGGACGAGGTGGCGTTAGATGAGCGGATCTGCACCGGGGCGCTGCCCTACGGTCTGGCAGGTCTGCTGTTGCTGGAAGAGGACCCCAGCCGGGCCAACTTCCTGTGGCAGACGTTCCTTGAACAGCTGGAGCTGTGCCGCCAGAGCCTGCCCAGCGTGATCGGCGACGTGGAAAACCTCTACGGCGGCATTGAACACGGGGAGTTTGGCGCATGGTGGTAGATGGGACGTGGGTCTACCGCTGCCCTATCTGCGGGAAAGCGCTTCAGCACATCGAACCGGGCAGTGTGATCTACAACACGCCTATTTACTGCCGAAGATGCAAGGTGAGCCATTACCCCACCATTTTTGAGGGGCGGGAGCTGGATACAGACGTCCCCTTCCCCATCAAAACCGAATAACAGCGAGAGCCCAACGAGGCCATGAGAACGGCGAAAGCCGTTTCTTGTGGTCTCGTTTTTGTTTTATCAACAAAGCCAGACCAGGCTTTGAAAATACAAAAAACCGGCCAGACCAGGCCGGGGAAAGAGGCCAATATGGACGAAATTTTAGACCAGACCGCCGGTGAAGTGACTGCAAACGAGGACGCTTTTCTGGAGGACTGGGGCGGCGGCGCGGAGATGACGGCAGACCAGCCGGAGGAGACCGCAGAGCCGATGGAGACTGGCGAGGAAACGCCTGTCGAGGACCTTAGTGAGAGCGCAGAGACGCCGGATGAGGGCACCGAGCCCCCCGCAGATGCGGAACAGGCAGCCCTGACGCAGCAGACCGAGGCGGAGACCGTGGACGCACGGCCCCAGACATGGGAACTGCGGCACATGGGCGAAGTGCGGCAGGCAAACGAAGCGGAAATGGTGGCACTGGCCCAGAAGGGCATGGACTATGACCGCATCCGCAGCCAGTATGACGAGTTTAAGCCTGTGATGGAGATGGTCAACCGCTTTGCAAACCAGCAGGGGCTGAACACCAAGGAATACATTTCCATGCTCCGGGCGCAGGCCAAGCAGGCCGAGGGCTTAAGTGAAGCGGACGCACGGCGCTCCGTGGAGCTTGAGGACCGGGAGGCCGTTGTGGCCGCCGCAGAAGCGGAGCGGCAGGCCCAGCAGGACGCCATGGCGCAGGCCCAGAGGGCCGAGGCCGAGGCGGCAAGCCGCCGACAGGCGGACATTCAGGAATTTCAACAGACATTCCCCGAGGCAGCAAAGGACCCCAACAGCATTCCGCCTCAAGTGTGGGCGGATGTGCGGAACGGTTCCTCTTTGGTGGCAGCTTATGCACGTTTCAACAATGGACGATTAGAGCAAGAAATAGCAGACGCCAAGCGGGAGACCGCCTCCGTACGGCAGAACCAGCGGAACGCGGAGCGCTCCACCGGCAGCATGAGAAGCGCCGGGGACTGCTCCAAGACGCGGGACGATTTCGGAGATGCCTTTGACAGTGCCATGTAACGGCACTTTGCCTATGGGGAAACCGGACGAAAGAGAGGTTTTTACCTATGGCTATCAACTATGCAATCAAGTACGCAACCAAAATCGCGGAGCGCTTCAAGAAAGCCTCCATCACCGCCGATGACTGCGGCAACAGCTATTCCTGGCTGAATCCAAACAGCCGCACCATTCGCATCGGCAGCGTGAACACCGTGCCTGAGACCCAGTACACCCGCAGCGGCTCCAACCGCTTTGGCGAGGTCCATGACGTGGGTGACACCCTTCAGGAGATGACCTGCGAGATGCAGCCCGCCTTCTCCTTCACCATCGACGCGCTGGACCAGACCGATCAGGCCATCCAGAAGTCCGCGGGCAGCGCTCTGCGCCGTCAGCTGGACGAGGTGACCATCCCCGGCATGGACAAGCACCGCATCAAGAAGTGGGTCATGGGCGCGAACATCGCCGTGAAGGAGGCTACCGCCCCCACCAAGGCCACTATCGGCGGTCTCATCATCGACCTGAACGCGAAGATGACCGACGCGCTGGTGCCTCTGGAGGGCCGCACCCTCTACATCGCCACCGAGTACTACAAGCTGCTCAAGCAGATGCCCGATTACATCGGCGTGGATGCTCTGGGCAAGGAGGCTCTGGCGAAGGGCGTTGTGGGTGAGTTCGACGGCTGCCGCGTGAAGCCCATTCCCACCAGCTATATGCCTGCCGGTGTGTACTTCTTCATCAAGCACAAGGGCTGCACCGTGGACCCTGTGAAGCTCCAGAAGTACAACATCCTGACCGAGGTGCAGGGCTATTCCGGCCCCGTGGTGCAGGGCGTGACCTACTATGACAGCTTTGTGCTGGGTGCCAAGGGTGACGGTGTTGCCGTGTGCGGCAATGCTGCGATTCTGGCCGCCCCCACCCTGTCTATCAGCGGCCATGCCGTGACCATCGCCACTGCTTCCGGTGTGGTGTTCAAGTACACCACCGACGGCACCAACCCCCGGTACTCCACCACCGCCGAGGTCTACACCGCCCCTGTGACTCTGACCGCCGGTCAGACCCTGCGGGCCGTAGGCACCAAGGACGGCTGCGTGGGCATCGAGGGCACCAAGGATTACGAGTGATCTCATGGGAGGGGGCTGCGGCCCCTTCCCGCCTATATGGACGGAGCGGGTGCATGAACCCGGCCCGTCCGCCAGATATAAGGAGCGATTATGCCTCGATATAAACAGACAGCAGGCGGAACGGTACAAGTGGATTTGGGGACGCTGAACCCCAAACAGAAGCAGTTCTGCCAGTCCCGGAGCCGGTACACGGCTTACGGCGGTGCCAGAGGCGGCGGCAAGACACACGTTCTGCTGCGGAAGGCGGCAGGCGGCGCGCTTACCTACCCCGGCATCAAGATCCTGATCGTGCGCCAGGAGTACCCGGAATTGGAGCAGAACATCATTCTGCCTATGCAGAAGCTGATCCCGCCGGAGGTGGGCAGCTACAACGGCAGTATGCGCATGATGTTCTTCTGCAACGGCAGCATCATCAAATTCGGCCACTACGGAGCCGGAGACGATCAGGAATATCAGGGCCTTGAATTTGACTGGATCTTCATGGAGGAGGCCACCCAGTTTACAGAGGGACAGTTCCGGACGCTGGGCGCGTGTCTGCGCGGCTCCACGAAGGTTCCCCGGCGGATGTACCTGACCTGCAACCCCGGCGGCATCGGCCATCTGTGGGTAAAGCGGCTGTTCGTGGACCGAGAGTATCGGGAGGGGGAAAAGGCCAAGGATTACACCTTCATCCCCGCCACGGTGGACGATAACCCTCAGCTTTTGGAAGCGTCCCCGGAGTACAAGCAAATGCTGGACCTACTGCCGGAGGATGTGCGGCGGGCGTGGCGCTACGGCGATTGGAACGCCATGGCAGGCACGTTCTTCCCGGAGTTCCGGCGGGAGACCCATGTGATCTCGCCTTTTGTGCGGGTGCCCCGGGAGTGGAAGAAATACCGGGCGTTCGACTACGGCCTTGATATGTTCGCCTGCCTTTGGGTGGCGGTGGACTTTGAGGGGCGGGCCTATGTGTACCGTGAGGTACAGCAAAGCGGCTTGATCGTATCCGAGGCGGCAAAGCTGGCAAATGCCCTGACCCCGCCGGAGGAGCACATTGAGTTCACCATTGCCCCGCCGGATATGTGGAACCGGCAGAAGGACAGCGGCCGGAGCATGGCGGAGATCTTCGCGCAGAACGGGCTGGGGCTGCTGAAGGCCAGTAACAACCGCGTTCAGGGCTGGATGGCCGTTAAGGAGCTGCTGAAGCCTATGAAGAGCGACACGGACCGGCCCGGACTGCTGGTAACGGAAAACTGCGTGGGCCTGATCCGCAACCTGCCCTCCATCCAGCATGACGAGAAAAACCCATCGGACTGCGCCACGGAGCCCCACGAGATCACCCATATCTGCGACGCTGCCCGGTATTTCTGCGTGACCCGCGTTCTGGGCGCACAGAAAACCGTGGAAAAGATCGTGGACGATTTCGACGAGGGCGAGGATTACGATGACGTGATGACGGGCGGGGAAATGACCGCCGATTATCTATCCTACGGATAAAGGGGGCCCGGACGATGGCTCAAATCACATCCAGCAACGATATTCAGGTGTTGAAGATCCGCCAGTTTCTGGGCCTGAACGAAAACCCTGACGGCGATACCAAGATCAAGAACGGCGAAATGAGCAAGATGCGGAATTTCCGGGTGACGCGGGAGAAGCATTTGCAGCTGCGCCCCGGCACCAAGACAGTCCTGAACCTGAAAACGGCATGGGACGCATGGTGCGCGGAGAGCGGCCACACAGCCCCCACAGAGAGCCCTGTTTTCTCCGGGGCGTGGGAGGGCGTGGTAGACAGCAAGCAGCGGACCCTTGCCGCCTTCGGCGGGCTGATCTTCTCTCTGGACCCGGCGGCGGCAACAACCAAGGTTGTGGGCCAGTGCACACAGGACCAGACCTCGTTCTTCGGGTTTTCCAACAAGGTCTATCTGCTGAACGGCCATGAGTACATGAGCTGGGACGGCAAGGAGGACAGCAGCTTTGCGGCGGTGGAGGGCTATATCCCCACAGTGATGAACGCCACCACGCCTGCGGGCGGCGGGTTTCTGCTGGAAAACGTGAACCGGCTGACGGGCAAGCGAAAGGTGCTGTATTCCCCGGACGGCAAGGAGACGGTTTTCCACATCCCGGAAAAGACGGTGGATGAGATTATCTCTGTGAAGATCGGAGACACGGCACAGACCTACACCTCTGACCTGAAGGCACGGACCTTCACCATTACCCCCGCCCCAGCCGCCGGGACCAACACACTGGAGCTGGTCTATCGCAGCGGCAACGGAGAACGGGCGCAGGTGACTGGGATGCGCTTCTCCGAGCTTTACAACGGCCAGACAGACAGCCGCGTGTTCCTCTACGGAGACGGCACCAACAAGACCATTTACTCCGGTATTGATTCCGCCACCGGAAAGCCTTCGGCGGAATATTTCCCGGATCTGTACGAGGCAGAGGTGGGCGAGGCCAACACGCCCATCACCGGCATGGTGCGTCATTACGCACGGCTGGTGGTATTCAAACAGGACGCCACCTACTCCATGAGCTATTCCACGCTGGTAACGGCTACGGACGTTACCACGGCGGCGTTCTATGTGACCCCTGTCAACCGGCAGTTCGGCAACAAGGCTCCGGGGCAGGTGGACATTCTGGAGAACAACCCCCTGACGCTGGACGATCAGGCGGTGTACCGGTGGCGGAGCGTATCCACCGGCGGAAACATCACCTTTGACGAGCGGAACGCGGAACGGATCAGCAACCGGGTAGAGGTGACGCTGCAAGGATTTGATATGGCAGAGACCCGGACCTTCAACCGAAAATCGGCGCAGGAATACTGGTGGATGTACGGAGACAAGGCGCTGATCCTGAACTACGGCGCGGACGCATGGTATCTCTACACCGGATTGAGCTTCCGGGCCATGGTGGAGGTAGGGCTGGAGACCTACGGCTTCCGGCCCGACGGCGGCGTGGTGCATCTTTCCCGGCAGTACCGGAACGATGACGGCAAGGACATTGACGCCTACGCGGCCACCGGCTCCATGGACTTTGACCGGGACTGGGTGCTGAAATACAGCCCGCTTATTTTCGTGGCGATCCAGCCGGAGAGCAACGCCCGTGTGCACGTGACGGTGGAGACCAACCGCCGCAGCGACTACCCGGAGAAAACCGTATCCTCCGGCCTGACCACCTTTGCCCATGCGGATTTCGCCCACTGGTCTTTCGGCACCAACCGAAAGCCGCAGGTACGGCGGGTGAAGATGAAGGTGAAGAAGGCCACCTTCTACAAGCTGGTATTCAAGAGCAAATCGGCATCGTCTACCGCAACGGTTCTGGAGACGGATGTGCAGCTCCGCTATACCGGGAATGTGAAATAAAGGGGTGAACCCATGAGCAAACAGACGATGACCCCGGAGCGGGTCGGCAAGGAATACAGCGCGGGGATCAGCTTCAACAGCGGTATTGATCTCTATGACTGCGTGGAGACCAACGAGAATTTCTTCATCGGAAAGCAGTGGGAGGGTGTGCAGAGCAACGGCCTCCCAACCCCCGTATTTAACTTTCTGAAACGAGTGGTGCTGTTCTCCGTAGCGAATATCTCCACGGATAATCTGAAACTGTGGGCGCGGGCCATGTCCTCCAGCGGGGAGCGGAACACGCAGACCTTGGAGCTGGTGGCCGACATTCTCAACGATCAGTTTGCGTCCATCTTCGAGCATAACAGCATCGGCGGGCGCATCCGGGAGTATACCCGCAATGCCGCCGTGGACGGTGACGGCTGTATGTATACCTACTGGGACGATACAGCGGAGACCGGGCAGGCCAGCAAGGGCGCCATCCGCACGGAGGTCCTGATGAATACGCAGGTTTTGTTCGGCAATCCCAACAACCGGGACGTGCAGAGCCAGCCCTACATCATTCTGGAACGGCGAATGCTGCTGAGCGAGGCCCGGAAGCGGGCCAAGCGGTACGGCAAGGACCCGGACGAGATTCAGCCGGACAACAAGGACTGCGGAAACAACTACATGGATTCCATGAGCGGCAGCGGGAACAAGGTGACGGTGCTGCTCCGGCTGTGGAAGGATGACGAGACCGGCACCGTCCACGCCTACGAGTGTACCCGGCAGGCGGAGATCCGGGGCGATCTGGACCTCGGTATCAAGCTGTATCCCCTGACATGGATGAACTGGGACTATGTGCAGGACTGCTATCACGGGCAGGCCATGATTACCGGCCTGCTCCCAAACCAGATCTTTGTAAACAAGCTGTTCGCCATGTCCATGATCTCCCTCATGACACTGGCCTATCCGAAGGTAGTATACGATTCCACCAAGGTAGCCAAGTGGACGAACAAGATCGGCGGAGCCATCCCGGTAAACGGAAGCGTGGAGGGCGTGGCGAAGATCATTGACCCGGCCAGCATTTCCCCCCAGATCAGCCAGTTCATTGACATTGCCATCAGCTACACGCAGAAGTTCCTCGGCGCGTCGGACGTGGCGCTGGGCGATACCCGCCCGGATAACACCTCCGCCATTATCGCTTTGCAGCGGGCGGCGGCTACGCCTATGGAGCTGACGAAGCAGAACCTTTTGCAGAGCATTGAGGATCTGGGGCGCATCTACATGGAGTTTATGGGCGAGTACTACGGGGAACGGTATGTGGAGATCTCCAACCCCTATGACAGCAGCAAATTGGTGGTCCCCTTTGACTTCTCCATCCTGAAGGAGATCCCCTTTACCATCGGACTGGACGCGGGCGCGGCTTCCTATTGGAGCGAGATCGCGGCCATGCAGACGCTGGACAACCTTCTGATGCAGGGTAAGATCTCCACAGTGGAATATCTGAAGCGGCTGCCTGCCGGTCAGATCACCGACAAGGAGGCACTGATCCAGACCCTCCAGCAGCAGGAGCTTGCCATGATTGGCAGCGGTCAGCCGGGGGCAGAGGGCGAACAGCCTGTTGCTCAGGAAGAAAACGTCCCCATTCGGGGCGGGGCCGGATACGGCCAGTTACAGCGGAAAATCAACGAGACAGGCGAAGTGCCAAAAACGGAGGTAGGTGCTTAAATGGAGAAGAGATTGACAGCGGACCTGAACGTGGTAGCTAACTCCAATCTGGAGATCCAGCTGCTGGACGGCGATCTGAATATCATTCAGAAGCTGGATGACGAACCGAACGACGTGGGTGGTCTGACCAGTGCGGAGCTAAAAGCCAAGTTCGACGAAGGCGGCAACATTATCAAAAAGTACATCAATGAGACCCTGATCCCGGCAGTGCTGACGGATGACGCCACGGAGGAGAGCCGCAAGCAGGCGGAAGCGGCGCGGGTAGCGGCAGAGCAGGGGCGTGTAACCGCCGAGGAAGGCCGGGTATCTGCGGAAACGGCACGGGCAGCGGCAGAGCAAGCCCGGTCCGAGGCCGAAGCCTCCCGCGTGTCCGCCGAAAACGCCAGAGAGGCGGCGGAGACGGCCAGAGCCGACGAAACCGCCGGTATCGTAGCCCGGGCTACGGCACAGGCCAACGCGGCGGCGGGGAGCGCGTCTCAGGCGGCGGGCAGTGAGCAGAGTGCCAAGGACGCGGCGAATACGGCCACCGGCGCAGCAAGCTCCGCCAGCCAGTCGGCGGCGGCGGCATCCGGCTCCGCGTCTCAGGCCAGCGCGGCAGCGGCGGCAGCGGCTGGAAGCGCCGCAGGCGCAGAGACTGCCAGCAAAACCGCTCAAAGCTGGGCCGTAGGCGGAACCGGGACACGCCCCGGGGAGGACACGGACAACGCCAAGTATTGGGCAGAGAAGGCACAGGCAGTTGTGGGCGGCGACTTCGCTACCAAAGTGGAGGCACAGGGCTATGTAACGGAGCATAACGATAGCGACGCCGCCCACCCGGACATCCGAGAGGCGCTGGAAGGCAAGGCGGCGGCCACACACGCCAGCCAGCACGGGAAGGATGGGGAGGACCCCATTACCCCTGCGGCCATCGGCGCGGCGTCTCTGGGAGCGGACGGCAAGGTGCCCGCAAGCCAGCTGCCGGAAATTTCCTCCGTCAAGACCTACACCGCCACCATCGGCACCACATGGGTGGAGGACAGCAACACCGGCGTCAAGACACAGACGGTTGCCATCGCCGGGGTGACGGCGCAGAACACGGCCATCGTAGACCACGCTTACACGGGAACCGGCACAGCCGAGGATTACGCGGCTTTTGTAGTGGCCGAAAATCAGTTCCTTGACTGCATCACAAACGGCTACGCCGAGACAGTAGATGGCGGTATCAAGTTCACCATCTTTGGTGAGGCGAATACGGTGGAAATTCCTATTGTCGTGGAGGTGAGCTGATGGGACGTGTGATTTTGAGCGGGGCTGGTAGAAGGATGACAATACCAATCGTAAAAACGCCTATTTCGAAACTTGCAGTTGGCTCCACAGTCAAATTAAACGTGAATGGCACCGCAACAGATTTCTTGATTGTGAACCAAGGAATTCCTTCTAATTCAAGCCTATATGACGCAAGCTGTGACGGAACGTGGCTGTTGATGAAAGACATCTACGAGAACAGACAATGGAACAGTTCGAATGTGAACAATCTGGAGAACAGTACCATCCACAGCTATCTGAATGGAACGTTCCTCAACCTGTTTGAGAGCAACATCAGGGACGCAATCAAGCAGGTAAAGCTCCCGTATCGCAAGAACGGTGGTTCCGGCGGCTCGGATCAGAGCGGTGCTAACGGCCTGCTCTGCAAGATTTTCCTGCTGTCTGGCTACGAAGTAGGCTGGACGACCAGCGACTACAGCTACTTCCCGGTGGATGGCGCGAAGCTGTCCTACTTTGAGTCTGGGACCGGCACGTCCGCCAACAACAAGCGTATTGCGAACCTGAACGGCTCGGCCGCCGACTGGTGGCTCCGCTCCCCGGACACCAACTACACCAACCTCGTGTGTGGCGTCAGCTCCAATGGCAGCTACAACGGCAGCAGCGCATTCAACTTGGGCGGCGTCCGCCCCGCCCTCATCCTACCCTCTACCACCTTGGTTGACAGTAACGGGATGGTGATTGGCTAATGGGACACTGTTTATTTTTGCGGAAGGGCGAAGTGCATACGGCACCGGTGACGGGGGTGCTGGCCTCCAGCCTTGCGGTTGGTTCCACGGTGAAGCTGATGGAGGGCGGCACGGCGGTGGAATATCTGGTGGTCAATCAGGGCATCCCTGAAAACAGCAGCCTGTATGACGCAAGCTGTGATGGTACGTGGCTGCTGAGGAAGGATATTCACAGTAACCGACAGTGGCACACCAGCAACGTGAACAAGTACGAAACCAGCGCTATTAACACTTGGCTGAATGGGGACTTTTTCAATAGTTTAGGAAGCGTGGAGCAAGCAACCATCAAGCAGGTGAAGATCCCGTATCGGCATGGCGGCGGCTCCGGCGGCACCGACCAGAGCGGCGCGAACGGTCTGTCCTGCAAGGTGTTTCTGCTGTCCAGTCCTGAAGTCGGCTTGGCTGGCGCAAGCTATATGCCGAATGACGGCGCTAAGTTGGATTACTTCAACGCGAACACCGGAGCAGACTCCAAGCGTATTGCGTACCTGAACGGCTCGTCCGCCGAATGGCGGCTCCGATCCCCGTACACCGCCGCCACCAACAACGTGTGCCTCGTCAGCCGCGGCGGTGGCTACACCCAAACCAACGCAGCCCTCTCTTACGGAATCCGCCCCGCTTTGATTCTTCCCGGCAATGCGCTATTTGACGAAACCACCATGCTCTTAAAGGGCGTAAAGTAACGGGAAAAAGCCGGAGGTCAATCCTCCGGCAGGACCCCCAGATACAAATGAAACCGGCTGAGTAATCAACCGAACAGTTGAAACCGGCTGAGTAAGCCGTAAAAATTGAAAGGAGAAACACTATGAAGAAGAAGTTTGCCGAGATCATCAACGAGGGCAAGAAGAACGGCGAGAGCATCGAGGTTATCAACACCAAGCTGAAGGAGGCCGGTGCCAACTTCCATTTAACCCCCGACGGTGGTATCGCCGGTTGGTCTGAGAAAGAAATGGCTGAGGGCTTCATCCCCGCAGAGACCGAGCCGGAGGACGTGAAGCATCTTTGTGACATCATGCGGTACAAGCCGGAGCTGGCGGGCCAGACCATGACCGTGACCGTTGCCGAGGGCCGCTATGAGGTGACCTACAACGCCAACGGAAACCCGGTAAAGGCCGTGCGGGTGAACCACTGAAGCACTGTGCAGGGAGGGCAAAAGCTATGAACGCAGTACATATTAAAAATCTGATTCTGGCGGCGCTGGCAACAACCGGCTCCGTCATCGCGCAGGCTTTGGGCGGCTTGGATATGGCGCTGAAAGTGTTGATCTGCTTTATGGTGCTGGATTACGCCACGGGCTGGCTGGTGGCAGCGATCTGGCACAAGTCCGGGAAGAGCAGCACCGGGGCGCTGAGTTCCGATGCAGGCTTCAAGGGTCTTGCGAAGAAGTGCGTAGAACTGGCGCTTGTCTGGATGGGGGCGCTGTTAGACCAAGCTACATCCAGCGACTTTGTGAGAGACGCGGTTTGTATGTTCTTCATCGCCAATGAGGGATTGAGTATTTTAGAGAACACGGCCATTATGGGCGTTCCCTACCCGGCCTTTGTGAAGAATATGCTGGACGCCATCCGGCAGGCCAGCGACGAGGGCAAGCAGGAGGCCGGGACATGATGACGAGAGCGGGCACAGTCCCGCTCTCCGACCTCCAATTTTTGAAAATCTATTTCAATCGGCGGCGTCTCCGCTCCACCACGGCCAACCTGAAGAAGATGCTGGCGGAGGCGGGCGGGGACGCCATCTGCAATGGCTCCATCTTCCTGCGGAACCGGCAGCCCGCCTGTCATTTAAAGGCAGACGGTAAGGTTTACAAGGCCCCCAATTACCGGGCATGGGCCATCAGCTGGAACACCACGGCGGACTTCGGCGTGAAAACCGTGCCCAACAGCGACGCAAACTACATGGAGTGCGTTCACCTCATCATCGACAGCAAGAAGATCAGCCCTATCCACTGCGGAGCGGACATGAAGTACAAAGCCCCGCGAACGGCCATCGGCACCAAGAATGGCCGGTTCGCCTACTACGTGAGCCGTGACCGGCGGACACCGGAACAGCTCCGTGACCTGCTGGCAGCGTCCGGTTGGGACAATGCCATTATGATGGACGGCGGCGGGTCTACCTGCTTCATGGACAAGGACGGCAAGGGCTTTACCGGGGATGGACGGGTGATCCCGTTCTTTCTTGTATGGAAAAAGAAAAGCGGGGACGCACACGAACCGGAAGGAGAGAAACCTATGGTAGAGATCAACGCCTATTCCAAGGCGAAGGACGGCAGCAAAAAGCTGTCCACCCATTTTAAAGTGAAAGAATTTGCCTGCGGGGACGGCAGCGACGCTGTGCTGGTGGCCCCCCGGCTGGTGATGGTTTTGCAAAGCATCCGCAGTCACTTCGGCGCGGCTGTGACCATCAACAGTGGGTATCGGACGCCACAGTACAACACCAAGGTCGGCGGCGTGGCCCACAGCCAGCACTGCTACGGCACGGCGGCAGACATCATCGTGAATGGCCAGAAGCCCGAGGCGGTGGGGGCATTTGCCCGAGAACTCATGCCCGATTGGGGCGGCGTGGGTATTTACAGTCAGCAGGGCTTCACCCACATCGACGTGCGGGAGGTCCGGGCCGACTGGAACGGATAAGGAGGGCCAAGTATGGCAGGGTACTACGATAAAAACAAGGACTACTCCAAGGAACTTCAGCGGACGGACCTGTCGGCCTCCGAGCGGGAACGGCTGACTCAGGAGCGGCAGAACAAGATCGACGATAAGTACGGAGGCAGAGAGCCGAACATGATCGGCTCCGACAAGACGTATTCTCAGACCTACGGCGGGTCCAGCAACCGGGGGAACAGCGGCAGTTCCGGCGGCAGCTCTCAGGGGACCTTTGGAGGGTATACCTACGACCGCAAGGACAATGGCGGCGGCATCTACGGGACGCCCACCAGCAATTCCGAGGTAAAGAACTACAAGCAGAACGGCGTATCGTACCGGGTCGGCGCGGACATGAGCCGCCGCGAAGATCTGGCGAACCGGTATCAGGTGTCCAACGGTTATACCGTGTTCTATGACGATAACGGCTACGCCTACAAGGCCGTGAAGGGTGTGGCGGACTACACCCCCCATCAAGACATCAACGCCGGGAACGGCAGTTACGGCAAAAGCGGCGCGTGGACGGACAACGAGATGCTGTCCGCACTGGACCGCTCCAAGATCACGGACATCCGCAACCGGCTACAGCGGGGCGAGATCACCGGCGATCAGGCCAACGCCGCCGCAAACGCCATCCGTGCCGGGTACGGCTACACCATCGACAAGAACGGCTATGTGACGGACAGCGGCGCGCTGTCTGCCGTGAATGATCTGCGCAAACGCCTTGGGCTGGACAGCAGCCCAGAAAGCGCAGAGCTGGCTTACTACCGCTATCTCATGGGGACGGACACCTCCCCCTCCGCACAAGCCAACGGAAAGGTGCAGTCCTTCGGGGACTATCTGGCGGCGAATGGCGGCGCACAGGCCGGTACACCCGGCTACGGAACCCCGGCATACAGCCAGCAGCAGCGGGTCACGGACATCAACGCAGGCGGTACGCCGTCCGGTAATCTCTCCACATCGCAGACCGGGATGAGCTTTGACATCGGAGACGGCAGCGACTACTTGAAGGAGCTGTACGCCAAGAAGGTAGCGGCGGAGCTGGCGGCGCTGAAATCCGCTTACGAGCAGAACACCGCCACGCTGGATGCCAGCCGCGCACAGATCGCGCCGGTGTATGACATTGCCCGGAACAGCGCGGCCAACCAGAACGCCCTGAGCCGTGGCGCGTTTCAGGAGATGGCGGTGGCAAACGGCCTGAACACCGGCACCACCGGACAGGCGGCGCTGGCACAGGATGTTGTGCTTCAGCAGAACCTCTCCCAGATCGACCGGGAGCAGGCGGAAAAGACGGCGGCCATCGACCTTCAGCGGAGCCAGCTTGACACGGAGTACCGAAACGCCATTGCCAAGGCAGAGGCCACGGGAGACGCGGAGCTGGCAAACGCCCTGTACGAGGAATACGTCCGCCAGCAGAATCTCTATGCCAAGTACGGCGCACAGACGGGCGGCTCCGGCTCCGGTTCTTCCGGCGGCAGTACCGTGGTAAAACCCAATCTGACCGCCAGTCAGGTACAGTCCGCGCTGAAAAACGGCATCGTGACGGATGACGTGATCTCCGCCTTCGATTACTATTACGGGCAGGGGGCCTACGATTCTCTGTACGGCACCGGCAAGCTGACCTCCGGCGGGTCCTCCAGCGGCGCCACCTCCGGGGCCAAGAAGGGCAGCTATTCCAATGGCAAGCTCACCAACGAGCAGGTGAAGCAGCTCCAGAGATACTACGGCGTGTCTCAGGACGGCAAGTGGGGCAAGAACTCCAAGAAGGCCGCAGGCGGCCTGACGGCTGATAAGGCATGGGCGAAGTATCAGGGGAGCAGCGGAAGCAGCACCGGCAGCATGACGCAGGGCGCTTTCATAGCGTCGGCCACCAGCCTGAACACGGATTTGAGTAACGGCAATGTGGACCGGGCATACAACTGGCTTACCAAGAACTATGGAAAGCTCTCCGCCAGCCAGAAGCAGGAGGTCCAGAACCTGCTGGCACAGTACGGGATTTCTTACTGAGAGGTGCACCAGTATGGCAAAAACACTAAGCGGATTTAAGGTAATTGGCGATACCTCCAAAATCGGAGCAGGCAGCAAAAAAGGAAGCGCGGGGCAGACAAGCCCCACGCCTTCTTCCAATGGGAGCAGCCGGACGCTTGGAGGCTTCAAGGTCATTGGCGACACCTCGAAAATCGGGGCAAAGGCCGCCGCAAAGACCACACAGCAGACCGGCGCACAGAGCGCCACACTTCCCCAAAGCACTACCCGCTACCCGCAGCCCATGGACAATGTAGGGAGGCAAACAGGGACCAACAGCCGCTTGCTTGCGGACACGAAGCAAAGCGGGACACTCATCCCATCCCTTGATAACGGGCGTGTGGGGAAGGTGATCTCCGGCGCAGCGAAGTCCGTCGGCTCCGCCTATACAAATCTGGGCGGTGTGCTGGCAGAGGGGGCCGGGAAGCTGAATACCCGGATCGCCAACCAGAACGCCGGGGGTTCCCTGCAAAGCGACCATGACGCGGTGAAGCGGTATGAAAAGATGCTCCGGGATGTGAAGTGGGCCAACGGACGGGCCATGAGCGCGAAGGACGTAAAGCAGGTGCAGGGCTACCTTGCCAGCGCCAAGCGGCGGATCGCGGCCCACGAGGGCTACACCAAGGCGGTGGAGCAGTCCGACAAGGCCGTGGCGGACAAGGCGTACCAGAAGGCCGACCGACTGTCTCAAAGTTCCGCTGCGGACGTGGCACAGGCCAAGGAAGGTCTGGGGCCGGTGGGGCAGTTCGCCGTGGATCTGGGCGTTCAGGGTGTACAGATGGCGGGGGACGTGGCAGCCAGCGCCGTGATCCCCGGAGCCGGTCTCGCTCTGATGACGGCCCGTTCCGCCGGGAGCAGCGCCCAACAGGCCAGACAGGCCGGGGCCACCTATGGTCAGCAGCTTGCCTACGGGCTGGGGAGCGGTGCTCTGAGCCTTGCTACGGAGAAGATCAGCAACGTGGCAGGCCCATTCAAGAAAGCGTTTGGCGGCGGCGTTCTGGACAACGCCATCAGCGGTGCGCTTTCCAAACTGAACAACAGCGCGGCGGGCCGTGTGGCCCTCTCCATGATCTCCGAGGGCGGCGAGGAATTTATCGAGGACGTTTTCCAGCCCATCTTGCAGCGGGCCACCTATGACCCCTCTGCCCGGTTTGATCTGAGCGAGGCGCTGTATGACGCGGCGGTGGGCGCGGCCATGGGCGGCATCGGCGCGGGCGCTGACGTCATCCGACAGCGTGGAAGCAGTCAGGCGGACGCACAGCCCACGCAGGAGGTACGCCCGGAGGTGCGGGAGGGTATTGATACCCCCACCCCCGCAAACGCCGCAGAGGGCACGCAAAACGCCGCCTCCGGTGTGGAGACGGCGGCAAACAAGGGCGAGACAGTGCAGATCGTTGAACGGCTGCGAGAGAGTATACCGGGGCTTAACGGCACAGAGCCGGTATCGACCGTATCCTCCAAAGCAATCCCATTTGTCGAGGGCCGAACCATGGCTGAAAAGGCAAGGAAAATGTTTGAGGCCATTAAGGGGGTCGTGTCTCGACCCGGCTTTGGAGACATTGACATCAACGGGCGTTCCGTGAAGGACGATTTGAGCCATGGCGTAGGCGGGGCAAAGGCCGCCGTGATCCCCGCCATTCCGGAAGTGCTCCGGCGCGGGCAGCAAATTGATTTCCAGCAGAATTGGAAAGGACGCCCCTATGACGGCTATGTATTTGCCGCTCCGGTCACTATGGACGGCGAAACTGCTTATGTAGCTGCCGTTGTAAAGCGCACCAGCAAAAACCGATTTTATCTGCATGAAGTGATTGACGCGAACGGGAACGTTATAAAAATAGACGCCGGGGATCGTGCCAATCCAACCAGCCTTGCCACCAATGGTGACGCTGGGACACAATCTCAGGCGTCTATGGACATGGCCCCCGCAGAGGCCAGCTTGGTAGGTCCAGAACCTACGGCTTCCTCTGCGGTGTCAAGCCCTGTTGAGGGTACGCGTCCCCTCAATGCTAATGATAGCATAGCACAGGGGGCGGAAAATGTCAAGAACGGGGGTGCGGCGGAGTTTGACACGCCGGGTGACGCCAAGGCCGGGACGGTGAACACGCCCTTTGACGCCATGCAGGCCAAAAGCGAGGAGTTCCACCCGGTAAATCCTAACAGTGCGGAGCGGGTGCAAAATGACCAGCGCCGCGCCCCCTCCGAAGTACCCGTCGTGAACCCTGATACCGGGCGGAATGTGGAGAAAACGGTCTCCACCATTCTGAACAGCCCCCTGACCTCCCCGGAGATGGCAACCGTGTATGAAAACGCCATTGCCGACGGCGCGTTCGACTATGACGTGGTGACGGACTGGAGCGCCGTGCAGCAGGCGCAGGCCAAGATCGCGCGGGACGGCTGGCGTGAGGTAGCGAACAGCTTCATTGCCAAGGCGGAGCTGGGACAGCGGATCACCAAGGCGGACACCGCCGAGGCTATCAGCGCCTACAACCTTGCCATTTCCGAAGGAGACCACAAGGCCGCCTTTGAGCTGGCAACGGCCATTGCGGACGCGGCTCACGACAGCGCACAGATGGTGCAGGCCATGAACCTGATGAACCGGTTGACGCCGGAGGGCCGTCTGCTGACGCTGCGGCGGCTGGTAGACCGGATGAATGACCGGGCGGCACGGCAGAACCGGGCACCCCGGCAGAACACCGCCGACAGCGGAGACGTGGAAGGCGCACGGGTGGACTACATTGACAAGGTGACGGGCTTCACCCTCTCTGACGAGCTGGCCACCAACTACCTGATGGCAGAGACGGACGCGGAGCGGGCGGCGGCGTGGGACGCTATCACCACCTCCATTGCGGACCAGATCCCCAGCACCTTCATGGAGAAGGCAAATTTCTGGCGGTACACATCCATGCTGACCAACCCCACCACCCACATCCGCAACATCATGGGCAATGCCATTCAGATGGGTGCGCGGAAGATCAAGGACGGCATCGGAACCGCAATCGAGCGGGCGGTCATCAAGGATCAGAGCCAGCGGACAAAGGCCGTGAATGTTGACAAGGATCTGAAAGCCTTTGCCAAGGGCCAGTATGAGACGGACCAGAGCGCGGCTATGGGCAGCGGGAAGTATTCTGACGCTACGGCGGCAGGCATTAAGCGGGAGATCCAGAGCAAACGGAAAATGTTCAAGGGGGAGGATGTTCTCTCCCGCGCCGTACAGGGCATTGGAGACCTGAACAGCCGCGCCCTTGACTATGAGGACGTGATCTTCAACCGCGCGGCCTATGTGGACAGCTTCGCCCAAGCACTGCAAGCCAAGGGCGTGACGGCGGCAGAGGCCCACGCGGGCACCAGACCCGCAGACGTAGAGGCGGCACGGGCCTACGCCATTGAGGAAGCGCAGAAGGCCACTTACCGCAACACCACGGCGCTTTCCGAGGCGCTGTCTCAGTTTGGCCGCTATGAGGGGGATAACCCGGTAAAACGGGCAGGTTCCTTCGTGGCGGACGCCCTGTTCCCCTTTCGCAAGACCCCGGCCAATATCCTGACCACGGGCCTTGATTACAGCCCTGTGGGGCTTGGAAAGGGAATTTGGGAAGCCATGTTTGACGTGAAGTCCGGGAAATGCACGGCGGCGGATGCCGTGGATTCCATTGCATCCGGTCTTACCGGCACCGGTATTCTGGCGCTGGGCGCTTATCTGGCGGCGGAGGGTCTGCTCCACGTCCGGGCCGGTGACGATGACAAGGAAGAAGCCTTTGAGAAGTCCATGGGGGGGCAGGATTATGCTATTCAGATCGGGGACAAGTCCTACACGCTGGACTGGATGACCCCGGCGGCAATGCCACTGTTCGCGGGCGCTGCCATCATGGAATCCGTTCAGAAGGGCGGTAGCACCTTCGATGCGCTGGTGGATTCTCTGCTGGGGATGCAGGACGTTGTGCTGGAAACCTCCATGCTGTCCGCCCTGAATGACCTGATCTCCTATTGGAGCTACGCCGACAACAAGGTTGGCTATCTGATTGACCGAGCGGCCAGCAGCTACGCCGGACAGTATATCCCCACCATCGGCAGCAAGGTTGCGTCCGTATTTGATGATACGGTACGCAAAAGCTATGTGGAAAAGGGTTCCGGGCAGGTAGCCTCTGACGTGAATTATTTCTTGCAGGGGGCGGCGAAAAAGGTCCCCGGCGCACGGAATCAGCTTCAACCCATGGTGGATATGTGGGGCAACGAGGTCTCCAACGGCTCCGCACCGGAGCGGGTGTTCCAGTCCTTCCTCTCCCCCGGCTTCCTGAAGGCGCAGGACAACAGCCCCGCCACGCAGGAGATCCGGCGGCTGGCGAAGGCCACCGGAGACAGCACCGTTTATCCGGCGGCGGCGGAGAAGTCCTATACGGTGAAGGGGGAGACCCGGACCATGACCGGCGAGGAATACACTCGGTACGCCAAGGCCATGGGTCAGACGCGGAAGGAGCTGGTGGAGGCGGCGGTGAAGCTGCCCGCCTACAAGTCCATGAGCAATGCGGAAAAGGCGGATTACATCCAGAACGTGTATAAATATGCGCGTGAGACGGCCCGTCAGCAGGTGGACCCCAAGTATGAGCCCAGCGCCGCATGGATCAAAAACGCGCAGACGGCCAAGCGGGACATCGGCGTATCCACCGGGGAATTTCTGGCCTTGTATCAGAAGTACGGTAGCGAGAAAATGAGCGGGAAAGCCTACGAGAAGGTGAAGCAGGCGCATGATTCCGGTCTTTCCCCCAAGGAATATTTCTCCCTGAAAGACAAGGCCGATGCGGACGGAAACGGCAGGGTCAGCAAGGCGGAGGCCAGCGCGGCCCTTGCCGGTCAGGAGCACCGGGCGGATCTGTGGGACATTATCTGCACCACCAACGCCAAGAACCCCTACAAATGAGAAAACACCCCCGCCGTCTGGCGAGGGTGTCTCTTTCTGCTTTTTCACATCATGGACAGGAGCGTTTTCACATGGGCGGCGCGGTCCAGCATCCGCTCGTGCTCCCAGTCCCAGACGGCCTGCATGGCCTCCGTGGGATGGTGACCGGCGTCCTTCGCCTTTTCGATATGGCGAACGGCCATTTCGTGGAGCCGATTGGCGTGGCCCAGCTCCTGACGGCTGAGGTCGGCGTAGGTGCTGGCGTCCTCCGGGTCCTCGGCGTGCTTGACGGCCTCCCGTGCGTACTTCTCGGCATCGTCCAGTTCTTCCCGGATCTCTTCGGCCAAGTGTTTGATCTCGTACATACGATCCTCCTAACTCTGCTTGATCAGGGTGTAGAGCTTGTCCACATCCCCTTCATTCAGCGTGACGTTCCCGATCAGGGGGATATTGGTTGTGACGGGGCCTTTGGCGGCCTCGGTTTTCAGGCAGGCGTAGATCTTGTCAATATCTACGTTCCCCGCCTCGTCAAAGACACCGAGGGCCTTTACGGCGGGATGCTCACGGAGGGCGGAAAGGCTGGCGTCCAGATTGCCAAGAGCCATAGCAGCCCCGGCGCCAACGGCCCATTTCTGCCAGCCGGTGAGCTTGCCGGTAAATTCCTCGTCCACATAGCGGGCAGCGCCCTGCTTGATCTGATCCAATGTTACCATAGATTCCTCCAATGACGGGAGAGAGGGGCGCTATGCCCCTCTCTTTTTCCCTCTTCGCCTCTTAGCGACCGCAGCCGCAGCCGCAGGTGGAGACGGGGAGGGGGTTATAGGTGGACTGGGGCGTGGTGCCGGTGCCGGTGGTGATGTCCGCGACCATTTTGGGGTAAAAGGTGGCGTTAGTGTAGGTGACAATGGTATTGTCAGCGCACTTCCGCTCGTCCCGCTCCCGGGAAATGGCCCCGCACAGCTCGTTCTTGCAGCAGTCCATACGCTCCTGCAACAGCTGGAAGCTGTCCTTGGTGGCCTGATTATTGACCGCCTGAGAAGCCAGCGCACCATGCACCTCGCCCAGCTTGCCGTCGATGTACTTGTACATCTCCAACATCTTCTGGTCCTGGTAGGTGTTGGCATCCCGCAGGGCAATGTCGCTGCGGAGCTTGGCGTTCTCCTGCACCATGGACAGCTCGTAGCGGTTGACCGTGTGGTTCTCGCTGCATCCGGCCTCCGCCGCCATACCAGCGGCAAAGGGGATGACGCGATTGCCCAGCAGCATCCCGCCAAGACCGCCCAGAGAGTTCAGGACGCCCAGAGACAGACCGGCAATGCCGGTGCCGAGAGCAGTGCCCGCGACGCCCTTGCTTGCAAATTCAGCCATAGAGAAATTCCTCCTTCTCCAAAAATACACCCCCTGTTTCCGCGCGCAAAACAAGCGGTGCTCTATGGTTACCGTACCACAGGACACCGCTTGTCATGGCTTATGGATGCTTTTTGCTTGGGCGGGATATGCCCGCTTTATCCCGGATGGAGCGCAGGCAGGAGGTGACGGAGGATCGGGACAAGTACAGCTCTGCTGCCGCATCCTCAATCGCCCAGCCGCGGCGGCAAACCAGATTGAACACGCGCCGCTCCCGGTCGGTGAGATAGCGGCACTGCTCCATTTTCTTGAGCTGCTGGACGGTGTATCGGTATTTCATAATGGGCCTCCTTTATGAAGTGCCCTTCCCCTTTGACCTACCGATGCAGGGGGTCAGGACCCCTGCGCATCTATCATGGCTAACAGCTTTTCCAGATCGTAAAAATTCCGGGGGTCCAGCCCGGTTTCCCGCTGAATGAGCCGAAAGCGGTATCGGATGGAGTTGTAGTGCAGGTAAACCGCGCCGCTGGTCTTTTTCATGCTCATGTTGTTCTCCGCATAGGCTTTCAAAAGTTTTCTGTCCCGATCCTCCATAGCTTACCTCCTTTTGTTGCGTGGGGCGGCTGGCAATCAGCCATCCCCGCCGTCCTTTCTCTCGCCGTAACTGCAAAAGAATGTCCTTGTGTCCAGCTCAAACGGCAAAAACGCGATGTTTGTTTTGGAGCAAAATGCGTATATATCTTTTCGATTCCACACGCACAAATGCTTACAGTCTTTGCACCGCGTCACGACCACGGCATCCACGGTGGGGGCTTTTTCGATCAAGCCAAGTAAGCCGTTCCAACCAGCACAATACGCCGCAGGGAGAACATCTTTGCTGCACCGGCCCACGCCCAAATCATCAACATCAACCAGCCTCATGTCCAGCACCTCCGTCCATCTTGGCCCCGCACCATGGGCAAGCAATAGCCTCGCTTACCCACGCTTCCCGCTCAATGTATTCAGCCATCCTCATCCCCTCCAAATTCCGCCTCGTACTGTTCCGGCGTGATAATCTCAATATCCTTTGCGGAGTAGCCCAAGGTGTCGAGGCATATCAGCTTTGCCAGTTTGTCTTTGTCAAGGGCCGCCGCAGCGTCCTCATAGGATACGCCGGGTTTTGCCTCAAAGCTGATTTGAGCGCCAAACGCCCCAGCCACTCTAAAGCAGATTTTATATTCAGCCATTGTCAGCCCTCCTCCACATAGCACCAGCTTTGGGGCGCGCGGTGAAGATATAGCTGCCCGTCCGTGTTGCAGTCCGTTTCGTCACCATCTCCGCAAACATTTTCGCAAGACCAACAGTTTGTGCTAAGCTCCGAGTATTCCAGACAGTCTCGCCAAAACTCCCCCAGCTTTTTCGGTGCATCGTAGATTTTCAGGTCGGAGATATGCCAGCCATAGCCGGTTCCCTTTAGGTAGTTCACAATTTCTTCCCGTGTCAGGCAGGCTTGCTTTTCTATGTCATCCGGTGCATGGTTGAGGGGCGCAAGCTCATAAATCCGGTCACAGGTAAACTCGCCAGCAATATGCCCGTTGAAAACGTCCCAGATTTTGTCCGCTTCTGCTCTGCTATACCCTGAAATCCGGGTAAACTCTGTGAACCAATCACCACGGAAAACATCTCCCCACACAAGGAATGGCCTTATATTTGTGCAGTAAATATAGCACTTAAACGGCGTTTCCAGCTTCGGCTTGGTCTTCCTGACTTCAATGGTCTTTTCGCCGCTGGCGATCTTCTCCACCCACTTGGGGCGGATGCTCAGCATAACAGCCTTACTCATCCTTCTTCGCCTCCAATGCCGCTTCGGCCTCCTCTCGGGTGAGGAATATGGACTGGCCAAATGCCCCAAATGGCGCACTATACAAGTTTCCGTGGTCGTCGATTGGTGCAAGATATAAAACTTTCAGCCAACCGTCCAAAACTGCGTATTTAACTTCGCATTCTCGCACACGCTTTTGGCCATCAAGCAGGGCAAACACATGATCTCCGGATTGACACGGCAGCACCACCAGCCGACCGTCCTTGTCGGCTTCTTGATATTTTTTGAGTTCCATGAGCGCGCTGTGCAATTTTGCCATTTCCAGACCGCTAAAGTGCTCCTCTTGCATTGACTTGACTTCCCCGGGCGTCAGCCCCGTATCTTCATAGTCGGCGAGGCGGTCTTGCAGCACGCTAATCCACTCTTGCTCCGTGTATTTCTCCTCGTACTCTGATGCCATAAGGACTTCTCCGGTCCTAAGCCGTTGTGTCAATCGCTCCATCACTCCACCTCCTCCTTCAACTCGTCATACAGTTCGCTGAACCGCTTGTTCCACATCCTTAGCCCGAAGAAACAGTACACGCCCAACACGATCCACAGCCCGCTGGCGAAGTTTTGCAAAATGTTTTCCATCACATTCCCTCCATTCTGAGCCTCGCTCACGGCTTGCCCCCCCACGGGGTTTCAAGCCATTTTTTAATTTCATGCCATTCTGCTGGCATCGTCGAAATGCCAGAAAGACGTTCCGTGTTGTAATCATTGTGAAAATTGTACAGCACCCCGGCCAGCTCGTTGTCTGTCATGCTCCGGATCCGGTCGGCAATGGTAACGGGCCACGTGCGATACGGGCACATTTCGATTGCGGCGCATTTTTCAACGTCATAGCCTATCTGCATGGGGCAGTTTTCACCGGTGCATTTTTTCATAATTCCACCTCCGGCTGTTCCGATCTTTTTAGCTCAAACTGACTATAGGGCATAGCACACAGCTTCTTGGAATCGCAGTCAGCCATGCCGCTTACGATGCCCTTGCAATGAGCGCAATACTGGCACATCCACGTCTTTCCGGCTTTTCTGACATCCGCAATTATCGAAATAACATAGTTGCGTTCAAGCATCAGTTGTCTATTCTGTCCCCGCAGCTTCTCAATCTCGTTTTTCAAGACCAAAGCGGATTCCTCCACGGTTGCAATCCGGTCAGCAGACTGCTCAAATGCTGTCCGCATTGCTCCAATAATGCCTCGTTCCATCTTCTTACCTCCTCCACCGGTATCCGTTACAGGCCCCCTCATGGACCGCCGTGCAGAACCCGCCGACCGCAGTACAGTTCCCGTTATCCTCATGCCTAAAGTGGCAACGCAGGCAATTAACATTAGCCATCCTCATTTCCTCCCTTTCAGTTTGATTCCATTCCGCCTGTTCCACTCTTGTCCAGCTGCCCTCGCCTTGTCAAACTCTGCCTGCGCTTGTTCCAAAACATCCTGCGGTACATCCACAATGGACTTGCCCTCGTAAGGCCGAAGAAGATTGAAATAGGCTGCATAGTGCTTTTGTTCTTCGTCCATCAGCTTTCGGCATCTTGCGTAATGGGCATCGTTCCGCTGCATTTCGATGCGTCCCAGCGCACGATCCAAATAATATTCGTTAGCCGTTTCCGCCAGCATTTCTACCACTTGCAGCAGTTCCACCTTCGTCAGATCATTTGGTTTCAGCATTTTCCACCTCCGTCGGCTTCGGCAGTTGCCTCGGCTCAAAGCGCCACTTTTTGGCACCATCTATGCGAAAACTTAAATGGCGCTTTAACAGACTGTGACATTCCACTCCGCCTCCTCACAAATATCTACGATATGGTCGCACAATGCAGCCGGGATGACAGACCGCTCCACGCTGCCAGCCAGCCCTTGCGTTCCCGTTTTGGCCCCGCGCGGGGCAGAGATATGGCACGGGTCACCGTTATGGCAAGGCGGTTTAAATCTGGGAAGCGGATGATTTGTCCAGATGTCCGTGGGCTTCATTCGGGCGTCCCCGTACTGACAGTATGTGACGGTGTACCGGGGCAGCCCCTCCATCCACGTCATTTTACGCATCCCTCCACGCGGGTTCTCAATGAACCAGTAAGTCGGGCTCAATGCTAAGATCAGCCGCAGCACGTGCTGGTCCACTGCATCGCAAAACTTGGCATACTCGCTCACCGGGTCCAAATTTCCTGTCTCGGGGTTTTTCCGCCTGTGGTGGCTGATGGCCGCAATAGAAAATGTGGCGCAGTCCGGGCTTGCCCAGATCACATCAGGCCGCCCAAACTCCCGCAGCACATCCTCCGCAGTCAGATGCAGGATGTCAGCATATAGGTCGATGCGGTCAAATCGCTTGTCCCACTCTACGGAGTACACCTTGTGGCCCCGGGCCTCGAACGCCTTCCCTATAGAGCGCGTCCCGGCAAATAACTCAAGCACCTTCATCCATTGTCCTCCACCTCCGCAAGCCAGAATGTCTTTTTGCACTCATGGCACAGCTTTCCGGAGCACTCTTCTCGCATCTTCGGGTAAATGATGCAAGGGTTCAAAGTCAGACAGCCATCCGTTTTATCAGCATCTACTCCCGGAAACAGCTTCAAAAACTCGCTCTGCCGGGTCTGGGCGGGGTGCTCCTTTGCCCACTGTTTCGAAATAGCAACGGCCTCCTCCGGGTGGGTCTCTATCCAGACTGTGCAGGAGGTCACAAAGCCGCAAAGGCGTTTGCCAAACTCGCAATTTGTGCAGTGACGATCACACATTCTGTGCAATGTTTTCAAAAACTCCACAGCATCCATCATTTTTCCTCCTCAATGGTGGCCTCCGCCAGATCGTCGACCAGTGTGATTGGCGTTTCCCACTGGTTCCCCTCCGCCCATTCCGCGTGCTCACGCAGCGTATTTACGAGGTTTGTATCTTTCATAGTTCCTCCCTACATTTCTTCATTCAGCCAGCTTGCCCATGTCACCATGAGGGCATCATCGGCATTGGATAGTTTCTCTGGATATTTCAGATCAAGTGAGCAGCCCTTTGCTTCCAGCGCGTCATCCACGGCTTTTTCGATCAACTCTCCCAATCTGGCTGCGTTTTTCGTGTAAAATTCAAAGTTTGTCATTCCTCAAACCCTCCAAGCACTTCCTGCCCCGGCAGAACGCCGTCCTCCATCCACCAGTGGAATACGTCCACGCCAGTATCTCCCATCCGGAATGTGCCGTTCATTCTCCCACGTCTCCGCCGTTCTTCCAGCATCCGGTCAAAGGCCCGGATATACGCCGCCTTGATTTTGGGGTAGCGGGAAAACTCCATCATTCGCATTTTAACGTTTGCCAGTGGACAGCCTACACAGCCGACCCGATGGAAGCCCTCGCAGTACAGTGGGTTCATGGGGATTTTTTCAACCGCGGCGTAATCCAGCACATCGTCATCCTTCCAGTCGATGATGGGGTTTACCACCCGCGTCCCCTTCATTTGGCAGGTTTCAAACAGCCGCCTGTCCTCGTCGTTGTCGTTGCTCAAAATCAAGCTGTTTTTCTTTGAAGAAGTAATAACTTCCAGCCCACCGCGATTTTTCCGCCTATTCGGACTTTCTTCCCAGCGGACGCCCGTAGCAATGAATCGCCCTTTCCCGCCGCCCTCTTTCAGCTCGGCGCAGCAGTACCTCTTAATCCGCATCGGTGGTATCAGTTTCCGTGGAATCAGGTTCCACATAGTCACGCGGCTTCCGTCCGGCTGAACGTGCTTATCTACGGTGCACTTCACGCCCTTTCCCTCCAACCGCCGGAACGTATCGTACATGTGGCGCACCGTCTCCGGTGCATCCGCCGTGGTGAGGGAGTGCAGGGCTTCAAACGGAATGCCGCTTTTCTCCGCCAGATGCAGCATCACATCGCTGTCCTTCCCGCCGGAGTAGGTGATCACTAACGGCTTCTCAAAAAGCCGCAGGCTCATATCCGATGCCGCTTTCAGCCGCTCGATTGCGGTCTGCTCCAAGTCGCTCATAGGTTCTCCAATTCCCCGCCGCAGGCGGCATATCCGGCGAAGTCAATCCAGTTATCTGCTTTGCCGTGGCCGGTGGCGATGCGCGCGACCTTAAACAGGCACATCATGGCCCCCACGTCAGCGCCGGTGATGCAGACGTCCGCATCCGTGCTGACGCATTTCTCCCGGATGTACGGCTCCCACAGGGCCGCGATCGTGTTGAAGGACGTCTCCGGGCTACCGTAGTCCTGATCCCGGTCTCCGCACACGCACTGCTTGGCAGCGGCTAAAATCTCTTCGCGGGTCATTCCTCTGCCTCCGCGAGCCAAAACTTACTTCGGCACTTCGAGCAAGACGTCACATCGCACTCGTTTACCACCGTACTATCGAGCCCGCAAGGGTTGATTGCTGGGAACCCATCCACATTGCTAATACGCGCATTCGGCCACTGCTTCAAGAACTCGCTCTGGCGGGTTTTCACGGGGTGCTCTGCGGCCCACTTTTCGACGATGGCAACGGCCTCCTCCGGGTGGTTTTTTTGCCAGGAATTGCAGGATTCCCACTTGCCTCTTCTTTTCCAAAACTCACATTTGATGCATTCAGCGTTGCACATTCTGCCAAGCGTTTTTACAAACTTCACAGCATCCATCATTTTTCCTCCTCAATGGTGACCTCCACGCGGGAGGCGCCAGTCGTCTGGTACTTCCGCACCGTCAGAGACGATACGGCGCTGTCATCGTTGTAGGCGTGGGTGTTCAGCGCGTCCAGAATGGCCTTCGCCACGTTGTCAGCGTCAGGGCGCTTGGTGTGGGGCGTACCGTCCAGAGCAGCAGCCTTCTTCTTCGATGTGCTCTTTGGCACCGTGAAGAACGCCGTGACGGTGGCCCTGAGCGGCACACCCGCCGCAAAGCCCTTTCCGCTCTGGCACTTCCAGCACTGGACTACCTTGCCCTCGTAGTCCCGCGTTTTCTGCGGGGTGTAGGTGTGACCATTTTTCATAAACCGGGGACGGCCCTTGCCCACTGGAATGCCGGGGACCGTAAATTCGACCTTCATCGCTTCTCTTCCTTTCCGTCAATGATGACTTGCACCACCCGGACACGGCCCAGAGGCTCCAGCAGCATGGCCACGGTTTCCTTGCAGGCCAGCAGGTCACCGTCCTCATGGATGTCAATGACCATTCTAACCACGGCGTTCCTCCTTCACGAACTCCGGGCAGGACCGGATGGCATAAGATGTCAGCACCCGCTTCTTCCGTCCCATCCCGGTGGATCGCTCCGTCCGGGTGGGCTTTGCCTTCCAGCCCGGAACCGGCTCAAAACGGGGCTTGTGGGTCACTGGATCAATGCCGGACCAGGAACACCCGCCGCAGGCTTTTGCGCAGTCCCAGCAGAGCTGACTGTGGGGGGCAATGTAGCAGTCCGACAGCTTAATATCCGCAGCCATTACACGCCAGCTCCTTTCGCCATCTTTTCCCAGTCCGCATAGGTCATGCCCTGTTTTTTTGCTTCGGAGGGGGTGGGGATACCGGCATCGTGCCAGCGCTTGCGCTGTTCGCCTGCCCTGACGTAAAACTTTTCCAGATAGGCGTCGGACGGCTCCGGCATGGGGGCCTCCTTCGCCTTTGGCGTTTCCGGCTTGGGCAGGTAAGGGACCAGTTCGGATGCGTCCGGCGGGAACCGGTTTTCCCGTGCCCGGAGGATGACCGCCTGTTTCGCGTCCTCATAAGCCCACGGCTCCAACACCAGCGTCCACGCCTCTAAATCTGCGGGGGTGCGGGGCTGCTGTTTGGAGCTGGGGTAAAGGGTCTCGATCAGGTTAAACAACCGCTTAATGTCCTGCTTCTCCATGTTCTTCTCCTGTAAGACTTCCGTAGAAGCCTCTAATTAGTCTCTAATTCCTGTATTAGCCTCTAATTCTTTTCCCCCTGCCAATAGAGAGATAAATATAATATATATAATCTTTTCTTCTTAGGGGGGTGTGGGGGGACGTTCTTCTTTTCTCTGCGGCTGCTGTGTGCGCCGGTGATCGTGCTGCGGCTTGCTTGCATCCACCCGTCATCACTCTTTAGACACACACGGCAACGTTGTTAAAAGGGAAGCTCCCCGTCATCCTGAATTTCTTCAAAGCCTCCGCTGCTGTTCATGGGCGGGGCGGCGGCGGTGCGGACGTCGATGCGCTGAGCGCCCACAGATGCCCACTCCGCGATAAAGTCGATATAAGTCTTGCCCTCGTAGTCACGGGCTTCTACGCGGCCCACGGCGATGATGGGATCGCCCTTAGAGGCACTGGAGACCACCCGGCCCATGGAGCCGAAGCCCTTGACGGTCATCCAGACGGTGGTCCCGTCGGCCTTGCTGTAGGCCGGGACGGAGACGGAGCCGATGACGGTCCCGTTCTTGGAGGTGAAGATCTGGGCGTCCTTGGCGCAGCGCCCGCAGATCAGGCCGGTTTTCTGCTGTACGCCCTCCCGGTTGTAGTCCGGCAGCCCATTGATGAACATTTACGCTTCCTCCTTCGGCTCCAGAGCTTCCAGCAGAGCATCAAAGTCCTTTGCCTTGACCTTGCTGGCACTGTCATAGCCATGGGCCTTCAGGTGGGCCTTGGCCTCGGACTTGGTGAGACCGTGACGGGAACAAGCAGAATAGAAGAATTTGACCTGCGCGGCGGAAATGGGGGCCTCCGGGTCTTTCCCGGCATAGTAGGCAGAGCCGTCCTCCATATCGCTTTCAATATCTTGAGTGAAGCTGTCCGACATACAGCCCAGGGACAAGGCCGCAGAGACAAGCGCCCGCTTCTGAGCCATTTTGACGGCGCTGTTGGCACCGTCATAGGGGGACTGGGAACCGGTGCGGCCCTCCCGGGTATTGCCGGAGCCGTAGGCGGATGTGATGATGTATTCTTTTCCGTCATAGATCTTAATGAGGTCGCAGCGGACGAGGAAGTAGAAGAAGCCGTGCTCGATGTCCTCCAGCTTGCTTTCCAGCGTGTAGCGCTGGCAGAGGCCGTAAGCCACGGCCACCTTTTCCGCGCCGGACTTGAAGAGGGTGGGGTTTTTCGTCATGGCGTCGCCGTTCTTCTTTCGGATCATGCCGAAGTCGATGCCGCGTTTCAGGACGGCGGGTGCTCCGTCTGGGGCGCAGATGGTGTAATTGCCGGAGCGGGGGACGGGGGCCACCGTCAGGGCGGCGGCATTGTATTGGTACATGGCGAGTTCATTCATGTGCGTTTCTTCCTTTCTGTGGCTTTATGGAGGGTGCGGCAGGCGTTCACCAAATTTGAATTTGGTTCTACATGGCGAAGCTCATAAGTGCCGTCCTTTGAGAGTTTCAAGGCATAGAGCGATTGAATTTTCCCGTAACCGCAGCGCGGGTCCCATGAGAAAATCATCTTGTAGGCGGTGAGCTGGGCGGAGAGGGCGGCGTCATGGAGCTGTCCGGTCTTGATGTCCAAAATCGCGGGGGCATTATGTATGATGCCAAAGCGGTCCATGGTTCCGGCCATTTTCATATTCCAGTCCGCTATGGGACATTCAATCAGTTTCCATTCCGGTTTCCAGTCCTTGAGAAACCGGCGGTAGGCTTTCAGGTATCCGGCGATCTCCGGCGTTTCCTCCGGTTCCTCGCCGTAGTCGATAAGGAGATCGGAAGAGCACACGTCTGAACTCCAGTCACGGCTACAACTCGTA
>UQMC01000003.1 GCA_900542115.1 uncultured Oscillibacter sp. | reverse complement strand
CGGCGACCACCGAGATCTACACTCTTTCCCTACACGACGCTCTTCCGATCTTGCCTCCCGGTGTGCAGGTGAGCAGCGTCAGCCCCGGCTCCGACAATGCCTCGGTATCGCCGGGGCGCAGCCGCTCCTGCCGTTCCACAATGTAAAGCATCCGCGTCCCCGCCATATCCGTAAAATAGACCTCCGCCCCCGGCTCCAACTCCCACAGTCTTCCGAAATGGGCCGGGTAATTATGGGCAATGATGACAAAGCTCACCTCCCCTGCCGTGCCGCTGTACCGGCACGGCGTCCGTTTCAGCGCTGGATAGCTCCACTCCGCCGCCACAGGCAG
This sequence comes from uncultured Oscillibacter sp., assembly GCA_900542115.1. GTDB lineage: Bacteria > Bacillota > Clostridia > Oscillospirales > Oscillospiraceae > Oscillibacter > Oscillibacter faecalis_A. The sequence goes on along the minus strand of UQMC01000003.1, from coordinate 32,509 downwards.
GGTCAGGCTCAAGGTCGGCAGTTCTAAAAGCCCCAGATAGTCAGTGCTCTCTGCTTCCGCCTCCGGCGGTGCTTCGCTTTGCGGCTCCGGCTCCGCTTCCCTCGCGGTCCTTCGCCGCGAAATTTCCTCCGTCAGCTTCGCCGCCGTTTCTCCGGAAAAGTGCTCCGCCTGACGGGCCTCCCGCAGATTGTGCGCCGTCAGCACAAGGGCGGCCAGCAAAAGCAGCACCCCCACTGCGCCGCTCCATTTTCCGCGCCCCATCACTTCCGCCGCCGGAGCCTAAAGGCTCTCAGTAGCAGCAAAAGTCCCAACGCCGCCAATAGGATTGCGGGCCACCAGAGCTGCCCGGTCTGGGGCAGCAGGCCCCCCAGCGGCGCAGGCTCCTCGCCTGCCGCTTCCCCGGAGTTGGTCACGGCGAACAGCTCCCTCTGCCGGGACACGGACACGGTGTACCCCTCCGGCACCTCCGGCTCCGTTACCTGCCAGCGATGTCCCGGCTCCAAGCCATTCCATGTCCGGCACCAGTGGTCATCCTCCGTTAAAATCACCTGCTCCCACAGGACTCCGTCCCGCAGCAGCCAAAGCTCCACAGAGGATGGCCTCTCGGCCGGATCATCCCCCAGCCAGCGCTTCTCCACTCGCAGGGAAATTCTGCTTTCACTGTCTCCGCCGCCGGGTTCGTCACCGTCATCGTCCCATTCCCACTTTACATCGGCCCCGGCACTTCCCCCACCGGTGACCTCCGCCAGCAAAATAACCGGGATATACGTTTTTCCATTCAGTGTGTGGCAGTCCCCCACTGCCAGATGCAGTCCGGGCTCCAGTCCCGCAAACGTGACTTGCCCGCCGTGGGTAACGCCCCGGGCTGTCGGCTGCTTTCCGGCGGCATACCCGGCCAGCGTTTCCGCCGCGTCCTTCCAGACGGAGGCACCGTCCTCCGGTCGGGGCAGCCGCACCCGGCAGTCATCAAAGGGCCCTGTCAGCGCGTAGCCCGCCGCCGTTGGTTCCGCCACACGGTAGATGGAAAAGGCCACACCGTCAAAGGCATAGCGCAGCGTCAGCGTTCCTCCGGCGGCATGGACGGTGCCGCAGAGCAGCAGCCAGACGGTCATCCACAGCACAGCGCAGCGCCAAAGCCGCCGTTTCTGTCTGTTCATACCGTCTGTCTCCTTTCATTTCTGCCGTTTTATGCGGCGCAGCAGCCACAAAATTGGGAATACCGCAGCGACCGGAATGCTCCACCATGCGAAGGACCTTTCCGTGTCGGCCTCCTCCGCCTCTACCCGATGTCCCCGCACCAGCAGCCGATGGCTGTTGACGCCGTAGGGCGTACAGGTATACAGTGAGACAAGGTCCTCTCCGGGAACGATTCGCAGCGGCGCCAGCTCCTCCGGCTCCGTCACTAAAATCTGGTCCACCTCATAATTCATATCCCGGTCCAGAATGTGCAGCGTAAAGCGGTCCCCGGTCTCCAGTTGGTCAAGGTCCGTAAAGAGCTTTGCTTTCGTCAGTCCGGTGTGAGCCGTGATGACGCAGTGGGTCCCGGAACCGCCGGTAGGCAGCGAGGTCCCCGGCCACCAGCCACAGCCGGATTGGAGCTGCTGCTCCTCCGTGCCCTGATAGATGGGCAGGTTCACATCGATTTTCGGAATCTCAATAGACCCCATCATGCCGGTCCCCAGCGGATTGAGACAGGCGGCAATCTGCTCCCGCTCCTCCGCAGTCAGGGCAAACTGCTCCGCCTTTTCCTCCAGCGCCATGTTATAGGCTTCTGCCGCCTGCCACAGCGCCGCGTTCTCCGCTTCGGACTGTCCCTGTGCGAATGTCTCCGCCGCCTGCGCGCATTGCCGCTGATAGTAGAGGTTGGACAGGGCGGGGTACAGCAGTACCACCGCCCCCGCCGCCAAAAGCAGCGCGGCCAGCCAACCCAGCGCACGGTCGCGAAGGCTCCGGGTCCGTTTTCGCCGCATCATGCCCTCTTTCCTTCAGTCCTTAGTTTTCAGCGTCCTCTTTCCTGCGGCGCAGCACCATAAGACCGGCAGCGCCGCCCAGCAGCGCCATGCCCGCCACGGTGAAGATCATGGTGCCGGGGCCGCCGGTGTGAGGCGTATCCACCACCGTACCGATCACCGTGCTGATACTGCTGGAGCCTTCGAGGGATCTTACATAAGCATCATTGCGGAGCAGATCGCCATTTATGGCATCGTCAACCACCTTCGCCGTATAGGATACCACAATGGGCGTCTTGCCAAGGTCATCCTTTGTGATTTTCCCGGCGTTGTAAAGCGCCGCTAAGTCCAGCGTGACGTTCAGTGTCTCGCCGCCGGAAAGGCCGGCGGTCGCCACCGTGTAATCCGTTGCGGGGACCAGAACCATGGAACCGATGGTAACTTCAAGGTCACTGTAGTCGGACTCCAGCTTTTCGTTCATTTTATCGTGGAATACCAGCGTGTAGGGGTTCACCAGCTCCATGACGCCGGCGGTATTCATGCGGAGCAGGTCGGAGGGCACCGTGGAGTTCAGGGTAAACACCATGGTATCGCCGGGCTTTCTTTCACCGATGGAGGTCTGCCCGTCCGCCAGCTTCACCATGCCGGGCTGGCTGGACTTATCGTTGCAGACCGCCTTGAAGGTCACGCCGGTAACACCGGCTGCCAGCGCCCATAGCTGCGATTCCTTGTTGTATTGCAGCGTAACGCTGCGGTCGGTCTCCCCCTCCGCCGGAGTATGCACCTTGCGGGTGTCCGTGCCGAAGGCTTCGACATAATTGGTCAGCTTCAGCGTCAGATTCACGGTGTAACCGGAGGCATCGTCCCCCTGCACCGCGCCCAGCGTATAGCCGCCGGTCAAAAGGCCATAAGTTCCGTCATGATGTTCATCCGGGAGGGTCTCACAGGTGACTGTGACAAAATCCGTACCGAGGATATCTTGAAGCTGGCTTTCCGTGGGGCCAGCGGGGCCGCTGCTGCGCTTGGGGCAGCAGCTACTCGGGTGCTTGCAACCGGACACGGTGCAGTAGCCCTCTGTGTCCTTGACGTGCATACATTCGTTGTCGTCATCGCAGAAACCATCGTCATCGGTATCATTATGATGGTGATTCTGCTTCCACACCGCGTAAATCGTCTTGTCTGCACTCACGGTAATCGTACCGCCGCCGTGATAAGCGGCAGCCGCTGCATCGGCAGAATCCGCCCAGCCTAAAAAGGTATGGTCATCCCAAGTCGGCACACTGGTGGAAACCGTAAATGTGGCCGAGCCGGTACTGCTTTTTGCTGTCTGTGCCGCAGGTGCGCCGCTGCCGCCATTGGCGTTATAGGTAAGAGTGTAGGTCACCTCTGCCGAGGCGGGCCGCTTCGCCACAAGGTAAATGGTATAGGTTGTCTGCGTGGCAGTTGTGCCGGTGTAAGTGGTAAGGACCGTCGGATTCGGTTTTGCTTCCTTGGCCCATCCAACGATTTCCCAGCCAGAATCCACCTTTGCTTTTGCGGTCTCTACCTGTTCTCTGATTTTGGAACAGGCTATGGAATGGTTATAGCCGCTGTGGCCTTCACTATACTGGCAGGTATATGGTTCGTCCCAACTAATGCCATAGCTGTATCCAGCGCCAAACGAAGAATCCACATACAAAATCTGAAATTTGCAGGTTTGCTGTTCGTGGGACTCCAGTGCCGCCAGCGCGGACACCGACAGCAGCGAGCATACCATCACCGCTGTCAGGAAAAGGGACAGGAATTTTGCCATCCGTTTTCTCATAAAACCTTGACCTCCTTCAATTTTCGTGCGTTTCCGGCAGGGCTGTGCACCTGTCCCGCCTCTCATCGTGAGTATAATCTCCCCTGCCTGTCAAATGCTGGAAAAACACGTCGCCGCGCTTTTGTTTTTTTGCAATTTTTAAAGTCAAAATCGTGTGCTTTCATCACATTTCAAGCATTTCCCGTCATTTTTCCGCTTTTCGTCAAAGAGAGGCACGGAGCGAATGCTCCGTGCCTCTCTTTCCCGTGTTTGATTTTTGTTTACTGCGCTGTCAGCTCGCCGGTCTTCGTGTTAATGACATAGCCCTTGATAAGAACATCCTTCGGCATCAAGGGGTGGTTTCGCAGCAGGTCCACCGTCTCCGCCACGGAGCTCTCCACGCAGTCAAAGCCTCGGAGCCACTCCTCAAAGTCGATGCCGCAGTAGCGCATCATGTCGATATGGTCCTGAGACACGCCCCGCTGAATGAGGTGGCGGATCATCATGTCGGCGTTGATGTGAGCCACGCCGCAGTCCGTGTGACCGATGACCATGACCTCCTCTACCCCCAGCTCAACAATACCCACCAGCAGGCTTCGTACCGCGCTGTCAAAGGGGCCGGTAATCATGCCGCCGGCGTTTTTGATCATCTTCACATCGCCGTTGCGGATACCCAGCGCCGCCGGAAGCAGCTCCACCAGCCGGGTGTCCATACAGGTCAGGATGGCGATTTTCTTATCCGGGTACTTGCTGGTCTGAAATTTTTCGTAAGCGCCGCTTTTCACAAATTCCCGGTTGTATTCCAGCAGTTGTTCGATCATAACAAGCTCCTTTGCACGTTTTTTTCATCATATCGGATTTTTTCCGCCATTTCAACCCTTCCGCCGCAATTCGACCCGCGAAATTTCTGGAAGCGTCAATCTTCGTTTTCTGTGGAATTAAATTGACAGAATTTTCACGGACTGTTATAATTTTTTTGTTATGGATTCGTATGAACTGACGGACAGCAGCGCAAAACCGCTGCCGGAATGGAGGACTGTATTTGAACAATCTGCAAACGCTGCTGATCGTGGACGATTCGCAATTGAACCGGGAGCTCCTGATGGAGATTCTGGGTACGGATTACCGCTATCTTCAGGCGGAGGACGGTCAGCAGGCCATTGATATCCTGCGCGGAAATCCCGCCGTTGACCTGATGCTGCTGGACATGGTCATGCCGGGGCTGGATGGCTGCGGCGTTCTGGAGATCATGCAGCGCTATCACTGGCTGGATGAGATTCCCGTGATCGTCATTTCCGCCGACCAGTCCGACGCCTTTATGGACCTGGCCTACAGTCTGGGCGCTACCGACTATATTCACCGCCCGTTCCACACGCTGGTGGTCCGCCGCCGGATAGAGAACACGCTGATGCTCTATGCCAAGCAGCGGCGGCTGACAAGCCTTGTTTCCCAGCAGGTATTGGATAAAGAAAAGCTCAGCAGTATGCTGCTTGGAATTTTTGGCAGCGTGGTAGAAGCCCACAACGGCGAAAATAACCAGCACATTCTCCGCGTCCGCACCATTACGGAGGCTCTGCTGCACCAGCTTGCCAAGGAAACGCCCCGCTACCGGCTGACGGAGGAGGAAATCATCCGCATCGGCATGGCCTCCGCCCTTCATGACATCGGCAAGAGCCGGGTGCCGGAGGCGATTTTGAAAAAGCCCGGTCCACTGACCGCGGAGGAGCGGGCCATCATGGAAACCCACACCACCGCCGGCGCCGCCATCATCAAGGACCTGCCTGCGTGGCAGGATGACCCGCTGGTAAAGACCGCCTACGATATCTGCCGCTGGCACCACGAGCGCTGGGACGGCAACGGCTACCCCGACCATCTCAAGGGCGAGGCCATCCCCATTTCCGCGCAGGCGGTGTCCCTTGCGGATGTGTATTCCGCGCTGACCGCCCAGCGGCCCTATAAGCCTGCCCTGAGCCATGAGACCGCCATACAGATGATTCGGGACGGAAAATGCGGCAGCTTCAATCCCCTGCTTTTAAAATGCCTGACCGACATCTCCCCCCAGCTTGTGAGCCAGCGTGATCTCATGCTGGGTGACCGGGATGATGTGCAGGACTCCCTGCGCCTTTCCAACGAGCTTTTGAAGATCGATGGAGAGGACAACATTCTCTCCGGCGGCAAACCGCTTCTCCAGCAGACGCTGGAGGCAGAGCGGGAAAAGACCGCCTTTTACGCGGCTCAGTGCGGCGGCGTTCAGTTTGACTATAACATTCCCAGCAGACAGGTCCGTGTGGTGGATTGGTTCCAGCCGCCGGACAGCCGGGAGCGGACTTTCAGTATTGACGCGCCGGACCTTCAGGACCTCATGTCGCTGGAGGACCTGCACAAGCTGCGGACACTTGCCAAGGAGGCCACACCCGAGGACCCGGAGCGCAGCATGGACGCCTATCTCACTGTGCGGCTGACCCGGTGCCTGTTCCACCTGACCGCCCGTGTTATCTATTCCCATGGTGCGGACCCGCAGCCCCTGAGCGTTATCGTGCAGTTCTCCGACCTCAAGGGCGAGGCTGTCCGCCGGGGTACGCTGACACTGCGGACGCAGGGCGACGCCTTCAATATCGTGAGCACCACGCTGCGTGAGCTGAAGGATGTTTTCGATATCGTCCGGCTGGTGGACCCCGCCAATAACTGTGTCCTGCGGCTCAATGAGGATGGCAGTCTCTCCCCCGGCGGCGCCTGCACCTCTGTCTGGGGCCGGGACGAGGTCTGTAAAAACTGCATTTCCGCCAAGGCCATGAAGCTCAAGACCCGGCTGTGCCGGCTGGAATTTACGGAAACGGACATTTTCCATGTCACCGCGCAGTATGTGGAGCTCAACGGCCAGCCCTGTGTGCTGGAGCTGATTTCCAAAATAGATAACGGCCGCTGGCTGGATAGCGGCGATAAGCGCCTGCTGCTGGAAAACGCGCAGACCCCCTCGGATGACAGTGCGCAGACCGATACCCTCACCGGCGTCCGCTCCCGCTACTATCTGGAGCAGACGCTCGGCGGCCAGGTGGAGGTGGACGGTGTGGCCCTCATTGACGCGGACCTGTTCAAATCCGTAAACGATACCTACGGACATCAGGCGGGCGATGCCGCCCTCCGCACCATTGCAAGTGTCATTTCCTCCTGTGTCCGCAGCAGCGATATTCTCATCCGCTACGGCGGGGACGAATTTCTGCTTCTCTTCCCCCGTATTCCAAAAGCCACCTTCCAGCTTCGGCTGGAACAGATTTGCAAGGCGGTCAGTGCCGTCTCCGTGCCGGATTACCCGGAGCTGCGCCTCTCCGTCACTGTCGGCGGGGCCTACGGCGTCAAGCCGCTGGACGAGGCCATCCGGCAGGCGGACCGGCAGATGTATCGCAGAAAAGCACAGCGGGCGCAGCCATGAGCCGCGCCGGAAAGGCGCTTCATGATGGATTTAAAGGAATTTTACGCCCAAATCGGCGGCAGCTTTGACGCGGTGCTCTCCCGTCTTTGCAGCGAGAGCTTCGTCCGCAAATTCGTGCTGCGCTACAAGACCGACCCCACCTTTGAGCAGTTGAAGGCCGCTGTAGCCGTCAAGGATTGGGAGAGCGCCTTCCGCGCCGCCCACACGCTGAAGGGCGTTGCTCAGAATCTGGATTTCGGCGATCTGGGCCGCAGCGCCGCCGCCCTGACGGAAGCCCTGCGGGGGACGAAGCCTTTGGAGGACTACAGCCTGTACGAATCGGTGGTTCAAGCTCAGGCCGCGCTGACAAACGCCATTTCCGCGCTGGAAAACGGCTGAACCGCATTTCATAAAATAAAATCCCGGCTGACGAATATCAGCCGGGATTTTGCTATATTCCGTTCAAACTCTGCGTGCGGGATTCATTTTTGCGCTTACGGCGCGTCGATATGCGCCTGAATGCGCTGCATGATCATCTCCAGCGCCACCAGATTGCGCCCGCCCTCCAAAACGATGATGTCGGCGAACTTCCGGCTGGGCTCCACATACTGCTCGTGCATGGGCTTGACGGTGGTGAGGTACTGCGTCACCACGGATTGCAGCGTCCGGCCCCGTTCCTCCACATCCCGCAGAGCGCGGCGGAGAATACGGACATCCGCGTCAGTCTCCACAAAAATCTTGATGTCGAACATATCCCGCAGCGTCGGGTTCTGGAAAATCAGAATGCCCTCTACAATGATGACCTTTGTGGGGAATATTTCCACCGTCTCGTCCGTCCGGTTGTGGTCCACAAAGGAATACACCGGGCATTGGATGGACCGCCCCGCCTTCAGCTCCTTCAGGTGCTCAATGAGCAGGTCGGTATCGAATGCGTCGGGGTGATCGTAGTTTACCCTCGTCCGTTCCTCATAGGTCTTGCCGACCTGCCGCTTATAATAGCTGTCATGGCCGATGACTGTGACCTCCGGGCCAAAGTGCTCCTTCAGGTGCCGGGTCAGGATTGTTTTACCGGAACCGGTGCCTCCGGCGATTCCGATCAGAATCGTGCTCATAACGGGACCTCCGTTTTTCCTGTTTTTTTATCATTATAGTAACTCCCCGCCACGAAAGCAAGGAAAAGTATGAAATTCCTGTGAAATCGACAGACCCATACTTGACGAAATGACGAAAAAACAGTATTATGTAAATTAACAAAGAATGAGGAGGCCACCCATGGCGATGAAGCGCTGCCCCGACTGCGGGGAAAAATACTCCGATACATATAAATACTGCCCCTTCTGTGAGGAGGAGGAAATTCTGAAAAAGGGAAAAACCGGAGGGCGCCGCGCCCGGCAGGAGCGCAGCTTCAGTCTGCTGACCCCGGTTTTGGTGATTTTGATTCTGCTGATGGCGGGACTTTTGATTTTCCTGCTGCGGGGAGACAAGCAGCCCACCGCGGCCAAGGACCCCATTACGCCCCAGCCCGGCGTGGTCACGCCGGTCACGCCCGACGAGCCTGACACAGCGGAGCCGGGTACGGACGAGCCCGACACGGAGGACCCCGGCGTAATGCCCGATGAGTCGGATGATACCACCACTACAACAGCGCCGAATACCGGCAGCGAGACGGGCGACTATGAAAAGGCCATGGCTCTGCCGGACGGTCTGACCCTCAGCACCACGGACTTCACTATGAAGAGTGTGGGCGAGACCGCCTCGATTCGGGTCTCCGGCGGCAGCGGCAGCTATACGTGGATCAGTGAGGACGATGGCATTGCCTCTGTGGACAGCACCGGCAAGGTCACGGCCATCTCCAAGGGCACCATCAACATCGTTGTCACGGATGGCAGCAAGAAGGGCGTGTGCATCGTGCGCTGCAATGTCAGCGGCACAGCCGCTCCCGCCGCGCCCACCACACCCTCCACAACAACCAACACCGGCAGCAGCACCTCCGGCAGTCTGAAAACCGGCAGCGGCGTTGTGACCAATGCCGCAGGCGGCGTGAATGTCCGCCCCAGCGCCGGTACGGACGGTTCCCCCATTGCCTCTTTGAAAAACGGTGATAAGGTGCAGATCGTGTCCAGCGCCGGAAACGGCTGGTATCAGATCACGTTCTCCGGCCCCGGCGGCGCGGACGTCACCGGCTACATGAAGGGCGATTACTTGACCAACAGTTGATAGCTTATACAGCATTCCCGGGTGCAGAGCACCCGGGAATGTATTTTTTAACGGGCGGCCGCCCTTGCTATTTCCCAAGGGCCGTGGTAAAATGAGGCTCTGCATGAAGGCCTATGGCCCTTATGCAAAAAATCACACGAAGGGAGCCGTAAATGGACAAAAGCAAGCTATTAGACCAGTGCGGCGCTCTTGGTGACGATCGGCTCCTTCTGGCCCGGGTACTGGACCGCGAGCGGCAGGCGTCAGAACGGAACGTTCCCGCCGCCACGGATTTTCTCAGTCCCGCGCAGCAGGCCATGGCAATGGATATGCTCCGAACCGCCGGAATTTCCGACACGGCCTATGTCCGGCTGGGGGGCTACGATGACGCGGAGCGGGCGCTGCTCCTGTTTCTGCCGGACTGGCTGGACGCCGCGGACGCCGAAGGTCAAAGTCCCATCCGCTGTCTGCGGGCGCAGTTCCGGGCGGATGAAAAGCTGACGCATCGAGATTTTTTAGGAAGTCTCATGGGAATGGGCATCATCCGGGAAAAGCTGGGCGATATTCTGGTCAGCCCTGACAGCGCCGACCTCATGGTGCTGGACACCGTGGCGGATTTTCTTCTCCAGAGCTGGAACACGGCGGGCCGCGCCCGGCTGAATGTCTCCGAAATCGAGCCGGGACACCTCCACATTCCGGAGGTCCGGTGCGAGGAGCGGCGGGACACCGTTTCCTCCCTACGGCTGGACGCCGTGTGCGCCACGGGCTTCCGCATGGCCCGGGGTAAGGCGGCGGCGCTGATTGAGAGCGGCCGTGTTCAGCTGAACTGGCGGGAATGCACGAAGCCGGATCGCCAGGTCTCCGCCGGGGATACCGTGTCCGCCCGGGGCTTTGGAAAATTTGAGCTGACGGAGATCGGCGGCCTCACAAAAAAAGGCCGCATCCCCATTACCGTCAAATGCTATCAATAAGCGGGACACCGCGGAACGGAGTCAATATGGAGCAAAAGCAGATCGACCGAATCAATGAACTGGCAAAAAAGGCCAAAAGCCCGGAGGGGCTGACCGAATGGGAGGAAATGGAGCGCGCCGCGCTGCGGCGGGAATACATTGACTCCGTATTGGGCAGTCTGAAGGGCCAACTGGACCATACCTATATTGTAGATAAAAAGGGCAATAAAACAAAGCTGAAGAAAAAAGGAGAATAATTATGGCAGTTTTATCCAATTTAGAGCCGAAGCGGGTCTTTGAAATTTTTGAGTCTCTGGCGTCTATCCCCCACGGCTCCCGGAACACCAAGGCCATCAGCGATTGGTGCGTGAAATTCGGTGAGGAGCGCGGACTGGAGTGCCATCAGGACGCGGCCAACAACGTGATTCTCATCGCTCCCGCCACCCCCGGCTATGAAAACGCCCCTGCCGTGATTTTGCAGGGCCATCTGGACATGGTGTGCGAAAAGGATCCCGGCTGTGCGAAGAATATGGAGACCGAAGGGCTGGACCTCTTTGTGGAGGGCGATACCGTAGGCGCCCGAGGCACCACGCTGGGCGCGGATGACGGTATTGCCGTTGCCATGGCGCTGGCCGCACTGGAGGATAAGACCCTGCAGCACCCCCGTCTGGAGGCCGTGCTGACCACCGATGAGGAAATCGGTATGCTGGGCGCTATGGTGATGGATGTATCCCCCCTTCAGGGCCGGCAGATGCTGAACATTGACGCTGATACCGAGGGAATGTTCATTGTAGGCTGCGCCGGCGGCTGTCAGGTCACCAACGCCCTGCCGGTCCACCGGGCACATTTTGCGGGCGAGACCCTTGCCATCAAGGTCTCCGGCCTTGTGGGCGGCCACTCCGGCATGGAGATTGGCACCGGCCGCGCCAACGCCAACAAGCTGCAGGGCCGCCTGCTCCGCGCTGCCTGCGGCGCGGCGGACACCCGCCTTGTCTCCGCCGCCGGCGGCGCTAAGGACAACGCCATCTGCGCCGCCTCCGAGACGGTCATCGTCACGGCGGACGCCGCAGCGGTCCGCGCCGCTGTGGAGGAGTTGACCCGTGCGCTGAAGCGGGAGTATCGCGTTTCCGACCCCAACCTCAGCGTGAGCGTGGAGACCGCCGAGGCACAGTGGGCCCCTATGGACGCTGAGAGCACCCGGCGCGTTGTGACGCTGCTGACCTGCACGCCCTTCGGCGTGCAGACTATGAGTCAGGATATGCCGGGTCTTGTGCAGACCTCCCTGAACCTTGGCATCATGTACACCGATGAGGACCGTCAGGTGCTCCGGGCCTCCATCCGCAGCAGCGTTGCCACACAGAAAAAGGCCGTGCTGGATCAGCTCATCTGCCTGACGGAGCAGTTGGGCGGCACCACGGAGGCCGAGGGCGACTATCCCGGCTGGGAGTATATGCCCCAGTCCCCCTTGCGGGAGCGCATGGTGGAGGTCTACCAGGAGCAGTACGGCAAGGAACCCACTATCAAGGCCATGCACGCCGGTGTGGAGTGCGGCTTGTTCAGCGAAAAGCTGCCAGGGCTGGACTGCGTTTCCTTCGGTCCGGACCTGTCCGATATCCATACGCCCAGAGAGCGGATGCACATTGCCTCCGTCCAGCGGACTTGGGAGCTGGTGAAGGAAGTTCTCAAGCGCAGCAAGTAAGCCTCAAAGCCACAGCAAGCCCTCGGCAAATTTTGCCGGGGGCTTGCTTTTTTGGTGCCGTTGTGGTATCATATTTGAAAATCATTCTCAAATTGCGAGGAATTTCTGTGAAAAAGCTATTGATTGTTTCTTTACTGCTCTCTCTGCTCACCGGCTGTGCACCAGCATTGGCTCCGACCCCAACAAAGGACACCGGCCGCCTGCAAATCGTGGCTACCGTCTTCCCTGCCTATGATTTTGCCCGTGCCGCCGCCGGAGACCTGGCGGATGTGCAGCTCCTGCTCCCTCCGGGGACGGAGAGCCACTCCTATGAGCCCACCCCGGCGGACATTTTGGCCGTGCAGAGCTGCGACCTGTTCTTGTACCTCGGCGGCGAATCGGACAGTTGGGTGGAAACGATTTTGGACGCAGCGGAGCCCACAGGCACCACGCTTGCCATGGTCGACTGCGTAGAAACGCTGGAGGAGGTCCACGCGGAAGGGATGCAGGAGGAGGTCGGCCATCATCACGAGAATGAGGACGCGCATCACCATGAGGACGAAGACCATCTCGGCGGCGTGACGGAAATCGATGAGCACGTTTGGACCTCTCCCGCCAATGCCGCCGCCATCACCCGGCAATTCGGGGAAGTGCTGGCCGCGCTGGACAGCGCCCACGCCGAGCAGTACCGGGCCAACGCCGAGGCTTACGCCTCCCAAATCGACGCGCTGGACGGTGAATTTCATGATTTCTTTGCAGACCTGCCGGGCCGCACCATCGTATTCGGCGACCGCTTCCCGCTGCTGTACTTTGCAGAGGAATTTGATTTGAACTACTACGCCGCCTTCCCCGGCTGCTCCACCCAGACAGAGCCCTCCGCCGCCACAGTGGCTTTCCTGACGGATAAGGTCCGCACGGAGCACATTTCTACCGTCTGGTACATTGAGTTTTCCAATCATCTGGTGGCGGACGCCATTGCCGAAGCGGCGGGTGCCGACACCGCCATGTTCCACACCTGCCATAATGTCACGCCGGAGGAGCTGGCTGGTGGCGAGACCTATGTATCGCTGATGAAGCAAAATCTGGAGCGCTTAAAGGCGCACATGGGCTGAGCATTCAAAAAGACCTGAGACCGCAAAAGCAGTCTCAGGCCTTTTTCTATATGTCCGATTCTGACGTGTTCAGCTTTTTCACCTGAAAGTCCATGCCTCCGGCTAACCTCTGTCCCTTTTGGTTACTGATCTCCATGGAGACCGTAAAGAGCCGTGAGTCCTTATTATAAGTCATGGTCAGACTGCTCACTGTAAGGTCCCGTGGGTAGGCACCAGAGCCCAGCAGGCTTTTTCCGCCCAGCATCACTTTTCCGTCCTCCGTAAGCTGAAACGCCTCACCGCTGCCAGTGCCGATACCCTGCGCGAATATTTGGGTGATGGTGCCATCCTCCGCCGTTTCCACTGTTCCGCAATAGCGCAGCTTATCACTGATGACTGTTGTCAGAGTGGAGTAGAGGACCTGTGCCTCCGACGCCTCCATATTCGCCCGGTAGGTTGTCAGCGCCAGATTGACGCCCACCAGCACCAGCGCGGTGGACATCATCAAAATCAGCACGGCGCACAGCAGCTCCATAAAGGTCATGCCCCGGCTGCTTTTCAGTCTGCTCATATCCCCGGCCCCCCATCATAATAGAGGTAACCGTTATTTTCGTACAGCGTCACGGTCTGTAAGCCGCTTTTAATGCCATCAAGCGAAACGGAGCCCTGAAGCTCGACCCTTGCATTGTCAGTGCTTTCCGCCGCATACCGAAAAGAGACATCCGTATCCCGCACCTTGGCGTTGAGCCTTGCCGCCGTGGTGGACGCCACGGCCAGAAAGGCAAAGGTCATGGTCAAAATCAGCAAGGAGACCAGCGACTCGATCAGGGTCTCGCCCCGATTGTCCTTCAGCCTGTTCATGCTGTCCCCTCCTGTACCTCTCCGCCCTTGGTGATGACATCATTCTTCCATTCGATCGAAGTGGTCATGATATGCCGCCGCTCCCCCAATTCTACAGAGCCTTTCCACTCCTCGCTCCATGTCCGATAGCCCGTGAGCTTCAGCGTCATGCGGCAGTCATCGCCATCCGGCAGATAAAATACCAGCGTAAAATCGGCGGCAGTTGTGTTCGTGGATATTTCACCCTTGTCCGTCATGGAAAAATCGACCTTCACCGGCCGTAAAACCTCGTCCGTTCCCTGAGGGGTGACCGTAAGCGTAATTGTGTCATGACGCTCGCTCTGCTGCCAGTTTCCGTCCGTCTGAATGCAGGACGCCAGCCATGCACCCATAACGCCCATAGCTTCAGCCTGCGTTGTCACAATCACTGGCTCGCTCTCATGGCTACCGGTCACGTTGCCTTCCGCGTCATAATCATAGGTGTAGGTCACGGTTTCTGTCCGGATATATTTCGCGCCTTTGATACCGCTTCGCAGCAGCTCTGCCGCAGAGCTGACCGTCAGGTAGTTCTGCTGGGCCTCCCGGTCGCGGCTCAGGTGCCGAGCCGCGCTGGAAACCGCAGTCAGGATGACCACGCTGACCATCGTTGCCAGCAGGAGCAGCAGGAGGGCCATCAGGAGCGATGCGCCCCGCCTGTCGCGCAGCTTATTCATCATACCCAAGGCCCTCCTTTCTCTCATTTGTAAACAGCCTGAAATATTACGTCACCCGTCAGGGGAAATACAAATCCTGCGGGATATTTCATGGAATCGGGCGTATCGCCATTTTTCCTGCGCCAGTACAGAAAGCTCTGTATTCCCGCATTGTCTGGCTTCGGAAGTGTGACGGTATCGCCCTTCACAATCACGGTTTCCGTCTTTTCACTTGTCCCCTGCCCCGTGATGTAGGTCACACTATGCAGCAGCGGCGGCCGGATTGTATACTTGACGCCCTCAAATGTAAGGATCTTGCCGGAGCGCTGGTCCTTCAGCACAACGGACAGCGTAACCTCGCCCTCGCTCTTGCCGAAAAGCTGAAGCGGCAGCACCGTGTAGTCCCCGGAGGTCTGCTTCGCACCGGGCAGTACCCAATACGTACCGTTCGTATTGCCCGGCGCTACCTCCACCGGGGAGGTGCCGCTCTGCACCGTGACACTTTCCACACTGTAGTTTGCAAGGGCCGCGTCCGTGCCCTGTGCGTAGAGGAACAGCGTTTCCTCGCCGCAGGCCGGTGCATTCTCTGCAAATGTTGTCACCTCTGCGGGCTTCTCTGCCCAATCAAAACCAGCAAAACCGGTGGCAGTCTCCTTCATCAGCTTGCCCTGCCAATAGTGCCTGTCGGAGGCGACGCCCAGAATACCCTGCATCCGGACGGAAACACTGCGAATCGTGCTGGCACTGAATGTACCGACACCGGGAAGCTCACAGTCCACCTGAAGCGTCAGCGCAGCGTCGCCCTCACTGTTTCCCTGAATTTCCACCATTGTATCGTCCTTGATGACGGCAGAGGCCACAGTAGGCGCACTGCTGGTCACGCTCCATTTTGCATAGGGCAGCGACTTCCCCAGCTTGTCCTGCGCCATGAGCTGCATCGTTGCCGCTTCGCCCACGTAGCAGTTAACATCCTCAATGTTCGTGGAAATGGTGATCTCTGCCGTGACCGTTAACAGCAGCCGCGCCTCATAGGTGCTGCCCTGATAGTCGATCTTGGCCGTGACCTCGGTGGCGCCGGGCTTCAGGCCCTTCAGCGTAACGTCATAGCTCTTTTTATCTGCGTTCCATACGGCGGAAACCTGCACAATGGCAGCGTCCGTATACTCGAAGTTCACCTGCGGCGCATCCGAAATTCCCAGCTCATAGGGCTTCAGCTCCATCTGAATACTGCTGCCCGCCGCCCTGTCCTTGTAATCGGCGATCAGGTCCATGGAGGCAATGCCCTTGGACCAGAATAATCCGTGCAACGGCCAAGTGCCGTAGTGCAGGTTCATGGTCTGCCCCTGCTTTTCCTGCCGCAGCACCGTGGGGAAGGGGAAGTCCTGTCCCAGCAACGCGTCCGTGCTGCCGGGAAAACTGTACTTGCCGTGGACCGGGATATTGTTCCCCTGCGCATCCTGCTCCTCGGTGGTGACCCAATCGTAGGCCGCCTCGCTGCCGGTGCGGCCGTTGTTCAGCGCGTCCTTGAAGCTGCCGAACGTCTTGTTCAGGCCGTTTGCTGTTTGGATATTGGCATCTCCAATTCGCTGGGCCATCTGGTCATAGGTCAGACCCGTCAGGCCCTTGACCTCAGAGCCATACTTGACACTGGTTTCCCACAGGTAGCTTGTCAGGTAGCTCATATTGCCTTTGAACATGGCCTCCTGCACATCCGGCTTATTATACAGCAGTGTAAACATGGAGTTTGTGTTATTCGGGTTATAGGTCTTGGACGCCTTTGCAAAGGATGCCTGATCCTTGATACTCTTGAGATAATAGCAATTTTCCACAGTATATGTGGTATACTTATAGCGATCCGCCGTGCTGCCGATAAGAGAGATGGCCGTAATAGTTCCCTCCATATCCGGCAGATTGATATAGGTATAGCAATTATAGAATTTCGGCGCACCGTCGGCACTGGTATTGTTCACACCCGTGAAGTTCTGGAAATTGGCGGAGAAGCCGCTGCCGCCGATACCGCCGATAAACACGTAGGTCGCCGGGTTGGCATTGCTGCCGTTGCCGGCGATGGGCCATTTGACCTCCACGGCCTCGCTGCCATCGGCAAAGTGCGTATTGTCGCTGCCCCAGGACCCGGTACGCACCCGTTCCTTCAGCGTTTCCTTGGAAACGGTAATCTTACCGCCGGTGTAGCAGTCCGTGGCCTTGTCCCGCAGGCCGCCCACAAGGCCGCCCACGCGGATAAAGTTGCCGTACCTCGCCGCGTTCAGACCACTGTCATTTCTCCAGATATGGGTGCAGTTGACCTGAATATCCACCACGGCGGAACACTGCTTCAAATCCAGATTGGACACACCGATGAGGCCGCCCACCACCGCCTCGCCCAAGCGCAGGAGATTTTTACTGTTGTCCTGAATGACATAGCCCGCAATAGCGCAATTGGTGATCACGCTGCCGGGGTCATTATGGTAGCGATACGCAATCCCCACAAGACCACCCATGGCATATGCGCACTGGTAGCGCATAATGTCGCTCTCACCCCCGGAGTTTCCCCAGTCCGACTGCTCCGTGCGTCGCTGAATCACAGCGTTATTATCGCTGTAGAGCACGATGTTGCGGATATCCGCACCGGCGGTGGTGCCGAACAGGCCCACATTGTAGCAGGGAGATTCGATGTTCAGGTTCTTGATATAGTAGTTCCCACCGTCATAGCTACCGCCGAACCAGTTATAGAGCACCATGCTGTAGGAGTTGTTTGTTGTGATATGGTCTACGGCGCCGGCAATGGGATAGAACTGCCGGTTGTTTTCCTGCTTTTCGGCCTTCCCCGCTTCTTGGTTCGCGCCGTTGAGGTCATGGGTCTGCTGCCAGCTCTGAGCCGGGCGGTTCCGCTCCGCGTCCGTCCGCGTCTGCTTGGCCGTGCCGGTGCTGTTGGTGTATTGCAGATATGGAAACAGCTTGTAATTGTTCTTTGTGACAAGGCGGGTGGCCGAGCCTGTGCCATCCACATAGCTCCAGTTGATGAATTGGAGCTGGTCCGCAGAGCGGATTTGATAGGCAAGCCCCTTTCCGTCCGTCTCCGGCGTACCGGGTTGGATATTGTCCTCCGCGCCGGACGTGCCGGTTCCGCTCATGTAGTTGAAGGCATTGCCAAAGAACGGGCAGACAGAATACCTGTAAGTGTATGTTCCAACAGTGAGCGTCCATTCCGCGTTCCGCTCATCCGCTGAGAGCAGACGCAAACCGTTTTCGCCGCTTTCAAAGGCGGTAAAGGTATAGCCGGGAATCTGCTCCCGCAGCTTTTCGCTGATTTCGGAAACCGCAGTTGTCCCCGCGCAGAATTTACTGGTGGTGAATGCAGGCTTTGTCTGCCCATCCTTCCAGTAATAGCCGTAGCCGAACCGGGTAATGACGCCGCCGTCATCGTGGGTCTCGCAAAGGCTCTCGCCCCGCTTTTCCGCCGAACCATCAAAGCCGATGTAGGAAATATGATAGCCGTTGTTGGCGCCGCCGGTCTCGTATTCCCAATAGAACACGCCCAGTTTGCCAAGGTCGGATTCCATCACCCAGTCGCCGTAGTGGACATAATCTCCCGCCGCGTTGGTCACGCTGCCGGGGTAGGGGTAATTTTCCTCGTCCGTAGCGGCATGGTCATAGCTGGCGGACACCGTTCCAAAGCCGCCGATTTTCTGCCCGGACAGCTTTTCATCCGTGACCGGCTGCGCCCCCGAGCTGTCCGCTGCGTCATACAGCGCCACGCTGCCCCGGAAGGCGTAGGTTCCTCCGTTTAAGTAATAGCAGTCCCGCACAATGCCGCCCACGGTAAAGCCCTTGGTCTCCGCGCCTGCGGAGATCATGGACACCGCGCAGTAGCTATTTTGAATCGAGCCGCCGTTTTCCGCCGCAAAGCCGGCCAGCGTCACGCCGCCGCCCTTGATCTCCTCAATATTGACCGCGCCGGTGACATAGCTCTGGCGAATCTGGCCGCTGCTGTTGCCGACAAGGCCGCCCACATACAGCTTGGCATAGGTGCTGGCGGCGTACAGCAGCGGAAATTCCGCGCTGCACCCCCGGATGCGTCCGCCCAGATTGCTGCCGACAAGGCCGCCCGCGTACACGGTACTGGCGCTGTACGCCTGCACCTGAAGCTGATACCCGGCCACGGCGCAGTTTGTGATCGTTCCGCTGTTTACACCGGCCAGTACGCCGATGTACGCCGTTTTCATCCGTGCGGACATCCGCAGCATCGGCCCGGACGCATCGGCCGCCACCGCCTGTGTCAGCACGATATCCCGCAGTTGTCCCCGGTTATAGCCGAACAGGCCCATATACGTCCCGTTGTCGGTAAAGCGCACGCCGGTAATGGTGTGGCAGCCTCCATCGTATTCGTGGATAAAGGACAGCGCCTCCGATTCGCCAATGGGCGGCTGGGTAGTGACCACCGTGCCGAGCGCCGTATAGTGCGCCCAGTCATAGGCAGAATAGTCGATATTCAACTCCTGTGCAAAGGAAGCAATCTCGGAGATGGTATCCCGGTAATCGCTGTAATAGCGGCTCAGGTTGTTGAGCTGGCGGGCCGTGCGGATACTGATGGTCTGCTCCGCCGTTTTCTCAATGACTGCCGCGCCCTCCACCGCCGTTTTCGCGAAATGCGGGTTAAAGGAATACGTCCGCTCATTGCCAATGGCGGTGATATAGTAATTGTCCACAGCGCCAGCGGTCTCAAGGTCTTCTTTACTAAAGCGCA
Organism: uncultured Oscillibacter sp.; assembly: GCA_900542115.1. Lineage (GTDB taxonomy): Bacteria > Bacillota > Clostridia > Oscillospirales > Oscillospiraceae > Oscillibacter > Oscillibacter faecalis_A. The sequence continues at coordinate 13,174 of UQMC01000003.1, read as the reverse complement.
AAAGCTGATACGTCCGTCCGTTTGCCTGAACGGTCACGGCATTTGTTCCATTCAGCGTAATCTCTTTTTTCGCCTGAACGCCCTTGACCGTATAGTTCAGCGTCACGGTCAGGCTTGCTGGTGGGACAGTTCCCTCGTAAACGGCGGCATAGCCATCACCCAACACCGCTTTTGTATCCTTCAGAGTGTCGATATTGCCGCCGTAGAAGCCGTAGCTTCCATCCGCATAGTATTCGTAGTAGGCCAGTGCGCCGGACTCAAACTCTGCCTTCCAATCGCCGTAATGCGGCAGATTTTTCAGCCGGGGGAACGTGTAGCTGCTAAGGCCGCTGACCTTCAACTCGTAGCGGACGGTGTTCAGTCCGCTGGTTTCATCGGTAAAGGCATCGCCCAGTTCCGCCGCAGCCTCTGTGCGGTCCGCGCTGGTCCATGTCCGGCTCTCGCCCAAGACAACATTTTCCTCACCGTTGCAGAGATAGTATACCTGACCTGCTGCGCTGCCGCCGGTCACGGTGGAATATGTCAGCTTACCGTCCGTATCGTAGCCGCCCTCCGCCCTCTCCGTCATGAGCGCGCAGGCGGTATACACATTGGTCAAGCTGGCGCGCATTCCCGCAATGCCGGCGGTCTGATCCGCTGTCAGGAAACCGGCGGCATAGGCGTCCTCAACCTTGAGCGTGACCGTGTCGATGCCCACGCCCACAAGGCCGCCTGCAATACCTTGCGAGCCCTTTTCCAGCGTCAGGTAGCAGTCCGCGTAGCTGTGGGTCACAGACAGCTCACCGTCTACCCGGCCCACAAGACCGCCTACGGACATCACGCCTGCGGCAGTGGTAGCGGCAAAGCTGTTTTGAATCTCCGCGCTGCCGCCCGCTTCAATTCTGCCGACCAATCCGCCGGTATCGCCGCCCTGCAGCCACTGCTTGTTCCGGTTCGCGTCGGGCCCCACATGGCCGTGGCTGCGGCTGAGGTAGACCTGACAGTTCTCCAGCGTCAACGCTCCGTTCACGCACCCCACCAGCGCACCTACCGCGCTGGAAGTAGCCGTTTTACCTGTCACATTCGCGCCGGAAAGCCGAATATTCTTCAGCAGCAGCATTTTCCCGGCGGAAACCGACTGAATGAGCCCCGCATCGCTGGTGACGTCCACCGGCAGGTCATAAATCACCGGGTAGACCCCCGCCGCGCTGCCGGTCTCCGCGCCTTCGAGCTGCTCCAGATTACTGTTGTGGACAGGCGTAAAGCCGAGATCGCCGTAAAGCGCTTTCCACTCATCGTCCGCGTCCCCGGCAAAATCAATGTCCCGGGTCTGGACCGCCTTGGTGATATCCTCCGACAGCTCAGATGCCTGATCCAAATTCTGAAGGTGCCGCGCATAGCGCAGCTCCGCCGTATCTCCGTCCTTCAAATCGGCAAACAGACTGTTGGTGGTCACCGTACAGGAGCCCTTGTCCACCAGCGGATTGTCGCTGGTCACAGTCACGGTGATCTTCAGATTTTTGCCCGGTGTCAGTCCATGAAAGCGGGTCTGCTTCGCAAAGCGCATTCCCTCCTCTAAGCTGTCCAGCGTCATGGTGGCCACATAGTTGGGCGCATCCCATTTCACCTCATCGACGGAGAAAGGCACCACCACCGGGTCGCCTGTCTCCGCTCCCGTGGCGTCCAGCTCCCAGATACGCGCCTGGAAGCTCAGCGTCATTCCCTTCAGGGGGCAGATGACCCGGAGCTGCAAATGGTCGGTATTGATGATCTCCGCATACGGCTCCAGTGTGCCGGTGGTCTCTATCTCCACGGTGTCGCCGCTGTAATAGCCCACCTGCGCGCCATCACTGATACGGTAAGCCCGGCTGCGGAGCCGGTCAAATTCCGATGGGCTGTACCGCTGTGCCATGCCGCTGCCGCCGTAAAACACGGCGTAGACGCTGCCGCCCTTGGGATCGTATTCCACCACCCAGTCCGCGTTCCACAGCTCATCGTCCGCCTGTCCCTCCGGGAACAGGTCCGCGGCGGCACAATTTTCTTGCAGTTTGTCCGCCGAGGTCACATAGCACAGCGTATTTTCCCCGATGTTGGGGTCCGTGTTGCCCCAAGGCTCCAGCCCCAGCTTGGTAATACCACGATCTCCGTCCCGTGTCCACGCGTACAGTGACTCCATTCCGGCTGCCTGAAGCTGGGTCATGCGGTTCTGCACAGCGGTGAACACCAGCTCCGCCTTGCTGTCCAGCTCCTGCTGGCGGAACTCCTTCTGGTACTTGGAAATAGGAATCATGGCAAGGGCAAACAGAACAACAAGAATCGCCACGGTCAGCATGACCTCTGCCAGCGAAAATCCACGGTTGTCGAATCTGTTTGCCCTTTTCATCGTCATATTCTCCTTGTATCTGTTACTGACGAACCTCAAAATACGTGATGACCATAGCGGTCTTAACGCCGCTCTCTCCCCTTCCCGTTTCCGTCTGAATGCTCAGATCGGAGATCTTGTTCATGTAATCGCTGCCGCTCAGCGCGTCTAAAATGGCGCGGCTTTGAGTGTAGGTCGCTGTGGTATAGCTCAGGGAGATAGGTCGGAGAACGATATAGTCCTCCTCCGTGGTCCCCGCGCTGAAATCCAGAGAATACTCCTGCGCGGAGGCCAGAATCCGGTGCAGCTCCACCATCAGCGCCTTACTGTTGTCATAGGCGGGGATGGGCTTGACGTCACCGCGCTGCCGCAGCTCCGCCACGGCAGACTCCATTTTCTTCAGCTGCTCGGCCCGCACCAGCTCCGTGGTCAGCTCCGTCTGCTCCTGCTCGGTGCTGTCCCGGTAGGCGGCCACCTGATCGTTGATGGGCTCAAGAATGAGCTTATAGTAGCCCAAGGCCATCACCAGCACGCTCAGGATCAGCAACATGACCTTTTCCCGGCCTGTCAGCTCCCGGTTCATTCCTCCACCTCCCTGCACAGCGTAATGCTCACGGAGAAGCTCAGAATCGAAGCGGGATGCTCCTTTTCCGTTTCCGCCATGTTCAGCTCCACATTTTCTACAATGGGACTTTCCCCGATTTTCTGGAACATTTGGGAAATCTGGTCCAGGCTCATGCCGGACATGGCGACCACCGCCTGATTATCCTGAATCAGAACGGAGGTGACCGTCCCCTGTGACTGCATATCCCGCTCGATAAGGTCTAAAACCCGCTGGCGGTCCACGGCGGCATACAGCGCCGCATTGGGGCTTTCCGAATCCACGGCGTCATTCATCCAATCCGTAGAATAGGTGCGGTATTTCGCCAGCACCCGGTCATAATCCTCCAGCGCGGTCTCCACCGCCGTATACTGGCTGTGGACCTGCTCATAGGCCCGCTGGGCCTCCGTGAGCCGCCGGTACTGGTCGATTACGCCGAATTTGGCGGCCGCGCCTGCCAGCACGCAGATGAGCACGCCGCCGATAATGAGCGTAGTCAGCTCCCGGGTGCGGTCCTCCCGCATATTCATATTGATGCCGCTCTTGCGGGGATAACGGCCATGGACCCGGACCGGCTGGGTCCCCTTTTTCTCTTGCTCGTTCATCGTTTTCCTCCCCGGAAGCTCTCAAACACACCCGCAATGGCCCGCAGGTACAGCCATGGCTCCTCCTCCGGGCGCTGCTGCTCCGGCAGCAGGTCTGTTGCCGGATGGACCTCCAGCCGGGTGGTCTCGGCAATGGTCTCCCGCAGCGCCGCGATGCCCGCGCCGCCGCCGCAGAGATACAGCTCCTTCAGCTCCCGGTCCCGGTTGTTGTAATTGTAGAAATTCACGGCCCGGACGATCTCGCCCGCGAGACGGGCATAGAGCTTCTGGGCGTAATCGGATTCCAGCACGCCGTTATAGTCGCTGTTCTTATAGCTGTGGGCCACATGGACGTCCACGCCGCAGTGGTCGGCAATGAGGCTGTCCAGCTCCGCGCCGCCGACCTCCACGCCCCGGCGGCTGTCAAAGCGGCTGCCGTGGAAAATGTAGAGATATGTACTGCGGTGACCAAGGCTCACGATGCAGCGGTCGGTATCCTCACCGCCGTGATGGGCGATGTGCTCCTCCAGCAGTGCGCTGTAAGCGCTCTCGTCCGGCGTCAGCACCCGCTGGCGGAAGCCCGCCCGGCGGAACATGGCCCGGTATTCCTCCACGGAGGATTTCAGCATGGCGCAGGCGAACAGCTCCATCTTCTCCGGCTGCCCGTCCGAGCCGTTCAAAATGCCCTGCATGGAATAATCAAAAAAGTAGCGGTTCTTTTCCTCCGTCAGAAAATCCCGGAATTCATAGGGCAGGTTGTAGCGGAGCTGCTGCTCCGTCATCAGCGGCAGCGTCACGGAGCGCACAAAGCGGTCGCCGGTGTTCAGCACCATGGCGGCGTTCGTCAGGGGGATGCCGTGGCCCTTGGCCATGTCCCGGATAAAATCCGCCATGGCGTCCATGGACAAAATTCTCCCGTTTGAGACCATGGCGTCCGGCAGCTCCGCCGTAATGGCGCGCTTGAGCTCCCTGCCGGAGAAATATACCATTTTTACGCTGTTTTCGCCAATGTCAAAGCCAACGAGCTTCCCCATATATCAACCTCTCACATTCCAAAAAGACTCAGATACCATTGGAGGACCCTGTCCCCCGTCAGCAGCGTGACCCACGCCGCCGCCGCGATGGACGGTCCCCACGGAATCGGCGCGTCCCTCCGACCGGAGGCCAGCCCCGCGCAGATGCCCAGCACACAGGCCAGCAGCAGGCATAGAAGATTTCCCATCCAGCCGAGATACAGCCCCGTCAGGGCCAGCAGCTTCAGATCGCCGCCGCCCATGGCCTCCCGGCCCATGCGCTTTTCCATCATGAGCACCACCGCCAGCAACGCTCCCGGCACGGCAAGGCCGCCCAGCGCGCCCTGTATCAGCCGGTGCAGCGGCTCCGGCTCCCACATAAGGAACACGATAAACACCCCGGCGCCGAACAGTAAAAATCGGTCGGGTATGATGTACCCCTCCAGATCCGCGAACGCGCAGGCCAGCAGCACGCAGGCCAGCAGCCACGCCTCAAGGACTTGGAGCGAAATATCATACTTCAGCAGGGCGCTGACAAACATCGCGCCCCCTGCCAGCTCCCCCCACACATGGCGGGCAGAGAGCTTTGCGCCGCAGTAGCGGCATTTCCCCCCGGAGCACACATAGCTCAGCACCGGCACAAGGTCCCGCACCCCCAGCACATGGCCGCAGGCATCGCAGTGGGACCGGCCCCGGAGCACGCTTTCGCCGTGGAGCATCCGCCACGCCAGACAGTTCAAAAAGCTGCCCATGCACGCGCCCAGAAGCACGGCCATTGCGCAGCAGTAAACAGTGATTGGCAGGGACAGACGCAGCATAGGTTCTCCTTTTCCGGATCCTCACCCGGGGCACGGCCGCCAACCCCCGGCCGTGCCCCGGATCAGAGCATTGCTCCGGCGGGAGCGGGTCGGTGCTCCCGCCGGAGAAATAGTACAAAAATCAGGTGCTCGGAGTAATGCTCTTAACCGTACCGTCGGCACCAATCACATAACTGATGGACTCACCCTTGCCCCAAGTAACTCCGTCGTCACCTACAGAAAACTTGCCGCCAATCGTAGCGGAGGTATCTGCATCTGAAGAAGCTCCCTTAGTCGTGTAAAGATCGCTGTTTTTGTTATCAACACTCCCATCGGGATGCAGATACAGCGTCTCGTCAGCAGTACGAGTCTTGGTAATGGCTTCCAGCTGCGCGGAAGCATAGCCGGAACGGATGTTGGCAAGGTCAGTGCCGGCCTTGGCCTTATTCAATGCAGAGGTGAAGGTGGGAATTGCCACTGCCACCAGCACGGCGATGATAGCCACCACAATGAGCATTTCCATCAGGGTAAAGCCCTTTTTGTTGTTCAATTTCTTGAGCATAAATCTTTTCTCCTTTGTGTTTTTCTTTTTATATCGCCCTGCCCGGGTTGCAGGCAGGGAGGATACCGTATTACGCCATGGAACCGTACATACTGAACATTGGCAGATACACCGCCAGCAGCAGCACCATAACAATGACCGCAAGGCCGATGGTAATGACCGGCTCCAGCACCGCCAGCAGGCGGTTTGTGATGGTCTCCACCTCGCTGTTGAAATACTGGGCCACAACGTCCAGCGTGTCCACCAGCGTGCCGGAGCTTTCGCCCACGCCGATCATTTCCCGCAGCATGGGGGGAAACAGCTTTACCTCGCCCATGCCCTCGGCCACGGTGCGGCCCCGCTCCACGCTCTGCCGCACCTTACCGGCAGCCAGCGCGAACATATAATTGCCGGAGACCTCTCCGGCCACCGACAGCGCCTTCGGCATCGGCAGACCGGCGGACAGCATGGCGGACAGGGCGGCGGCAAACTGGCCGGAGGCGCTCATGGTCCGCAGCCGCCGCAGGGGCGAGCGGGTCAGGGCGTAGTTCGCCAGCACGATGCGGCCCCGCTCCGTGCGGCGAAAGCTGTAATAGCCGATGCCCGCCGCGGCCACCAGCAGCACCAGCACCCACCACCACTTGACGAAAAAGCCGCTGACAGCCATGAGGCCCCTGGTAATGGCGGGAATGTCCGAGCCAAGCTCGGCAAATGTATTCGTAAAGGCCGGAACGGCCTTTACCATCACGATGATGACAACCACAATGGCCGTGACGATGACCATAGCCGGATAGGTCATGGCGCTGACCACCTTGGCCCTGGCCGTGGAGGAGCGCTCATAGTAGCCCTGCAGCCGCTGCAGACACGCCTCCAGCGAGCCGGACTGCTCACCGGCCCGGACGGTCTCCACAAACGTGGCGGGAAAGCGCACCTCCCGGTTGCTTTCGAGGCTGTCCGCCATGGAGCGGCCCGCGCCCACCTCCTCCGCCGCCTTTTCCAGCGCGCGACGGAGCTGCTTGTTCCGGGTCTGAGTGGCCACCATTTGCAGACACCGCAGCGCGGTCAGGCCCGAGGAGAGCAGAATGGAGAGCTGGGAACAGAGCATCGCCAGCTCCTTTTCCCTGATGCGGGTATTGACGGGGCGGGTAAGCGGATTGCCCTGTTTTTCCTTTACCGGCTCGATTTTGGTGATGAATGCGCAGCGGTCCCGCAGTTGGGACACCGCCTCAAATTCGTCATAAGCCCGAATGACGCCGGTGACCTTCGCCCCGTCAAGGCTCTGGCCCCGGTAGCGATAAGTGGTCATATCCGCTCCCTCCTTTCCCGGTTATGCTTTGGTTTCTTTAATCCTCCGCCGTGCTGGTAATAACGCGGGCGGCCTCCTCCACTGTGGTGATGCCGCTCAGCACCAGATGCTGGCAGCTCTCCCGCATGGTGACAAAGCCGTTTTCCCTTGCGGCGGCGGACAACTCCTCCGTCTCCGCGCCCCGGCCGATCAAATGCCCCAGCTTGCTGTTCACCACAAGGATTTCCAACGCCGCCCGGCGGCCGATGTAGCCGGTGTGATGGCACTCCGGACAGCCCTCGCCCCGGTAGAAGACGGTGCTGTCATCCTGCGGCAGACCGAGGGCCTCCAGCTCCTCAATAGGCGGCTTGTAGGCCCGCTTGCAGTGGGGACAGATCTTCCGCACCAATCGCTGGGAGATGACGCCCCGCAGCGCGCCGGAAATGAGCCACGGCTCCACGCCCATGTCCCGCAAACGGGTCACGGCGGAAATAGCGTCATTGGTATGCAGAGTGCTCAGCACCAGATGGCCGGTGATGGCGGCCCGGATGGCAATATGGGCGGTTTCGCTGTCGCGAATCTCGCCCACGGCGATGATGTCCGGGTCCTGACGCAAAATGGAGCGCAGGCCGCTGGCAAAGGTCATGCCGGTCTTTTCGTTGATTTGGCACTGGTTCACGCCGGGGATGTAATACTCCACCGGGTCCTCCAGCGTCACGATGTTGACCTCCTCCCGGTCCAGGTCCTGCAGCATCACGCACATGGTGGTGGACTTACCGGAGCCGGTGGGGCCCACCAGCAGAATAACACCGCCGCTGTTTTTCAGCAATGCCTCGTATTTTTCAAGGTCACGGCCCTCAAAGCCGAGGCCGGTTTTGGTGAGGTTCTGGGAGGACTTGTCCAAAAGGCGCAGCACCAGCTTTTCGCCGTACACCGTGGGAATTGTGGAAATACGCAGGTCTATCACATGGCCCCGCACCTGCACGGTGGTGTGTCCGTCCTGCGGCACACGGCGCTCGGCAATGTCCATGCTGCCCATGATCTTCAGGCGGGAAACCACCATGTTCTTCAAATCGGCGGGAACGGTGAGCATCTGGTGCAGCAGACCGTCCACGCGCATCCGCACCACCATTTCCTCTGCCTGCGGCTCCAGATGGATGTCGCTGGCCCGCTCGTCAAAGGCCCGCTCGATGAGGGCGTTGACAAACTGGATGGTGGGGGCGGAGTTGCCCTCCTGCTGCTCCCGCGCGGCGGGCCGGGGCGCGGCATCAATGTCCACACCTACCTCGCGCTTCATTTCCTCCACGATCTTCGCCGTGCCCTCATTGCTGTAGAGCCGGCCGATGGCCTGCTCCACTGCCTTGCGGGTGGCAATCATGGGAATGACTCGCTTCCGGGAGGCGGCCTTGACCTCCTCCTGCGCCATGAAGTCCAGCGGGTCGCTCATGGCAAGGTACAGCGTATCCGCCGCCGCCCGCACCGGCACCACGCAGAAGCGCCGGGCGATGTTCTTCGGCACGAATTTCGCCAGCTCTATCGGAAGAGATACCTTCGTCAGGTCAATAAATTCAATGCCGAGCTGAATTTTCAGCGCGTCAATCAGCCTTTTCTCCGTAATGAAGCCATTTTGAATCAGTACATCGCCCAGACGCTGCTTTGTCCCCTTCTGCAGCTCCAACGCCTGCTCCAGCTGTTCCCGGGAGATGGCGCCGGTGCTGATCAGCAAGTCTCCCAAACGCATATAGGCCATATCCACACCCCCAGAAAATACCGGCACATCGCAAAAAGACAGACTGCCGCTTTGCCTCAGAAAAAAAGCTGCGGCCAGTCTGTCATGTGAACGGCTCCGTTCATTTAGACACTATAGCTTTGCGTCCCTGCCTTTCGGCAGGTATGCCGAATATATACACATATCAAACGGAAGTGTTTCCGTTTCTTAATAGTAGTTATTGTAAAGCAAACTGTCCCTTCCGTCAAGCAAAAATCGTGAATTTGCGCCAAAAAATCCGCTTTTTCGTTTCTCAGTCCAAAAGCGCGGCCACATGGCTCTCCCCGTACACGGGAACGCCGTTTTTCCTCAGCAGCTCCGCCGTGACCCCATCCCCGGCGGTCAGGGTGCCGGAAAAACTGCCGTCATAGATTTCGCCGCAGCCACAGGAGGGGCTTCGCTCCTTCAAAATCGCCGCCTCGCAGCCCGTCAGGCGGCACAGCCGCAGCGCGGCCTCCGCGCCCCGGCGGTACTGCTCCGTCACATCCGCGCCGGTGTTCATCACCACACGGTCCCCCCGCCGCTCCGAGGGTGTCCGGGGCGTTGGCAGTCCGCCCAACTGCTCCGGGCACACCGGTACAAGGTCATGCCTGCCCGCCAGCGCCTCCGCCCACGGCTGGGGCTTGGCTTTTCCGTCATACCGGCAGGGGATTCCCAAAAGGCAGGCGGAAATCAGGATTTTCATGTTACCGTCCTCCCATGGTCCGGCGCTCCCGTTCCAGCTCCCGGTAAAGCCGTTCCGGCGTCCATGTGCGGTTATTCGGCGTCAGCACCGCCTTCAGACAAACGATACCCGCCTGCCGCAGCGACACCAGAAGGGTGTCCAGTTCCCGGTCCAGTCCGCAGAATACCAGCATTTTCCCTATCGGCGCACTCGATGCCCCGCCGGTTTTCCCTTGGGACAGCGCCTCCAGCGTCAGAGTGCAGCTCTCCCGGCCCACCGGCTGAAGCTCCGCGCCGCAGCGCTCTGCCGCCGCCGCAATTTTCATGATCTCGCCTAAATCCCGAAATCCGAACATCAAAATTTTCTTCATGCCTCAACCTCCAAGGGCTTTCCGTTCAGCACCGCCGACAGCAGCCGCTCCCCGTCATAGCACAGCTTCAGCGAGAAAAACGGCTCGTCGGAATCCAGCAGCCGCAGAAAAATGCGGTCTCCCGCCCACATGGGCAGCTTCCTCAGCTCCGCCTTGGGAAGCCATTCCAGCTCCCCCTCGTCGCAGGGGTGGGGCGTTCCCGTCCAGCCGGTTGCCGTGAACAGGTGCATATATTCCGTGGGCCACTGCGTATTCACAAAGGTCACAAGGCCCCGGTAGCGGTACTCCGTCAGCGTCAGGCCCGTTTCCTCCCAACATTCCCGCACAAGGCAGTCCTCCGGGCTTTCCTTGTCCTCAAACTTTCCGCCGACGCCGATCCACTTATCCCGGTTAGCGTCCTGCTCCTTTTTTACGCGGTGGAGCATCAGATATGCTCCGCCCCGTTCCAGATAGCACAGCGTTGATTGCAGCATGAGCCCACATCCTTTCTACCTTATTATATAGGAAAGCGCCGAAAATGAAAAGGCCCAACCAACCATTTTGCCCTCCGTCTTGCGGTTTTGGCAGCGCTGTGGTATTATTGCCCTTGAAAACAGGAGGCTTGGCCATGAGCGGTTTTATTTTTCAGTGCTTTTATGACATCGTCCGCCATATCCCCGCCGGGACCGTGGCCACCTACGGACAGGTCGCGCGCCTTGCGGGGATGCCCCGCTGCGCCCGGACCGTAGGCTACGCCATGGCCGCCAACCGTGACCCCTCTGTTCCCTGTCATCGGGTGGTGGACCGCTTCGGCGGCACAAAATCCTGCTTTGACCTCTACGGCCCCGGCACTCAGCGGGCGCTGCTGGAGGCGGAGGGCGTTGTCTTTACCCCGGAGGGAACGGTAGACCTTGCCCGCTGCCAGTGGAATGGTCTCTTTTAAGCAAAAAAACACCGGCTGACAGGTGCGGCGCACGCCGCCTCCGTCAGTCGGTGTTTTCATATCACCTCAGTCCGGCAGCAGACAATCCACCGCCGCCCGGTCCGTCCGAATGGATTTGCACAGCGCGGAGACCGCCTTGTGCCGGGGATCGTTTTTGTAGCGCTCCAGCGCCTCCCGATTCTCAAACTCCGAAATGAGCACGGCGTCATAATCGCTGCCCTCCATGCCCCGGAGGACCCGGCAGCTCTTCAGCTCCGGAATCACGCCATAGAGGCCCTGAAGGCCCGTGAGAAACAGGTCCCGCTCCGCCTCGGTCCCCGGACGGAACTTCCACATTACGATATGCCGCAGCATTTTTACACGCCCCTTTTCCTGTTGTATGCCGCGATGCCCCGGCCCAGCAGTTCAATGGCCCGGCGCAGATACTCGCAGTTATGGACATAGGCAATGCGAACCTCACAGCGGCCATCGTCCGGGTCGGCATAGAAGCCGCTGCCGGGGGCGTACATCACAGTCTCGCCGTTGTCCTCAAATTCCTCCAGCAGAAAATACTGGAGCTTTTCCACATCGTCCACCGGCAGCGTCACCATCATGTAGAACGCGCCGTCGGGAACATCGAACTTCACGCCGGGGAGCTTACCAAGCTCCTCTACCACGGTGTCCCGCCGCTTCTTGTATTCGTCCCGCACCGCCTTGAAGTAGTCCGGCGTCACAGAGCGGTACATGGCGGCGGCGCCCACCTGATCGATGGTGGCGCTGCAAAGACGTCCCTGACACAGCTTCAGCGCCTCGGCCATGAACTCCTTATTCCGGCAGATAATGGAGCCCACCCGCGCGCCACAGGCGGAGAAGCGCTTGGAAACGGAGTCCACCAAAATCACACGGTCCTTCACATCCTCCAGCTCGCCGAAGGAGCCCATCGGCTCATCGTCATAGATGAACTCCCGGTACACCTCGTCCGCCACAAGGAACAAATCGTGCTCCTTTACGATGTCCGCGATGAGGCGCATTTCCTCCCGGGTGAGCACCACGCCGGTGGGGTTGCCGGGATTGGAAATCAAAATACCCCGGGTGTGGGCGTTGATGTGCGGCTCAATGAGGGAGCGCTCCGCGTAATGGTAGCCGTTTTCGGCAGAGGTGGGGATGGGATGAATTTTGCCGCCGGTCATGTAGGCGAAAGTATTGTAGTTAGCGTAATAGGGTTCCGGCACCAGCAGCTCGTCCCCCTCGTCCAGAATGCAGGCGAGGATGAACTCCAGCGCCTCGCCGCCGCCGGAGGTTGCCAGAATGTCATCCTTATCCAGCTTCACACCCAGCTTTGCGTAATACGCCTGCACCGCCTCGATGTGTGCCGGCAGGCCGGGAGCGGGCGCATATTCCAGCGTTTCGGCCTTGAAATCACGGATCGCCTCGTAAAAGGCCTCCGGCGTTTTCACATCCGGCTGGCCGATATTCAGATGATAGATCATCCGGCCCTGTGCCGCCGCTGCCTCGGCGCAGGGATTAAACTTACGCACGGGGGACAACTGGCATTTCTGCACTTTACTGGAAAATCTCATGGGAAAACTCCTCCTTACAAGCTGAAAAGCTAAAATAAAATCGCCCCTGACAACTGTCAGGGGCGAAAAATATCCACGGTACCACCCTGATCTATCCCCGCTGCGCGCACGGCGGGAATATCTCATGTCATCTCGTAACGGGGATGAACCGTCCCGCTCCTCGCGGGCTGCTCCAAAGCGGCGCGCTGCCTTTCCTGCACTGAGGGCTTCCACTGTCCCCTCTCGCTTGCCGTGCGGTGTTAAGCAGCTGACTTTGTCATAGCCTTTATCGGTTTGAACCTATTATAGCGGCTTTGCGCCATTTGTCAACAACAATTTTCAGCAAATGCCGCTCCGGCGCTTATTTACCCTGCCAATCGTAGGACAGCCGCTCCACGGTCCAGTCCCGAATAAGCTCACTGTACCACCGGCAGACAGCCCGGCCGGTCTCCACGTCCAGATTGATGTAATTTCCGCATTCAATGGGGCTTTTTCCGGGCATTTCCCCCTCAAAGGCCGCCGCCTCGGCAAAGGCCTTTTTCATCAGCGCCACCGCGCCCTCCAACGTGAGCTTCCGCTCATCGAACAGGAAGAAAAATCCAGTCTGACAGCCCATGGGGCCAAAGTAGATCACGGCCTCTTTTGCCTCTCCGTTCCGCAGCGCTGTGGCCACCAGATGCTCCGTGGAGTGCAGCTCGCTGTTGGACAGCAGGTCAGATCGGAAGAGCGTCGTGTAGGGAAAGAGTGTAG
>UQMC01000002.1 GCA_900542115.1 uncultured Oscillibacter sp. | reverse complement strand
TGCCGCCATCTCCCTTGTGGTGGGCGGTATCGGCATTATGAACATCATGCTGGTGACGGTGACGGAGCGCACGAGAGAGATCGGCATCCGCCGAAGCCTCGGCGCCCAGCGCAGCAGCATTGTGGCGCAGTTCCTCATCGAGTCCGGTATGCTCTGCGGCATGGGCGGACTGGTAGGCATCGCTTTCGGCACCATTGGCAGTCTGGTTTTGGGAAAAATCCTGTTCCAGATGACGATTTTTCCCGCCACATGGGTGACGCTGGCGGCTTTCGGGCTGTCGGTAGCGCTGGGTGTGCTGTTCGGCAGCTACCCGGCGGCCAAGGCATCCAAATTGCAGCCTGTGGAAGCCCTGCGGGCGGATTAAAGGAGAGAGAAGAATGAAAAAACGAATTTTGACCTGCCTCATGGCGGTGAGCCTGCTGGTATCCCTGCTGGCTGTGCCGGTGGGGGCGGCCTCTGTTACGAAATTTTCCGATGTCAGCGACAGCTACACCGCCACAGCCATTGAGACGCTGCGGCTCATGGGCGTGCTGGATGGCTACGGTGACGGAACATTCCGGCCAGACACCGTGCTGAACCGGGCGCAGTTCTGCAAGATGGCGGTATACGCCATGGATGGCAGCGGCGAGCTGGGCCGGTATTCCACCGTGACTATCTTCCCGGATGTGAAGCCCTCCCACTGGGCGTCCGCTTATATCAACATGGCCTCCCGAAAGGGAATCATCTCCGGCTTTGCCGATGGTAAATTCAAGCCCGGACAGACCGTGACCGCCGGACAGGCGGTGACGATTCTCATGCGGGGCCTCGGCTATAAAGACGAGGACATGGGCGGTGTGTGGCCCCAGAGCTACATGGCGGAGGCACAGACCAACGGCCTGCTGAAATCCACCGGCATCACCTCGGCCTACGCCGGTGTGACCCGGGCGCAGGCGGCCAAGCTCTTTATGAACCTGTTTGAAGCCAAGCACGGCAAGGGCGATGTCCTGTTCAGCTACAGCGTGGGGAAGAACGAGGTCTACCTCACCGCCGTGGATGGCGGCAAGGGCACCATGACCGCCGGCGGCACGGAATATGATATGGCACATCCCGTGACCTCCACCAGCCTCATCGGCTCCAAGGGCAAGGTTGTGACCAACAGCGAGGGAGAGATTTTGACGTTCCTGCCGGTGACAGGCAGCGGCGGCGTGTCCAACGCGGCGGTCATCATCGGCAACGGCAACGCGGGCAGTACCCTCGGCGCGCTGGCCGGAAGCAGCAGCTACAATGTCTATAAGAACGGAACGCCCGCGTCTGTCGGCGACCTGAAGCGCTACGATGTGGCGACCTATTCTGCCGCCACCAATTCCATCATCGTCAGTGATACCCGGGTATCTGTGTACTACGAGGATTGCAGTCCCTCTCCCAGCAATCCCTCTACCATCACCGTGCTGAACGGCATGAAGCTCAACGTTCTGCCTACGGCGGTGGACTCCCTTTCCAAGCTGAAGCCCGGCAAGCAGATCGTGCTGCTGCTGACTGCGGACGGTCAGGTGGCCGGTGCGGAGGACGCCAACAGCGGTAATGTGCAGGGCAACGCCATGGCCTATGTGGATGGAAGCGGCAGCGTGCAAATGATCTGCGGCGGCAGCCTGCTGACAGTGGGTACGGCCAGCGATTATGCCGGTCAGGTGGTGAGCCTTTCCAGCAGCAAGAACGGCGGTCAGAACGTGAAGCTGAACCTTGGTAAAATTTCCGGCGGCGCCGGCGGCGAGCTGAACGTGCCGGAGCGGACGCTGGGCGGTCGGAAGCTGACGGACAACGCCTTCATCTTTGATGGCGGTAAGCAGATCGGCCTTGGCGAGCTGGGTCAGTCGGTCATCAATGAGAGCCGTGTCACCTATGCCCGGACCAACTGGGCAGGACAGGTGGACCTTGTGGTGCTGAACGGCAGCGTCACCGGCGATACGGTGTATGGCCGGGCCAAGGTGGTGACGGACCGCGATGATACCACCGGCAAGGAAACACAGTCCATCTCCATTGAGACAAAGCAGAAGACCTACGGCCCCATCAAGAGCGGCAACAACGTCAGCAGCGGCGCATGGGTGGCGGTCCGCTTCAATAAGGGAGAGACCGGCTTCACCAGCTTTGCCACCATGACCAGGCTCGGCAATGTTCCCGCCAGCGCATGGGTGGGTAAGACCGCCGTGACCTACGGCAGCCGCACCTATGAGGTGCCCTCCAACGTCCAGTGCTACAATGCCGACACGGATACGTGGATGACCGATCTGGACGCCGCACGGGATTATGGCGGCACCATGAACCTCTATGTCTATGACGGAATCGTCCGTGCCGTGGAGGTCAAGGGCTAAGGCCTTACAGACAAGTTCGCAGCAGTATTTCCAAAATTGGCCCCTGTGCCGAAATGTACAGGGGCCAATTTCAGAAAGGAGCGGTCACATGAAATGGATGCTTGCAGGATTGCTTTCTGCCGTGCTTTTGTTGGGCCTGATGGGCTGCGGTAAAAAGGAAACAGCGGACGAACCGAACAAGGCGGCGGAGAAACCGGACGTTACCATCGACTACGGAGAATCTGAGCTCTACATAAAGGAGGAGCTGGACGATGCCATTGCGGTGATCGAGGTGGAATTTTCCACTTGGGAGGGCTGTGAACTGCACAGCCTGACCTACGGCGGTGACGATGCGTGCAGCGAGGAAAATGTTGCGTGGATGAACGAGCTGAGAGATGAGGAGACCTCTCCGGAGCCGTTCACCCAATGCGTCCTGTTTGAGAGCAGCTTTCACTCTCCCGTAGAGCAGAGGGATGCATGGGACGCCGATACGGAATATGAGGGCTGGCAGTGGTGGCTGGCCCGCTCCGAGGGTGGGGCGTGGACACTCCTGACATGGGGCTACTGATTTGCGGCGGGAAAGCTGCCGGACAACAGTGGAAAGGAGCCGTGGACATGAAAGAGGCAAAACGCGCCTGGTGGAGGGTTCCCGTATTCTGCGTCCTTGCCGGACAGGTTTGCTTTCGACTTGAGCTTGCGCTGGGGAGACGGTTTGCCATCATCAGGCTTTCGGATGGGAGCGTCAGTGTCAACAACGAGCGGTGGCTGCTGATCTCCGCCGCGCTCTTTGCGGCAACAGTCCTTGCAGGCGGTCTGTTGTTTTTCCGAAAACGGACCAGAGGTGAACTGCTGTTTTCCGCGGGCGTCATGTTTGTACTTTGCGCGGTGTGGGGACTTGCGGCGCAGCTTACCCAAATCGGCTGGCTGAGTATCGGGTATTCGGAGAGCATGGCTTGGTGTGATGTAATCTCACAGCTATTATACCGATGGAATGTGAAGCAATGGGTATCGGCCATAGTGTTCTGGGCGGCGCCGTTCCTGTTTGTTCCATTCGGCAGAAGGGCGAAAGCGGCAGAGGAACCAACAGCGCCGGCTTCGGCTGAAGATTCCTGAAAAAATTTTAACAGAAAAAATCGCCCCGGCACAAGCCGTGCCGGGGCAATTCGTTTGATTGCACCCAAGACAGACAAAAAGGACCCGAATGCGGCAGCATTCGAATCCTTTCTGTATATTACGATAAAATTTATACGATTTGGAATAGATAAAACTTCAGATAATCCGTTTCCTCCACGCCCCAGAGGATGGGATGGTCGCAGGATTGCTGCCGCGCCTCGATCTGCCGGAGCTGCACCCCGGCGTCATGAGCGGCGGAGCGGAGCATGGCCTCGAACTTTTCCGCCGTGGCAAAATGGGAGCAGGAGCAGGTGGCCAGATACCCGCCCCGGGGCAGCAGCTTCATGGCCCGGTAGTTGATCTCCTTGTACCCAGTGATGGCGTTGGCTACGGTTTTCCTACTTTTGGTGAAAGCCGGCGGGTCGAGGATGATGAAGTCATATTTCCGCGGCTCCTTTTCCAGCTGGGGCAGCAGGTCGAATACGTTGGCGGCCACACAGTCCATACGGTCGGACACGCCGTTGCGCTCTGCATTGGCCCGGGCCATCTCCACGGCGGCCTCCGATACATCCACCGCCGTGACGCAGGCGGCGCCGCCCAGTGCAGCATTCAGGGCGAAGGAGCCGGTGTGGGTGAAGCAGTCCAGAACGGTTTTTCCCGCCGCCAGACGCCCCACCGCCCGCCGGTTGTATTTCTGGTCCAGAAAGAAGCCGGTTTTCTGGCCGTTTTCCACGTCCACCAGATATTTGACCCCGTTTTCCGTGATCTCCACCACGGGACTCTCCGGCGGCGTTTCGCCGGGGAGAATATACCAGCCCTTGCCCTGGGGCAGCCCCTCCTTGTCCCGGAGGGCCACATCGTTCCGCAGAAATACGCCCCGGATGGGCTGACCGTCCTGCCGCAGAATATCCGTCAAAGCGGGCAGCAGCGTATCCTGTAGGTTTTCCATACCTACGGAGAGCACCTGCACGCTAAGCAGATCGTGGAACTTGTCCACCGTCAGGCCGGGGAAGGCGTCCGCCTCACCGAAAATAATGCGGCAGGCGTCCAGGTCCGCCGGGTCCATGACGGATTTGCGATACTCCCATGCCCATTGGAGCTTCCGGTGCCAGAAGGCGGCGTCAAAGCGGTCATTGGCGTTGCGGGAGATGAGCCGCACCCGAATTTTGGAACGCTCCGAGAGGAAGCCGGTCCCCAGATACCGCCCCTTTTTGCTGACAACGTCCACCAGACCGCCGTTGGCGGTCTCGCCCTCCGTATTTAAAATCTCCGCGTCATACACCCACGGATGGCCCCGCAGAATGACGTTTTCCGCCTTGGGCGTGACGGTATAAACGGGATAGCCCCGCTCCATTTTCATAAGCTGTGCTCCTTTGTGTTCAAATCGAGGTCAGTATAGCACATTTGCCGGGAAAACGCCATACCATGTGACAGAGAGAATTTGCATGGGAGGGAAAGCTGATGCCCATTGTTTATTTAAGCCCGTCTACACAGGACTGGAACCCTTATGTCACCGGCAGCGGCAGCGAGGAATACTGGATGAACCGGATCGTGGACGCTATGGAGCCGTATCTGCGGTCCAACGCCATCCGCTACCGTCGCAATGACCCGAACGGCTCCGCCGCTGCCGCCATCCGGGAGGCCAACAGCGGCTATTACGACTTTTATCTGGCGCTGCACTCCAACGCCATCGGCAATGGGGAGCCGCAAAGTTCCACCCGGGGAATCATTGCGTTTTACTATCCGGGCAGCAGCGGCGGACAGCGTGGCGCGGAGCTGATCGCCAAAAATCTGCGGGAGATCTACCCGCTGCCCGACAAGGTCACCACCCGCCCTACCACCGCACTGGGAGAGGTGTCCCGGTCCCGGTTCCCGGCGGTGCTGGTGGAGATCGGCTATCATGATAACTATTCCGACGCCCTGTGGGTCGAGGGCCATGTGGAGGACATTGCCCGCCAACTGGTACGGGCGCTGACGGAGTATTTCGGCATTCCGTTCATCGCGCCCATGGACCCGGCCCGGGGCGTGGTGCGATTGAGCTACGGAACGCTGAATCTGCGGAGCAAACCGTCTTCCACCGGCACGGTCATTGCCAATCTCCCCAATGGCGCGGAGGTGACGGTTTACGGCGAATGGCAGGGGTGGTACGTGGTGGAGTACAATGGACAGACGGGCTATGCCGCAGCCGCCTTTATTGAAATTCCATAAAAACACGGCGGCAAATTTACGGTAAATGGCTTGACATCGCCGATGCATCTGATTAAACTATAAAGGGATCATTATAGGCGGCAAAGGGGTGCCCGCCTGTTTGTGTTCTGAACCGTACCGGTTGGCCCTGCGGTGAGCCGGACGGTAATTTTATGGTGTTTTTTACACCGAAAGAAAAGGAAGGAAGTACACTGTATGACTTACCTCATCGGCATCGTTGCCTTTGTGGTGGGCGCTGTGATTTTCTTCCCCCTCGGAATCAATTATCGGAAAAGGGTATCTGAAAAGGAAATCTCCAGCGCCGAAGAAGAAGGCCGGCGCATTGTAAATGAGGCAATCAAGAGCGCCGAGACCAAGAAGAAGGAAGCGCTGCTGGAGGCCAAGGAGGAGATTCTCAAAAGCCGCACTGACTACGAGAAGGAAGAAAAATCCCGCAGAGCCGATCTGCAAAGGCAGGAAAACCGCTTGCAGCAGAAGGAAGAAAATCTGGACCGCAAGCTGGAGACCATTGAGAAAAAAGAAGAATCCCTTGCACAGAAGCACGCCGCTATGGAAAAGGAACAGGAGGAGATTCAAACCATTAAGCAGAGCCAGACGGCGATGCTGGAAAAAATCTCCGGCTTTACCGCGGATGAGGCCAAAGCATACCTCATTGAGCAGGTGGAGAGCGAAGTGACCCATGAGACTGCCCTCAAGATCAAAGAGGTGGAGTCCCAGATGAAGGAGGAGTGCGAGACCCGCGCCCGCGAGGTGGTGGCTCAGGCCATCCAGCGCTGCGCGGCGGACTCCGTGGCCGAGCTGACCGTCAGTGTGGTTCCCCTGCCCAATGACGAGATGAAGGGCCGTATCATCGGCCGTGAGGGCCGCAATATCCGCACCATCGAGACGCTGACCGGCGTGGACCTCATCATCGACGATACACCGGAGGCCATCACCGTCTCCTGCTTCGAGCCGGTCCGCAGGGAGATCGCCCGGCTGGCGCTGGAAAAGCTTATTGCCGATGGCCGTATCCATCCTACTCACATTGAGGAAATGGTGGAAAAGGCCCGCCGCGAGGTGGAGGCCACCATCAAGGCCGAGGGCGAGCGGGCCATGTTTGAGTGCGGCGTCCGCAATCTCCACCCGGAGCTGGTGAAGATACTGGGCCGCCTGCATTACCGCACCAGCTACGGCCAGAACGTTCTGCAGCACTCCATTGAGGTGTCCCACATCGCCGGCATGATGGCCGCCGAATTGGGTGCCGATGTCCAGACCGCCAAGCGCGCCGGTCTGCTCCACGATCTCGGCAAGGCCGTGGATCACGAGATGGAGGGCACCCATGTGCAGTTGGGCGTGGAATTTGCCCGGAAGTACAAGGAGAAGGAAGAAATCATCCACGCCATCGAGGCCCACCACAACGATGTGGAGCCCCGCACCATCATCGCGTGCCTCGTTCAGGCGGCGGATGCCATTTCCGCAGCCCGTCCCGGTGCCCGCCGCGAGAATCTGGAGAACTACATCAAGCGGCTGGAGCAGTTGGAGAGCATTGCGTCCTCGTTCCAGGGCGTTGAGAAAGCGTATGCCATTCAGGCCGGCCGCGAGGTGCGGGTCATGGTGAAGCCCGAGCAGGTCAGCGAGGATCAGATGATTATTCTGGCTCATGACCTTGCAAAGAAGATTGAGGAAGAAATGGAATATCCCGGTCAGATCAAGGTAAATTTGATTCGGGAAACGAAATGCGTCGAATACGCAAAGTAATAAACGGCCGAAAAAATCCCCCAAGGAATGTCCTTGGGGGATTTTTAGCGTTTTTTTTGAGAAAAGAACGAAATCCGGCGGTGGTCACATGGGGCAGCACCGGGGTCAATAGCCCCGCTTCCGGTCTACAAGGTGGGATAGAGGCCGCCCAGCGGCGTAGTTGGCAAGGTCCTCGCAGAACAGCTCCACATTCCGGTCACAGGTATAGCCCAGCGTCAGGTTGCCGGAAATGTGGGGCGTCAAAATCAGATGCTTGGTGTCCCACAGGGGGTCATTTTCCGGCAGCGGCTCCGGGTCGACAACGTCCAGCGCGGCGCCGGCAATGTGGTCGGTGTTCAGGGCCTCGGCCAGCGCCGCTTGATCCAGTGCGTTGCCCCGGCCCACATTGATGACAATGGCCTCCTTCGGCAGACGGGCAATTCGCTCGCGGTTGAGAATATTCACCGTCTCCGGTGTATTGGGAAGCGCCATGACCAGCAGCTCTGCGTCCGACAGCAGACGGTCCAACTGAGAGATAGGGTAGGTCTCATCGAAAATGCCGGCCTCCCGGGCCTTTCCACTGCGGCTGAGGCCGATGATTTTTTCAGCGCCCATGCCTCGCATCCGGCGGGCAATATTGCCGCCGAGATCGCCGGTGCCTAAAATTGTGACACGGCAGCCGTGAATGGAGCGTACCGGCGCCGGGGCAGCCCAGCGGTGCGCCCGGGCGGCATCCAGATAGGCGGGCATCTGCCGCAGCAGCATCAGCGTTACCATAATGGTGTGCTCCGCAATGGTCACGCCGTAGGCGTTGCTGTTGCTCAAAAGGCAGTTTGGGTTGGCGAAAAGGCTTTCATCCCTGCAATAGGCGTCTAACCCGGCGGAGGAGGCGCAGTACCATTTCAGTGTGGCGGGCGCGGTGCGGAGCAGGTCCGGGGAGGCGGCGTAGAGAACCTCGCAGTGCTGCACGCAGTCGCGGGCGGCGTTAAACTGGTCCTTTGTGAAGAAATACGGCGTCATGCCAGCCGCCTCTGCGGCGGCGGTGATCTGCGCCTTGTGTGCCGGGGTCAGAAAGCTCTGGAAAATGCAGATATCACGGCTCATAAATGACTCCTTTCAGCGTGGAAAAGTGAACATATAGGAAAGTAAAATAGCTTTTCAGGCTTCTTGGTTCAGCGCATTGCAGATTTGCTCAGCGCAGCGCATCCCATCCGCAGCGGCGGAGAGGATTCCCCCGGCCCAGCCGCCGCCCTCGCCGCAGGGATACAGCCCCCGAATGGGAGACTGGCAATCGGTGTCCCGCAAAAGGCGCACCGGAGAGGAGCTGCGGCTCTCCACAGCGGTGAGCACAGCGTCCGGCTGGTCATAGCCCCGCAGCTTGCGGCCCAAAATCGGCAGCGCCTCCGCGATGGACTCGGCCACAAAGTCCGGCAGACAGTCCTGGAGATTTGTCCATGTCACACCGGGGCGATAGCTGGGTTTGACGCGCCCCGGCCCCGCAGAGGGGCGGTTTAGCAGAAAATCCTCCACCCGCTGCGAGGGGGCAAGGTATCCGCCTTGACCGGCGCGGTAGGCAGCGGCCTCCAGCCGCCGCTGGAATGCAATGCCCGCCAAGGGGCTTTCGCCGCCGAAATCCTCCGGCGTGATGTTCACCAGCAGCGCGCCGTTGATGTTTTCCTGGTCCCGGGCAAATTCGCTCATGCCGTTGGTCACCACCCGGTTTTCCTCTGACGCGGCGGCCACCACCTGCCCGCCGGGGCAGACGCAGAAGGAAAATACGCCCCGGCCGTTGGAAAGATGACAGCTCAGCTTGTACGTGGAGGCCGGGAGGCCCGGATGTCCGGCGTACTGCTTGTATTGGGCGGCGTCGCAGTCTGCTTGCCGCTGCTCAATGCGGACGCCCACGGCAAAGGGCTTAGCCTCCATGGGAACGCCCCGGCGGTACAGCATTTCAAAGGTGTCCCGGGCAGAATGGCCGGGACAGAGAATCAGGTTTTGGCAAGGGAGCGTGTAGGTTCCCTCGGGACCGGAGACCGTGATTTTCCGCAGCGCACCGTCCCGGATATCCAAATCGGTGAGCTGGCTCTCAAAGCGGAGGTCCGTCCTGGCGTCCAATAGCTCCTGCCGCAGATTTTTCAGGGCGATGTGCAGGTAATCCGTGCCGATATGGGGCTTGGCGTCGATCAGAATGTCCGCCGGTGCGCCGCACTTTACCAGCTCCTCTAAAATAAAACGGTGTCGGATGTCCTTGGTGCCGGTATTCAGCTTTCCGTCGGAAAACGCACCGGCGCCGCCCTCGCCGAACTGGACGTTACTGGTGAGGTCCAGCGCCCCGGTGGACCAGAAGCGCTCTACATCGGCGGTGCGTTCCTCCACCCGGCGGCCACGTTCCAATAAAATGGGACGGGCACCGGCCCGGGCCAGTACCAGCGCGGCGAACAGTCCCGCGGGTCCGGCTCCCACAATGACCGGGGGACAGTCCGGGGTGGGAACGACTTGCGGCAGCCGATAAGCGGGCCGTGGCTCTGCGCAGGATACCCGCTTGTCCCGGCAGCGGCGGAGCACAGCGTCCTCGTTGGCGGTCTCGGCCTCCACCGTATAGACCCAATGGACCCCCTCCCGGGCGTCAATGCTGCGGCGCAGGATTCGCAGCGCCAGCAGGCGTTCCTCCGGGAGCCGCAGCACCTTTAGGACCTGCGCGCGCAGTGCGGCGTCACCGCTGCCGGGCGGGAGCTTCAGATTTTCGATTCGCAGCATGAGAGTACCTCCAAGGGAATTGATAGAAGAATTTTAGCACACTCTGCGGAAAAGAGAAAGCATGGTTCATAATTGCTTTAAAAATTTTTCAGGCAGTTTTAAGATTTCCGGCCTATACTACAGTCAAAGTTAAGGAAGTCCCCGGCGGGCCGGAACTCCGGCCACCGATCTCAAGGAGGTTTGACTTATGTATAACGATGAAAATAATTTGTATCACTACACATACCGCAAGGACGGTACGGAGCCGGGCCAGCGCTATGACGCAAAGCAGCCCAGCGTAGACGAGCAGATCAACAGCTACCGTCAGCAGCAGGCCAAACAGGCGCAGGGCGAGCAGCAGGCGCAGAGCCAGGACAATGTGCAGCCGCAGAGCCAGCCCACCGGCTATGGCCCGGCAGGCGGACAGCAGCCCCAGCACAAGTCCGCAAAGAGCCGTGTCGGCATGAAGGTCGCGTCCTTGGCGCTGGTGTGCGCCCTGTTGGGCGGCTTGGTAGGCGGCGGCACGGCGTACCTTGTGAGCAACCGGTCCAACAGCGATACCACAGAGGTGAATGTCTCCAACCGCAGGCCCACGGAAATTCAAGTCAAGACCGTGGACGGGAAAACCGCCATGACGGACGCGGAGTTGTACGCCGCCAACGTCAACAGCGTGGTGTCCATCAACATCACTGCCACCTCTGACCCTAACTTCTTTGGCCAGACCACACAGACCGCTGGCGCCGGTTCCGGCTTCATCCTGACGCCGGATGGCTATATCGTCACCAATTACCATGTGGTAGGCGACGCCGATACCGTGAAGGTCACGCTGTATAATGGCGACAGCTATGACGCCCAGTATATCGGCGGCGACGAGGACTACGATATTGCCGTCATCAAGATCGAGGCCGAAAACCTGCCTAACGTAACGCTGGGCGACAGCGACAGCCTGAATGTGGGCGATCACATCCTGGCTATCGGCAACCCGCTGGGCGAGCTGACGTTTTCCATGAGTGAGGGCATTGCTTCCTCGGTGAACCGCGCTATTGATGTAGACGGAACTCCCTTCAACATGATTCAGGTCACGGCGGCTATTAATCCCGGCAACTCCGGCGGCCCGCTGTTCAACGAGTACGGCGAGGTTGTGGGCATTGTGTCCGCCAAGTATTCCAGCTATGCAAGCCAGAGCGTTGAGGGTCTGGGCTTCGCCATCCCTATCAACGATGTGGCGGCTATGATTCAGGATATCATGACCAACGGCTATGTCAGCAACAAGGCATATCTTGGCATCACCCCCGGCACCATGAATGAGCAGATGGCCGCCCAGTATCGCTATGATGTTACCAAGGGCGTGTTCATCTACTCCGTGGAGGATGGTAGCGCCGCTGACAAGGCGGGTCTCAAGATGGGCGATGTTATCATGAAGATCGACGGTACGGATGTGGACTCCTATCAGGACCTGGTGGCCCTGAAGAAGAAGTATTCCGCCGGTGATGAATCCACGTTCACCATTTACCGTGACGGTAAGCAGCAGGACGTCTCCGTGACGTGGGGCGCCGTGCCTGCGGATCAGGCCACGGACAACAACAGCCAGTCCCAGCAGAGCCAGAACAATAACAGCAATTCCAACAACGGCTCCTATAACGGCGGCAATGGCTATTACAGCAATCCGTGGGATATCTTCAACTACTACTTCGGCAATCAGGGCTGATCAGCTCACGGTTTGAAAAATTCAGAAAAAGCAGGGCGCTGTGCATCGCACAGCGCCCTGCTTTTATTGTCCTCGTTTAAAATTGTTTTTACGAAGAATTACTGCTCACCCGGAAGGAAAGTACTGTCAAAGCCGTAGGGCAGCAGGTCCCGGAGCGTCAGCTCCAGCGCCTCCCCCTTGCCGTTGAGACAGATGACCTGCATTTCCGGCGCGAACTCCTTCATAAACTGGCGGCACATCCCACAAGGGTAGCAGTAATCGCTGCTGCGTCCGGCGATGACAATGCGTACAAAATCCGTATGTCCTTCGCTGACAGCCTTGCTCATGGCGGTGCGCTCGGCGCAGGTGCCTACCGGATAAACGGCATTTTCAATGTTGCAGCCGGTAAATACCGTCCCATCGGCGCATTCCAGCGCCGCGCCAACGGGAAAATGGGAATAAGGGCAATAGGCCCGGTCCAGCATGGCCACGGCTGCGGCCTTCAATTCGTCAAGACTCATGGATAAAGCCTCCTTTTCGCGGTCAGGACGCGGATTTCGGCGTCCACTTCACGCCCCGGTTGGGGCGCACGTCCAAGTCAATGATGTCTCTGGCATCGTAGAACTGGCTGTACCAGCCGATGACCTTGTCGCTGCCCCGGAGGGTGGTGCCATCCGGGTGGAGCCGGTCACAGATCACCGCGCAGATGTCGGTTTTGATTTTGGAGTAGGAGCTGATGCCCACGGAGGCGAACACCCGGAAGCCCTGCTCCTGCAAATACTTGAAAATGGGGCCGGTGCTCTGGACATCATCCCCGTCGGGTCGGGCACCGTGGGGATAATAGAGAATGGGGGTGGGGCCGATCAGACTGCCCACCTCGTCCATCCAGCGCTTGGTGTCCGCCTTCACCCGCTCCAAAGAGGAGGACGAGAGATTGATGTGGCCCCAGGTGTGACTGCCGAAGGTCCAGCCGGTGCGCTTCAGTTCCGCGATGATGGGCTTTACAGCCTCACATTCCTTCAGACGGTTGGCCTCCAATTCATCATTCCAGACCTTGGTGTCCGTGTTGGTGCGGTAGCCTAAAATCCCCTGATAGCCGGTGAGACTGAGGCTGCCCTTGGCACCGAAGGGGGAAAAGTCGGGGTGCTCCCGGACGAACTTGTCCAGAATGGTGATAGCGTCCAAATCCTGCGAGACAACCTCATTGCCCTGCGGGTCCAGACCATAGCTCCAGATAAGACCATCGTCCCCGATGATGAGCTTGTAGGTAAAGCCATCCTTGAGCATATAGTCATAATAGTTTACATCGTCATAGGAGAGAATCAAAGGCTTTTTGCCCTCCGGGAGGTACAGCGTGTTGCGGACCATGACCGGCTGACCGTTTGCGTCCGTGCTCTCGCTCCACACATCGCCTATGTCCACCAAAACATAGCCCCGGTCATAGACGCTCTGCAAAATTTTGTCATACTCGTCCACTGTTACCATCCAGTCATCGATTCCGTCAGACTGGGAATCGCCGTCAAAGGCCAGCTCGGGATAGGCCACAACGGGGTGGAAAAAGAGGTGCTCCACGATACCGTCCCACGCCGTGTAGGTCACGCCGTCCACAGTGCCCCGATCAACGGTGGGGGAGGAAATGACGTAGGGTTCCGGCTCCGTCTGCGCGGGAGTTTCAGGCTCCGGGGTTTCGGCAGGCGGTTCCTCTGGCCGTGTGGAGGTGTCTGCCTTAGGGGCGGAGGAACAGGCGGTGAGGGAGAGCGCGAGCGTCAATGACAAAAGAAAAGCGGAAATACACCGCATGAAAACAGATCCTTTCTGTCGAAAATCAGATATAGTATACCAGAAAGGCCGCGAAAAGTAGCAACAATTTGATAACAAAATGGCAGGGCGCAGCCCTGCCGCTTTGTCATCTGTGGACTACCGCTTGTCGCCGGGCTTGAACAGCAGCGCCATCAGTACGCCGAAAACCACGGCCGCCGCGATTCCGCCGGCAGTGGCGGTGAGACCGCCGGTAAAAACGCCCAGCCAGCCCTTTTCGGCAACAGCCTTGGCAACGCCCTTTGCCAGCGCGTGACCGAAGCCTGTCAGGGGTACGGTGGCCCCGGCACCGCCCCAGTCGGCAATGGGCTGGTACAGCCCCACGGCGCTGAGCGCAACGCCCGCCACCACATAGCCGGTGAGGATACGGGCGGGGGTGAGCTGGGTGCGGTCAATGAGAACCTGCCCGATAGCGCAGAGCACGCCGCCGCAGAGAAATGCTTTCAGATATTCCATCGCTTTACCTTTCTGTGCTGACGCACACCAAATGACAGATACCGGGAATGGATTCTCCCTGAAAGCTGGAGGTGGGGGAGAGCAGCGCCCCGGTGGGGGCAAACAGCACCCGCCGCCAGCGGCCCTGCTTTAAGCCTGTGAGGATATAGCCGTTGAACACAGCGGCGGAGCAGCCACAGCCGGAGCCGCCAGCGTGCATATCCTGCCCCTCCCGGTCATAGAGCAGCATTCCGCAGTCAAAATAGTTTTTGGAGAGGTCAACACCGTCCTGTCGGAAAAAATCCGTGACGATGCCGTGGCCCAGCTCGCCGAGGTCCCCGGTGAAAATAGCGTCATAGTCCTGCGGGCCGGTGCCGGTATCGGAGAAGTAGGCCCGGAGCGTATCGTAGGCGGCGGGGGCCATGGCCGCGCCCATGTTGTTGGGGTCGGTGATGCCCTTGTCCACGATTTTGCCGCAGGTGACATGGGTGATATACGGCCCCGGCCCTTGGGCGGAGAGCAGCGTACACCCGGCGGCAGTGGCAGTCCATTGGGCGGTAGGCGTCCGCTGGCTTCCATAGGGCACTGGCATCCGGTACTGCCGTTCCGCTGTGCAGAAATGGGAGCTGGCCTGCGCGGCGGCCTTTTCGGCGAAGCCGCCGTCAATGAGCATGGCCGCCAGCGCCAAAGATTCCCCCATGGTGGAGCAGGCGCCGTATAGCCCGAAAAAGGGAATGCTGAAGTCCCGCAGACCGAAGGAGGAGCCGATGCACTGGTTCAAAAGGTCACCCGCCAGCACATAGTCCAGCTCGTCCGGCGCAAGGCCCACCTGCTCCAGCACCCGCCGCAGTACCCGTTCCTGCATGGCTGACTCTGCCTTTTCCCATGTTTTTTCTCCAAAAAACGAGTCCTCGCACAGCTCGTCAAAGTATTTTGCCAGCGGCCCCTGCCCCTCCATCCGCCCGCCGATATTGGCAAAGGACAGCACCGAGGGCGGTGTCCGCAGGGCCACGGTACGCCGTCCTATCCGCTTGCCGTTCATAGACATTCCTCCCTGAAAACGGTTTTGGAAGCAGTATGCCCAAAGAACTGGAAATTATGAAAAATCGAGCGGCACGTGCTTTGGCAAATTACCAGAAATATTCGTCGAAATTGAAGGGGCGCGGCTTGTGTTTCCATGGGGGGTGTGCTATGATAAAGGCGGAAATTGAGAGAAAATGCAGATTTATGTCCACACTCGTCTTGAAGATATGCAAGGCGGTTTTTGTATGGAGAATAACAAAGCCTTGGAGGGGTAGTTATGGAGAAAAAATTGTATGACAACTGTGTAGAGATTCTCAAGGAAGAACTCATCGCCGCTATGGGGTGTACAGAGCCCATCGCGATCGCCTTTGTGTCCGCACTGGCACGCAAGACGCTGGGAAGTGAGCCTGTATCCTGCGAGGTCCTGTGCAGCGGCAACATTGTGAAGAACGTGATGGGCGTTGTGGTTCCCAATTCTCAGGGTCAGCGCGGCATTGCCGTGGCGGCCGTTCTGGGAATTGTGGGTGGTGATTCCGACCGTGAACTGGAGGTTTTGCAGAGCGTGACGCCGGAGGATGTGGAGAAGGCCCGGAAGCTCATTGCCGAGGGCTTTTGCACCTGCCAACTGGCCAAGGGCGTTGAGAACCTCTTTGTGGAGGTGCATCTCAAGGATGCGGAGGGCCATACTGTCACGGCGCAGATCAAGGATCACCACAATAATGTGACGCTGCTGCAGAAGGACGATACCGTTTTGGTGTCCGCCAAGCAGGACAGCTCCGCCAACACCAAGAAGGGCGACCGGTCCCTGCTGACCATTAAGGGCATTCTGGAATTCGCCGATGAAGTGCGGATGGAGGATGTGAAGGAACTGCTGGACCGTCAGATTCAAATGAACTCCGCTATCTCTCAGGAAGGCTTGAAAAATCCCTATGGCGCCGAGGTAGGCCGTGTGCTGCTGCAGCACGGCAATGACCTCCGTACTCGTGCGCGTGCCGCTGCCGCCGCCGGCAGCGATGCCCGGATGGGCGGCTGTGCGCTGCCGGTGGTTATCAACTCCGGCAGCGGCAATCAGGGCATTACCGTCACGATGCCCATTCTCGAGTACGCCAAGGAATACCATATTGACGATGAGAAGGTCCGCCGCGCTCTGGTGGTGGCAAACCTCATTTCCGTGCACCAGAAGAAGTACATTGGCAGCCTTTCCGCCTATTGCGGCGCTACCAGCGCCGCCTGCGCCTCTGCGGTGGGTATCGCCTATATGCTGGGCGAATCCTATGAGGTGATCTGCAGCGTCATCACAAATGCCATTGCCACCATCGGCGGCATGGTGTGCGACGGTGCAAAGTCCTCCTGCGCCGCCAAGATCGCCGCTGCGGTGGAGTGTGCTCTGCTGGGTCTTGAAATGGCCCGGGGTGAGCACGTGTTCCAGCCCGGCGAGGGTCTGGTGAAGGATAACGTTGAGGATACCATCCGCAGCGTGGGCCGCATGGGCCGGGACGGCATGAAGGAGACCGATATCGAGATTCTCAACATCATGCTGGGTAAGTAAAATTGAATAAAGCAATCGCCGAAAGGGTCCGGGGAAACCCGGGCCCTGAAGCTGCCGGAAGAAACAGCAGCTTTTCCGAGGCGGTAAGGAAGGGTGTGCGCGGGAAACCCAAGAAGGGTGTCCTGCGCTATTTTAATCGGCAATTTCAAAATGTTTTGAAAATTGGACTCAGCTTGGCAAAATTTTTTGCCAAGCTGAGGGTCCGGGGAAACCCGGGCCCTTTCGGTACGCTTTCTATGGAAAAATGTTGTAATCTGCGGCGGAACGTGCTATGATGGCTACTGTCAACAGGGGAGCTTGCGCGAGCGGGCTGAGAGTGGGCTGCAGCGCCCAGACCCGGAACCTGATTTGAATCATGCCAACGTAGGGAGATGCCGTTGCTGACACGTTTGAAGGCAATGCGGATATGTCTTTGCGGCATATCCGCATTTTTATTTTGATGGAGGCGTCAGGTATGAAGCTTGATAAACGCGATCTGCTGCTCTATGCCGTAACGGACCGTCACTGGCTGAACGGACGTACACTGCTGGAGGTGGTCCGGGAGAGTCTGGACGGTGGTGTGACCATGCTCCAGCTCCGTGAAAAGACATTGGAGGAGGGAGCGTTTTTAGAGGAGGCCAGAGCGCTTCAGGCCCTATGCCGGGAGCGTCATGTCCCCTTTATCGTCAACGATAATGTGGACATTGCAAGGGCCATGGGCGCAGATGGCGTCCATGTGGGCCAGAGCGATATGGAGGCGCTGGACGTCCGGGCCAAGCTGGGGCCGGACAAGATCATCGGCGTTTCCGCCCACTCGGTAGAGGAGGCGCTGCTGGCAGAGAAGCACGGCGCGGACTATCTCGGAGTGGGCGCGATGTTCCCTACCGGCTCCAAGGCCGATGTGCAGGAGCTCCCCTATGAGACACTGAAGGACATCTGCGCCGCCGTATCGATTCCAGTGGTGGCCATCGGCGGCATTTCTCAGGAGAATGTGGCCAAGCTGGCAGGCAGCGGCATCTGCGGTGTGGCGGTCATCAGCGCCATTTACGCCGCAAAGAATATCAAGTCCGCCGCAGAGGAGCTGAAAGCCGCCGCAGAGGCTATGCTGCGGGCATGATTCGGGGAGCCATCTTTGATTTGGATGGAGTGTTGCTGGACTCCATGGGGATCTGGAGGGATTTAGGCGCCCGGTATCTGCGGGCGCGGGGCATCAGTCCAGCACCGGGCCTTGGGGAGGTGCTGTTTGCCATGAGCATGGAGCAGGGAGCGGCTTATCTGAAGACCCATTATTCTCTGCCGGAAAGTGAAGCGGAAATATGGGACGGAATTGCCGCGCTGCTGGCGGATTATTACGGCTATGAGGTCCCGGCCAAGCCCGGTGCGGAGGAACTGCTGCAATTTTTCTCCCGGCGGGGTATCCCCATGGCGGCAGCGACCTCCAGCCCCCGGGATCATGTAGAGCGGGCGCTGACACGGCTGGGCCTGCGGCCCTATCTCAAAACGATACTGACCACTACAGAGATAGGGGAGAGCAAGCACGCCCCGACGATTTACCACCGGGCGGCGGTTGCGCTGGGAACAGTCCCGGCGGAAACGCTGGTATTTGAGGATTCCCTCTATGCGATGCAAACCGCCAAGGCGGCGGGCTACAGGACCGTGGGTGTTTATGACGGACAGGGCGAGCCGGATCAGGCGGGGCTGCGGCAGGCGGCGGAGGTCTATCTGACGGAGTTGGCCGCTTTCCCGGCGTATTGGCCCGCACTCAATAACTGTAACTAAATCAAAAGTTGGTACCATCAGTTGATAAGGGCAAACACGGTTTTTCGGAACTGAAACAACGTCCAGCTTCGTTTTCCTCATTGCCGGGCGGCAGCCCGGCTGCTTCGTCAGCCTCGCTGAGCCGCCGTTTCCGATTCCGAAAAACTCCGAAGGACTTTCCAGCAAGCAAAAATGGGCGCTGATGCGGAAGCGGACGAAGGCTTGCTGGCGCAAGCCAAGGACAATGACAAAATCAGCGGCTATTTAGGCCGCTGGAAAGCATATTTGCCCTTATCAATTGATGGTAGGGACTTACCCTATGTTCAGGCGGTACATGGGGGGCACCACCTTGTATTGCGTTGTAAAACCGTGCTGTAAAAAGAAAGGAAGTATTCAGATGAAAACAGCGTTGACCATTGCCGGAAGCGATTCCAGCGGAGGCGCCGGGATTCAGGCGGATATCAAGACCATGATGGCGAACGGCGTTTATGCCATGAGCGCTGTTACGGCCCTGACCGCCCAGAATACTACCGGCGTCACAGATATTTTGGAATCCACGCCCTATTTTTTGGGTGAGCAGCTGGACGCTGTTTTTACTGATATTTTCCCGGACGCCGTGAAGATCGGCATGGTCTCCTCTGCGGAGCTCATCACAGTGATCGCGGAGAAGCTGAAGCAGTACGGCGCAAAGCATATCGTGGTGGACCCGGTGATGGTGGCCACCTCCGGGGCAAAGCTCCTGCGGTCGGATGCCATGGAAGCACTGGCCAGGCTGCTGCCTATGGCGGAGGTGCTGACCCCCAATATTCCAGAGGCGGAAATCCTCTCTGGACTGTCCATTACGGACGCAACAGGCATGGAGACCGCCGCAAAGAGCATCAGTGAGCGGTACGGCTGCGCCGTACTGTGCAAGGGCGGCCATCAGATCAATGACGCCGATGATCTGCTGTGGCGTCATGGTGTGGGGAAATGGTTTCGTGGCAAGCGCATCAATAATCCCAATACCCATGGTACCGGCTGTACCCTCTCCAGCGCCATTGCCTCCAATCTGGCCAAGGGCTATGGACTGGATGAGGCCGTGGCGCGGGCCAAGGCGTACATCTCCGGGGCGCTGGCGGCTATGCTGGACTTGGGGCACGGCTCCGGCCCCATGAATCATGCGTTTGAGCTGCAGGGAGAGTTTATGAAGTGACTTTCCCGTAATTGCAGCGGCCTAATACCGTAGTGTGTCCGACAATAGCGGCTTGACCTTGCCGGGGACGGAAACTGAACGTAAAAAATCGGAAGATTACCTTCGGCAGAACGCCTTCCGAGATATAGCTTGGAAAATGAAAAAGTGAGAGAACACCCCGGTACGGTCAGCCGTACCGGGGTGTTTTCCAAGAAAAGGTAGCTGCGGCCTGATTTTTTTGTGGTAAACGCTTAAATTGAGGAAATAGCGCGAAAACACTTGTAATTACTGGAAGAATGTGATATCTTAACAGAAATTGAACGAGGATAGAGGCGCGGCGCGCAAGAGTACCCCCGGAGCCAAGGACAGGCATCCGCCGGAGGGAAAGGGCAAGCCGCCGAAGGGTCGTTGCTTTGCCTGAGGGGCGATCACCTGGGCCGTCGGAGAATATCCGCCGGACTGCCACATTTGTGGAGCGCTATCAGACCGCCGTTTCGCCGCAGCCATTGGGTCTTGCGGAAAAAACAGGTGTTCCGGCTATGATCTCCACGGGGATCATAGCTTTTTTGTTATCCTTTTTCAATTCAATTTCGGTCAAAAGAGAAAGGATGACCAAGATGGAAAACAAGAGAATCGTAAGACCGTGGCAGGCGGCATGGATGCTGCTTGTCGGCATCGCCGTGATCATTGCGGGGCTGCTGGTGATGAAGCTGAACAACCGCATCGTTTTGACATTGGATGGTGTGATCATGTGCCTGATGGCATGGTGCTTCGGCATCCCCTATGCGGAGCTGCAGCAGGGCATCAAGGAAACGGTGTCCTCCATGATCGTGGCAATTCTAATTTTGCTGTCCGTAGGCGTTTTAGTGGGTGTGTGGATGGCCAGCGGCACGGTGCCGGTGATGATTTACTACGGTATGAAGGTTTTGACGCCGGGCCTGTTTTTGCCGGTGGTGTGCATTCTCTGTACGCTGATGTCCACCATGGCAGGCACCTCCTGGGGTACGCTGGCTACTGTGGGCGTGGCCTGCATGGGTGTGGCACAGGGCTTGGGTGTGCCGCTGCCGGCGGCTGCCGGCGCGGTATGCACCGGCGCCTTCTTCGGCGATAAGATTTCCCCCCTGTCCGATTCCCCGGTCATTACCGCCACAGTCTGTGAGGTGCCGCTGATGGAGGGCATCCGCCACGCGCTCATCTCCACCGGCCCGGCCTATCTCATTTCTTTAGTGTTCTTCTTCCTCTACGGTCTGCGGTTTGCCGGTGGCACGGTGGGCGGTCAGGTGTATGAGGATATCCTCGCTACCGTCTCCGCTGAGTTCTGGCTCAGCCCGGTGCTGCTGCTGCCTGTGGCGGTGGTTGTGGCGCTGATCTTGCTGAAGAAGCCCTCCATTCCCACGTTTGTAGCAGGCATCGCTGTGGGCGCCGTGCTGGCGATGGTATTTCAGGGCGAGAGCCTGAAGGACATCCTGACGGTGATGTACAGCGGCTTTTCCGTGGAGTCCGGCTCCGATGTGGTAAACTCCATGCTGAACCGGGGCGGCTTTACCTCCATGCTCTCTACCATCGGTCTGCTCATCGCCGCCGGTATCTTCGGCGCGCCGCTGCGTACCGCCGGTGTGGTGGATGTGCTGCTGGCCTTTGTGCGCCGGGTGGCAAAGAGCTCCCGCACCATGTCCCTCGGCGTGCTGCTTCTGCACGCGGTGTTCTTTACCATCACTGGCGCGTACTATGTCTCCTATCCGGTGGTGGGCGGCATGGTGAAGGACCTTTATCCGGAGTATGGTCTGGACCGTAAGAACCTGATGCGTACCCTGCTGGATACCGGCACGGGCCTTGCGCCGCTGGTGTCATGGTCCACCACTGGGTCCTATACGGCCACAACGCTGGGTATCGGAAATCTGGCCTTTTTACCCTATGCGCCGATGCTGTGGCTGTCTATCGTATTTTCTGTGATCTATGCCGTGACGGGCATCGGCACCGCGCGGGTGAAGGAGGAAAACTGACAATGGAACGCATTTTACAGCGCTGGTATGATATGATTTCCATTAACTCCGTCAACGGTCATGAGGCCGCCATGGCGGATTATGTGGCAAACGTCCTTCGGGAGATCGGCATGGACCCGCACTACAGCTATTTTGACGAGGATACCGCCCGGGAGCGGCCCTCCCTCTGGTCCGTGCTGGACAGCGGACGCCCCGGCAAGACGGTGCTGCTTATTGGCCATTTGGATACCGTGGGCGTCTCCGACCGCTGGGATACCGACCCCTTCGTACCCACGGAGATCGATGGAAAGGTATACGGCCGGGGGGCTATGGACATGAAGGGCGGACTTGCCGCTATTTTAGAGACCCTGACCTACTATGCCGCTCATCGAGACACTTTCAGGGGCAAGATTCTCGCCTGCTTCGTGGCGGACGAGGAGGGGCTGAGCAAGGGCAGCTATCAGTTGGTGGCGGAGGATGTGATTCACGCCAATTACGCCATTATGGGCGAGTGCCGCTACGATAATGTGGCGGTGGGCTTCCGGGGCCGGTACAGCTTTGAGGTGACGGTCCACGGACAAACGGCCCATGCCAGCCATTACCCGGAGGTGGGCGAGAACGCGCTGATCTCCGGCGGCAGACTGGCCACCGCTATCGAGGCCCTGCCGACCCTTCAGCATCCCCATCTCAAGCACGGAACGTGGTGCGTGCGGTACATGGAGGGCGGAAATCCCGGTACGCTGGTGGTGCCGGAGCGGTGCTATATCTTTGTGGACCGCTACGTGGTCCCCGGCGAAACGGACAAGACCTGTATCGACCAGATTTTGGGCGCGGCCCGGGAGCTGGGACTGGAGGGCAAGGTAGATGTCCGGCTCAAGCCCCGGAAGTCTCCCTATATGCAGTCCTTTGCGCTGGAGGAGGATCACCGGCTGGTGCGGACGCTGCAGGCGCAGTTCCGGGCTGTGACGGGTGAGGACCTTCCCTGTGCTTACGATGCTTCGGTGTGCGATTCCAACATTCTTGCGGTGACGCTGGGGATTCCAACGGTCACGTTCGGCCCCTCCGGCGGCAATATGCACGGCGATAATGAGTACGGCTATGCGTGGCAGGTGAAAAACTGCGGCGAAATTTACCGCCGCACGGTGGCAGAGCTGCTGAATAACGAGGAATAAGCAAAAATAGAGCAAGGACCGTGAATGGCTGCTCATGGTCCTTGCTCTATTTTGGAAAGCGTTACAGCTTCTTTAGCAGATAATCGCCGAATTCGGCGCAGGAGGCTCCATCCCGGTGACCGGTCATGACCACGCGGCGCTCCGTTTCCGTGCACAGGTGCATGGCGGCGGCAAGGCGGTCGGCCTTGTCAGCCATGGAAATGTGCCGCAACAGCAGCTCCGCCGCCTTCAGGATGCTGGAGGGATTGGCGTAATCCCCCTCTCCGTCGGCAATGAGCCGGGGAGCGGTGCCGTGCACGGCCTCAAACATGGCGTACCGGCTGCCGGTGTTGGCGCTGCCGGCGGTACCGACGCCGCCTTGAATTTGGGCGGCCTCATCTGTGATGATGTCGCCGTAGAGATTTGGCAGTACAAATACCTGAAATTTGCTGCGGATTTCCGGGTTCACCAGGTTGGCGGTCATGATGTCGATGTACCAGTCCTCGGCGGTGATCTCCGGGTACTCCGCCGCGACCTCGTGGCAGATTCGGGAGAAGCTGCCATCGGTTTTCTTCATGATATTGGCCTTGGTGACAATAGCTACGTTGGTTTTTCCGTTGGCGCGGGCAAAGGTGAAGGCCGCTCTGGCAATGCGCCGGGTCCCGGCGTCCGTTGTGACCTTGAAATCCATGGCCAGCTTGCCGGGAATTTCAATGCCCCGGCTCCCAAGGGCGTATTCGCCCTCGGTATTTTCCCGGAAGAAGGTCCAGTCAATGCCCGCCTCCGGGACGGAGACAGGCCGCACATTGGCGTAGAGGTCCAGCTCCCGGCGCATGGCCACGTTGGCGCTTTCCAGCGTGCCGCCCTTGGGGGTCTCCGTGGGGCCTTTCAAAAGCACATCACAGGCTTTGATGGTGGATAGAACGTCATCGGGGATGGCTTTCCCCTGTGCCGTGCGGTTTTCAATGGTCAGGCCCTCAATATCGCGCAGCTCTACCCGTCCACTCCGAAGCTCCCCCGCCAGCAGACGTTCCAGGACCCGCCGGGCCTGCGTCATGATGATGGGGCCGATTCCGTCGCCGGGAATGAGGCCGATAACGATGTGCTCCATTTTGGAAAAATCCTTGGCAGGCTCGCCCTGCTCCATCCGCGTCTGCCGTTGGAGCTGTTGGGCCAGCAGCTCCCGGAAATGGGCTGTTGCATCATTGAGAATTGCTTCGTAATCTGCCATCAGTCGGTTCCCTCCTTCGTATAGCTCAGCAGCCCGCCGGCCCGCAGCATGGCGGCCTGCCGCTTTGTAAAGCTGCCATGGACGGGAATGGCGCGGTTCCCGTCGTGAAGCGTCATTTCGCCGCTGTCCAGACCGGCGTCAATGCCGGTGAGCGTCAGGGTCTCGCCCTGTGTCAGCCGGTCATAGTCCGCCGGGTCCGCAAAGGTCAGAGGCAGAATACCGGCGTTGATAAGGTTGGCGGCGTGAATCCGGGCAAAGCTCTTGGCTATGACCGCCCGGACACCCAGATACAGCGGCACCAGCGCCGCGTGCTCCCGGGAGGAGCCCTGTCCGTAGTTGCTGCCGCCCACGATGATGCTCTGACCGGCCTCCTTGGCCCGCTGGGAAAAGCTCTTGTCACATACGGCAAAGCAAAATTCCGAGAGCTTGGGGATGTTGGAGCGGTAGGGCAGAATTTTGGCTCCGGCGGGCATGATATGGTCTGTGGTGATATTGTCGCCGACCTTCAGCGTCAGCTCGGCGGTGATGCTGTCCCCAACAGGTGTTCCCTGCGGGAAGGGCTTGATATTCGGCCCCCGCAGAACCTCCACCTCCCCGGCGGCCTCTGGGGAGGTGGGGGCCAGCACGGCACTGTCATCAATGAGGAAGTGGTCGGGCATCTCCACATGAAGGGCGTCCAGTCCCAGATCGCGAGGGTCGGTGATCTCGCCGGTGAGGGCAGAGGCCACAGCCGTTTCCGGGGATACCAGATAGGCCTTGGCATCGGCGGTACCGCTGCGCCCCTCAAAATTGCGGTTGAAGGTCCGCAGGCTCACGCCGCCGGAGTTGGGGGAGAAGCCCATGCCGATGCAGGGGCCGCAGGCACATTCCAGCAGCCGCACGCCGGAGGACAGAATATCCGACAGCGCACCGCAGTCGGCCAGCATGGTCAATACCTGCCGGGAGCCGGGGGAGACGGACATACTGACGGTGGGGGCAACGGTTTTTCCTTTCAGCATGGCGGCGGCCTTGAGCATATCGTACAGAGAGGAATTGGTGCAGGAGCCGATGCAGACCTGATCCACCTTGGTGCCCTTCAGGCTGCGGACGGTAACAACATTGTCCGGCATGTGGGGACAGGCGATCAGCGGCTCCAGCGTATCAAGGTCAATGGAAATGACCCGGTCATAATCCGCGCCCGAATCGGCGGCAAGGGGGGCAAAATCGGCTTCCCGGCCCTGTGCCTTTAAAAAGGCACGGGTCACCTCATCAGAGGGGAAAATAGAGGTGGTAGCGCCCAGCTCTGTTCCCATATTGGTGATGGTGGCACGCTCCGGCACGGACAGACTGGCAATGCCGGGGCCGCCCCACTCGATGACATGGCCCACACCGCCCTTGACGGAGAGGATACGCAGCAGCTCAAGGCTGATGTCCTTGGCGGTGACAAAGGGCCGCAGCGTGCCGGTGAGCTCCACCCGGATGACCTTCGGCATATTGATGTAGTACGCGCCGCCGCCCATGGCCACGGCCACGTCCATACCGCCGGCGCCGAAGGCCAGCATCCCGATGCCGCCAGCGGTGGGGGTGTGGCTGTCGGAGCCAATCAGGGTCTCTCCGGGAACGCCGAAGCGCTCCAGATGGACCTGATGACAGATGCCGTTGCCGGGACGGGAGAACCAGATGCCGTGCTTTGCGGCAACGGTCTGAATATAGCGGTGGTCATCGGCGTTTTCAAAGCCGGATTGCAGTGTGTTGTGGTCCACGTAGGCGACAGACCGCTTTGTCCGCACCCGGTCAATTCCCATGGACTCAAATTCCAGATAGGCCATGGTACCGGTGGCGTCCTGCGTCAGTGTCTGGTCGATTCGCAGAGCCACCTCGGCGCCCGGCTCCGTGCTGCCGCTCACAAGATGCGCTTCGATGAGCTTTTGCGTCAGGCTCTTTCCCATATCAGTTTTCCCCCTTCTGCGTAATTCCGGCGATGTTGGCCCGGGCGTTGGCCACATGGCGCAGGGCGGCCTCTGCCGCGGCCTTGCCATCGTGCGCCGCCAGCGCGGTATAGATGGCGGTGTGCTCCTCCAGCGCGTGTACCGCGCGGCTGTGCTTTGTAATGGACGCCTTGCGGTATTTGATGATCTTCTTGTGCAGGGAGATGAGGGTATCGGTAAAGGGGCGGCTGCCGCAGCTTTGGTACAGCAGCTCATGGAACCGGGAATCCAGATTTTTGATCTGGTCGGAGTTTTCCCCAGGCTCCCGCTCACTTTCAATATAGAACTTCTGAAGGCCCAGCGTTTCCTTCATCTCCCGGAGGGTGTCATCGGAGATGGCAACCGCCGCACGCTCTGCGGCGATGCCCTCAAGCCGTTGGCGAATCTCGTAGATGTCCAGCATATCCTCCCGGGAGATGCCGACTACCACCATGCCACGGCTGGTGTCCTCCAAAATATGCTCCTGCTCCAAGCGGCGGACAGCCTCCCGGATGGGCGTCCGGCTGACGCCCAGCTCTCCGGACAGCCGCAGCTCGCTGAGCACCTCTCCCTGCGGGTATTTCCCAGAGAGAATATCCCGCTCCAACTGCTCAAACACCTGATCCGCAATGGAAACAGGCTTGTGATCTCTCATCATGGTACTGCGCTCCTATCTTAATACTTGGACTTCAAGGCCCCGCCGGACAGCTCCGCGATTTTTCCCTCCAGCTCCTCATTGGAAAGGGCGGTGGTGCGGCCCCCGGCGTATTGGGCGTCCACCCAGTCCTTCAGCTTTTCCACCAGCGCATCGTGCTTGTTGAGCTGACGTTCGCCCTTCAGGCGGTAGTTCTGGTTGATCCAGTAGGCGATTCCGGCAAGGCCGGAGGTCTTGCTCACCGCCACAGCGGCGGGACGGTCCAGCAGCTTCTCCGTGTTGAAAATGTTGTAGATCTCCTCGTCCTTCAAAAGCCCGTCGGCGTGAATGCCCGCCCGGGTGACGTTGAAGTTCCGGCCCACAAACGGCGTCATGGGCGGGATGCGGTAGCCGATCTCGTGCTCGAAATAGTCGGCGATCT
Source organism: uncultured Oscillibacter sp. (assembly GCA_900542115.1). Lineage (GTDB taxonomy): Bacteria > Bacillota > Clostridia > Oscillospirales > Oscillospiraceae > Oscillibacter > Oscillibacter faecalis_A. Next base: position 8,048 of record UQMC01000002.1, on the reverse strand, counting down.
CCGTAATGGCGGTGGGGTCCATGCCATCCAGAGAACCCCGCAGAGAGGCGTATTCAAATACCATGGCCTCCAGCGGCACGTTGCCGGTGCGCTCGCCGATGCCCAGCATGGAGCAGTTGACGCCGCTGGCACCGTACAGCCATGCGGTAGCGGCGTTGGAGACCGCCTTATAGAAGTCATTGTGGCCGTGCCATTCCAGATATTCACTCTCGACGCCGGAGTAGTGCTGCAGGCCGTAAATAATACCCGGAACACTGCGGGGCAGGGCTACCTCTGTGTAGGGCACGCCGTAGCCCATGGTGTCGCAGGCCCGGATGCGGACGGGAATCCCGGCCTCCCGGGACAGCTCCATCAGCTCATTGACAAAGGGGACTACAAAGCCGTAGAAATCCGCACGGGTAATGTCCTCCAGATGGCACCGGGGCATGACGCCGGCATCGAAGGCATCCTTCACCGTGGCAAGGTAATAGTCCAGCGCCTGTCGACGGGTCATCTGCATTTTCTTGAAGATATGATAGTCGCTGCACGAAACGAGAATTCCGGTTTCCTTGATGCCAAGGTCCTTTACCATGCGGAAATCCTCCCGCGTGGCGCGAATCCATGTGGTGATCTCCGGGAACCGCAGCCCCAGCGCCTGACAGCGCTCAATGGCCTCTCGGTCCCGCTTGCTGTAAATAAAGAACTCCGTTTGCCGGATAAGGCCGTAGGGCCCGCCCAGCTTGCTCAGGAGCTTGAACAGGTGCTCGATCTGCTCCGGGGTGTAGGGGTTCATGGACTGCTGACCGTCCCGGAAAGAGGTGTCGGTGATCCAGATATCCGCCGGCATGGACATAGGTACCCGCCGGTGGTTGAAGGCCACCTTGGGGACCTCATCGTAGTTGTATACATCCCGGTACAGCACCGGGTCCTTTACATCCTGAAGGGAGTAACGGTAGTCATTTTCTTCCAGCAGATTTGTTTTTGATGATAATTCAAGCATAGCGGTCTCCTTCCCGGCAGGTTCTCCTGCAAGATTGTATATCTGTATACATATATACACCACGGCGGATAAAATGTCCATACGTCCGCAATAATTTTATGAAATTTTACCAGTCAATTTTTGTGGCATGAGCGTTCATCGCGCAAATGTCCGCCAAAGACGGAGACAAAAGCAGTCTGCGCTCATATTCTTGTGCGCTCTGCCTGCGGGTGCTCTGCCAGCCAGCCTCAGCCGCATACACCGGTCGGCGATGGATTGCAGGTGGCTTTTACCCTTAAGCCGCAGGCGGGCTGACACACGCGAAGCAGAGAGAAAATTACCGGGGGATACGCGCCTGCCGGCGCATATCTCTCGGCCAAAGGTATTGGAAAGCAAAAAAATACAGAGGATCGAACAATCCTCTGTATTTTTAAATTGCTTGGAAGTCCCTTCGATTACAAACCCGTCAGGCTGGGCAGCCAAGTGACGATCTGGGGGAAGAGCACCAGCAGAATTGCGGTGACGATCAGACCGCCCACATAGGGAAGAACTTCGCGGCTGATCTTCTCAATGGAGACCTTGCCGATATCGCAGGCAACGAACAGGCACAGACCCACAGGAGGTGTAACCTGACCGATAGCCAGCACGAACACCAGGAACACGCCGAAGTAGCAGATGTCGATGTTCATGGCCTGAACCACGTTGACGAAGATGGGGGTCAGCAGAATGACGGCCACGGCGTTATCGAGGAAGCAGCCGGCAATCAGCAGCACGATCATGATGAGGAACATGATCATGGTGGGGTTGGTGGTCAGGCTGGTCATCAGGATAGCGAGCTTCTGCGGAATCTGCTCACTGGAGAGCAGATAGCTGAAGATGTGGGCGTTTGCCACAAGGAACAGAATGGAAGCGGTGGAGGAGGCGGAAGCAGACAGCACATGGATAAAGTCCTTCCAGCCCATGTTGCGATACACGAAGGCGCTGACGATAATGCCGTAGAACACAGCGATGGCAGCAGCCTCGGTGGGGGTGAACAGACCGGAATAGATACCGCCCAGAATAATGACGGGCATCAGCAGAGCCCAGATACCGTTCTTGAAAGCGGTGGCGACCTCCTTGGCAGTGACACGCTCGGTACCGACATAGCCGCGCTTCTTGGAAATGACATAGTTGATGATGATAATAACTGCGGTCATCAGCAGGCCGGGGCCGACGCCGCCGATGAACATTTTACCGACGGAGGCGTTTGCCAGCGTGCCGTACATAACCATGGTGTTGCTGGGGGGGATGATCAGACCGATGGTACCGGAGGCGGCGACCACAGCGGCGGTGAAGGCCTTATCGTAGTTGCGCTTCTCCATCTCGGGCACCATAACGGCGCCGATAGCGGAGGTGGTAGCGGGGGCGGAACCGGAGATAGCACCGAAGAAGGTGGAGGATAGCGTTGCCACGTGAGCAAGGCCGCCGGGCATCCGGCCCACCAGCGTTGCGGCCATATCGGTCAGGCGCTTGGAAACGCCGCCGCGGGCCATAACGTTACCGGCAAACACGAAGAAGGGGATTGCCAGCAGGGTGAAGGAGTCGATGGCGCGGAACGTTTTCTGCACCAGATTGATAACGGGGATTGCGCCTGTGGTCATAACCGCCGTGAAGGAGGAAATGGACAGGGCGAAAGAAATGGGGACACCGATGAACAGCAGCAGGAAGAAGCTGACCAGCAGAACAATTACCAGCATATTACTTTACCTCCCGCTTTCCGGTGGCAACGCCCCAGATTTTTTCGATCTCAAACAGAATGTACACAATGTAGTTCAGGGGAATCTGGAAGAAGACCCAGCTCATCTTGATCCAACGGATGTTAGTGGTGGTGGAGCCGGTGTTATTATACTTAATCACCATCATGGTAGAATAATAGCAGACGATGCAGCAGAAGACCGCGACGATGATGTAAGTAATGATAGCCAAAGCCTTGCGGGCCTTGGGACTTTTCTTTTCAATGATGCCGGTGATAGCGGTCACGCTCAGGTGACCATCGTTGCGAAGCACGTTGGCGGCGCCGAAATAGGTCAGCCAGCTGAACGCATAAATCGTAAATTCCTCAAGCCAGGGCACACTCACGCCGGCCTCCCGGAAAATGACCTCAAAGAGCGTCCAAATGCTCATCAGGCCAAGGAGGATCATCATGATGACGTTGTATACCTTGGTGATGCCGGTATTAAACTTGACCAAGCCGTTATACATACGATACCTACTTTCCTTTTGGTTAGATTGTCCATAAATGCTTGCGGGATACGTATAGGCGCGCCTAAACGTATCCCGCAAGGCTATCTCTCTATTCTACTCTGCGATATAATGCGATGGAATGCTTGAAAAATGTACGGACCGAGCTCAAATCTTCAGAGCGGCAGCCTCGGTGTAGTTAGCCTCGTAAGAAGCGTTGGTCTCGGCGGCGAACTCCTTCCAGAGCTCACGATCGGGATCGATAACGGTCATCTGGCCCTCCAGATACTCGCGGTTCTCAGCATCGGTATCCTTAGCATGCTGATAAGCCCACTTGGAAGCCTCGAGACCGGCCTCCTGGAACATGGCCTGATCCTCAGCAGACAGGCTGTCGAACAGCTCCTTGGACATGACCAGAGGCTCAGCAGTGTGAGAGTGCATGGTCACGCACATATAGCTCTGGACCTCGTAGAACTTCTTATCGCGGATGTTGGCGAAGGGGTTCTCCTCGGCCTCGCAGGTGCCAAGCTGAAGAGCCTGATACAGCTCGGAGAAGGACACGTTGGTGACAACGGCGCCGGCGTTGGTGAACATGGCGCGCAGAGGCTCGTTGGTCATGACGCGGATCTTCAGACCGGCCAGATCCTGAGGAGTATTGATCTCCTTGTTGGCGGTGATGTTACGGAAGCCGTTCTCGAAGAAGGAGATAACGAACATCCCCTTATCCTCCAGCTTGCCGGAGAGGTAAGCGCCCAGCTCACCGTTGAGGTTCTCATCCACGTCGTCCACGTCATCGAACAGGAAGGGCAGGCCCACATAGCCCCACTCGGGAGCGTACTTGGCCAGAATGTCATCGGAAGTAACAGCCAGATCCAGAGTGCCCAGAGAAACGGCGTCCAGAACCTCTTCCTGAGAGCCCAGAGCGTTTGCGGCGAAGATGTCGATGACGTACTTGCCGCCGGACTTCTCCTCGACCAGCTCAGCAAACTTCTTGCTCATCAGGTCATAGGGGCCGCCCTCAGCAGAGGGATGGCTCAGCTTGAAGTGGACCGCCTCGGTGTTGGCGGAGTCACCGGTGTTGGCGGCATCGCCGCTGGTGGAACCGCCGGAGCTACTGCCGCCGCAGGCGGCCAGAGATGCGACCATTGCGACAGAGAGAAGCAAAGACCAAAACTTTTTCATAACGTTCCTCCTAAAAATATGATGGTACAAAATGGACCATGCGGTACGCACCGCCAGACGGAAACCCGTTCCTTGGGGTGTACCGCTGGTAACACTCTAATCCAGAATGCACAACTGCGTCAATTCGGTGAAAAGTACCAGTAATTTTGACGCCGATTTGTTTCTGACAGAGCATGAAAAACAGCCGTGGAACAATTTGAAGCGATTTTAAAACCGTTCGCAGAGAAAAAACACAGAAGCAATTTTGCAATTGCTGAACAAAAGACGGTCAAACTGCACAAAAAGATGTCCCGCTTTTGTGGAAACTGGGGGATTTCTCTCGAAAAAACTGCCGGAGAGCGGAAAAGAAATTTGCTTAAAATGCGCCCAGAGACTTGAACAGGAAACACCAGAGGAACAGCGTAAAGGGGCAAAGAGTGCTGGTGACAACGATGAGCGCGCCGGAAAGCTCCACATCGCCGCCCAGTTGGCGGGTCATGGCAAAGGAGGAAACGGCGGTAGAGGTGGCGAACACACCCAACAGCGCCGCAAATTCCATGCCCCGGAAGCCAAGGCAGTAGCCCAGCGTCAGGAAGATAGCGGGCATGACCAGCAGCTTCATGGACGCGCCTAAAACTACCTGTTTGCGGTAACGGGACAGCGCGTCAAAACGGAAGAAGGCACCCAGCAGAAACAGCATCATGGGCGTTGACACAGCGGCCATCTGCCGCACCGCCGTCTGAACGAAGCGAGGCAGGGGGACGCGGAGCCACAGGCAGAGCAGTCCTGCTGCCGTGGAGAGAATCAGCGGATTTTTCAATACCTTTATAAATATGCTCCGGAAGCTGACGCGCCCGCCGCCGTACAGGGACAGCACCACCACCGCCAGCACGTTGAACAGCGGGATGACAATGGCGCCGAGTACCGCCACGGAGCCGACGCTGCCATCGGGCACCAGCGTTTCCGCGATGTAAAGCCCGATGAGCACAAAATTGGAACGGAATATACCCTGCGTCATAACGCCCCGCTGCTCCCGGGGCAGCAGCTTGGAGGACAGCGCGAGGCCGATGCCGCAGGACGTCAGCACACCCAATGCGGAAAAGAGAATCAGCCCCGGACGAACGGCGGTGCTCAAATCGGAAAAGTAAATGCTTTTAAATTGATTGACCGTGAGAAAGAAATTGAAGACCACCGAATTGAACCGGGATACGTCCTGACTGTCGATTTGCTTAAGCCTGCGGGCAAGGTAGCCTGCCGCCAGATAGAGAAGGAGAGGTGCGGTGGCGTCCAGGCAGATTTGAAAATTTCCCATACTGTGCTCCTTTTGCCGGTTCTCCGGCATTTTTTCGTCTTGCCCCGCGTTTGCGGAGCGATTAAATTATCTTTCAGTATAGGTAGAGCGGCAAATTTTGTCAAATCCTAAACGTTAGAATTGACAAAAAACCGTTTCGGCATATAATCTAAACTACAAATAGGAACAGAGGAGGGCTTCATTTATGGACATCACTCTGAAGATCGGCACCCGCAGCGAAACGGTGCAGGTGCCGGAGGCAAATCTGCAGGGCATCCTGACGCCCAACGAGGTGTCGGTGGCGCTGACCGGCGAGGCGGAGGTCTGGCGGGCGCTGAACGAGCCCATCGGTACGCCCCGGCTGCGGGACATCGTGCACCCCGGCGAGAAGATTGCCATCATCACCAGCGATATTACCCGCCCCATGCCCACATGGAAGGTGATGCCCGCCCTGCTGGACGAGCTGTATGACGCCGGTGTCAAGCGGGAGGACATTACGCTGGTGTTCGCCCTCGGCAGTCACCGCTGCCATACGGAGGAGGAGCAGCGCCATCTGGCCGGAGACCGTGCGTGGAGTGAGATCACCTGCGTGGACGGCAACACGGCGGACTGCGTACATATCGGCGTGACCTCCCGGGGCACGCCGGTGGATATTGTCCGAACCGTGGCGGAGGCGGACCGCCGCATCTGCCTCGGCAATATTGAATATCACTACTTTGCCGGTTATTCCGGCGGCGCCAAGGCCATCATGCCCGGCGTTTCTACCCGGGCGGCGATTCAGGCCAACCACAGCCGCATGGTGGAGGAAACTGCCCATGCCGGCAAGCTGGAGGGCAACCCCGTCCGGGAGGATATTGAGGAGGCCGCCGCCATGGTGGGGGTGGACTTCATCGTAAACGTGGTGCTGGACGCCAAGAAAGAGATCATCCGGGCTGTAGCAGGCGATGTGACTGCCGCGCACCGGGTCGGCTGCGCCTTTTTGGACACCCTGTACCGCAAGGAGATTCCGCAGCGGGCGGACATCGTTTTAGTGTCGCAGGGCGGCGCCCCCAAGGATTTGAACCTCTACCAGACCCAGAAGGCGCTGGACAACGCCAAGCACGCGGTCAAGCCCGGCGGCGTGGTGGTGCTCATCGGCTCCTGCAAGGAGGGGCTGGGCGAAAAGACCTTTGAAGAATGGCTCACCACCGCCCCCACGCCCCATTCTCTTATCGAGCGAATCAAAAAGGAGTTCCGGCTGGGCGGCCATAAGGCGGCGGCCATTGCCATGGTTCTGGAAAAGGCGGATATCTACCTTGTCAGCGATATGGAGGACGCGCTGGTGGAGCGGCTGTTCATGAAGCCGTTCCACAGCGTACAGGCGGCCTATGATGCCGCTGTGGAAAAGTGCGGTGCCAATGCCTCGGTGCTGGTGATGCCCTACGGCGGCTCCACGCTGCCGCGTGTGGCGGAATAAGTTTCTTTCCGGCACTTCCGCCGGAGCAAATACGATAAACGGAGGAGAAAACAATGGATTACGCAAAGGAATCTCTGAGACTGCACTATGAGTGGAAGGGCAAGCTGGAGGTCACGCCCCGTGCGGCAGTGGACAGCAAGGACGCGCTTTCACTGGCCTACACCCCCGGTGTGGCCCAGCCCTGCCTCGAAATTCAGAAGGATGTCAACAAGAGCTATGAGCTGACCCGCCGCTGGAACACCGTGGCCGTTGTGACGGACGGTACTGCCGTTCTGGGCCTTGGCGACATCGGCCCCGAGGCCGGTATGCCCGTTATGGAGGGCAAGTGCGTTCTGTTCAAGGCATTCGGTGATGTGGACGCCATCCCTCTGTGCATCCGCAGCAAGGATGTGGACGAGATCGTCAACACCGTGGCTCTGCTGGCCGGCTCCTTCGGCGGCGTGAATCTGGAGGACATTGCCGCGCCCCGCTGCTTTGAGATTGAGAAGAAGCTGAAGGAGCGCTGCGATATCCCCATTTTCCACGATGACCAGCACGGCACCGCCGTCATCACGCTGGCGGGCCTGACCAATGCGCTGAAGGTTGTAAACAAGAAGATGGACGAGATCAAGGTTGTCATCAACGGCGCTGGTGCCGCCGCTATCGCCATCGGCAAGCTGCTGCTTTCCGCCGGTGTGAAGGATTTGACGCTCTGCGACCGCAGCGGCGCTGTATATGAGGGCCGCCCCAAGGGCATGAACCCCATTAAGGACGAGATGGCCAAGGTCACCAACCTCTCCAAGAAGGCGGGCAGCCTTGCCGATATGCTGGTGGGGGCCGATGTGTTCATTGGCGTGTCCGCTCCCGGCGCTGTGACCACCGAAATGGTGAAGACCATGAACCGTGACGCCATTATCTTTGCCTGCGCCAACAGATCGGAAGAGCGTCGTGTAGGGAAAGAGTGTAGATCTCGGTGGTCGCCG
>UQMC01000001.1 GCA_900542115.1 uncultured Oscillibacter sp. | reverse complement strand
AACGCCTCTGTCGGCATCTGCACCGTTCCCAGTGCCCGCATCTTCTTTTTGCCTTTTGAAAACGCTCCGCGTTTCAAAAGCTGATTGAAATAACGGCGCACAGCGCCGGCTCGCCGCTTTGCGGCTCGCAGGAAGGCAAAAAGAGATTATTCATCCAGCTTCAGCACAGCCAAAAACGCCTCTGTCGGCATCTGCACCGTTCCCAGTGCCCGCATCTTCTTTTTGCCTTCCTTCTGCTTTTCCAGCAGCTTCTTTTTGCGGGTAACGTCGCCGCCGTAGCACTTGGCAAGAACGTCCTTCCGCATGGCCTTCACAGTCTCCCGGGCGATGACCCGGCCGCCGATGGCCGCCTGAATGGGAATCTCAAAAAGCTGGCGGGGGATGTTCTCCTTCAGCTTTTCGCACAGCCGCCGGGCACGGGGGTATGCCTTATCCCGGTGGGCGATGAAGCTCAAAGCGTCCACCTGATCGCCGTTGAGCAGCAGATCCACCTTCACAAGATCGCTGGGCCGATAGCCGGAGAGCTCATAGTCCAGAGAGGCATAGCCCTTGGTGTTGGCCTTCAAAGCATCAAAAAAGTCATAGATAATCTCATTTAAAGGCATCTGGTAATGCAGCTCTACCAGATGCGTGTCCAAATACTGCATATCCTTGAACTCACCCCGGCGGTCCTGACACATGGGCATGATATTGCCTACATACTCGTTAGGGGCGATGATGTTCACCTTAACATACGGCTCCTCCGCCCGCTCGATGACAGACGGGTCCGGGTAATTATGGGGATTATCCACCTTCACCAGATCGCCGTTGGTCTTATAGACATGATAGATAACAGAGGGGAGGGTTGTAACGAGGTCCAGATCAAACTCCCGCTCCAGGCGCTCCTGAATGACCTCCATGTGGAGCATTCCCAAAAAGCCGCAGCGGAAACCGAAGCCCAGCGCCGCGGAGGATTCCGGCTCGAAGCTCAGCGAAGCGTCATTTAATTGCAGCTTTTCCAGCGCGTCCCGGAGGTCGGGATACTTGGAACCGTCCTCCGTATAAATGCCGCAGTAGACCATGGACTGTACAGGACGGTAGCCCGGCAGCGGCTCCGCCGTGGGATCTGCCGCATCGGTAACGGTATCGCCCACCCGGGTATCGCTGACGGTCTTGATAGACGCTGTGAAGTAGCCCACCTCACCGGCGGACAACTCCTTGCACGGCTCCAGCCCCAGCGGTAGCAGATGTCCGCACTCCACAATCTGATACGTCGCCCCGGTGGCCATCATTTTGATGGTCTGGCCGGTACGAATCGTTCCCTCCATAATGCGGAAGTACACCACAACACCCCGGTAGCTGTCATACTGGCTGTCAAATACCAGCGCCTTCAGCGGCGCTGCCGGGTCGCCCGTGGGAGCGGGGATGTTCTTCACCACATCCTCCAGCACGGCCTCGATGTTGATTCCCAGCTTGGCGGAAATCTCCGGCGCGTCCATGGCGGGCAGGCCGATGATGTCCTCCACCTCCTGCTTGGCCTTGGCCGGGTCGGCGGCGGGCAGGTCGATTTTGTTGAACACCGGCACGATCTCCAAATCGTGCTCCATAGCAAGATAAGTGTTGGCCAAGGTCTGCGCCTCCACGCCCTGCGTGGCATCCACCACCAGCACGGCGCCCTCACAGGCCGCCAGAGACCGGGAGACCTCATAGTTGAAGTCCACGTGTCCCGGCGTGTCGATGAGGTTCAGCTCATAGGTCTCACCATCCTGCGCCTTGTAATTCAGCTTAACGGCCCGGGCCTTGATGGTGATGCCCCGCTCCCGCTCCAGGTCCATATTGTCCAGCAGTTGATTTGCCATCTGCCGCTGGGATACCGCGCCGCAGGTCTCCAACAGCCGGTCCGCCAGCGTAGACTTGCCGTGGTCGATGTGGGCGATAATGGAAAAATTGCGAATGTTGCTTTGTTTGGTCATACAGGTAAACCTCCGCAGAGCTTCATGAATTGTTAGGCGTATGGAACTGATACCAGTAATGCTCGTCCCAGAATTTTTCGTAGTCATAGTTTACCACAAAATCCCGCCAGTTGGCGAGAGTTTTCCGGTAATTTTCCTCCGTCAGCCGGTCCGCGCCGGAGCACAGCTTCGCCAGCACCAGCTCTCCCGCCTCGGCGGAGTGGTGCACATAGTCGCAGTAATAATCCAACTGCTCAATGATGTCCCGGTCAAACAGCAGTCCGTGGAGCGTTATGTTCTCATAGGGCAGCAGCGTTTTGCAGGCCAGCTCCAGCGCGGCGAATACCGCGTCCGTTTCCCCCATGCGGTCGATCTTATCCCAGTAGAGAATACTGTAGGGAGAGAAAAACAAATCAAATTCCACATCGGGGTACCGGGTCGCCCAGTTCGTCACCACCGCCAGATTTTCGGCGGTGTCCGCCAGCAGCGCGCCCGCCGGCATGGAGACCGCCGCTACCTCCGGGCGTTCGTACTCGTCCAGCGCCTCCATGTGGTTCCACCAGACCGTGTCATCCCACATAAAGCCGGTATCCAGCGTTTCCCCCGCATTCCAGCGCTGGCTCATCAGCGCGTAGAGGCTATAGTACAGCGTGTCTTTATTCAGAAGATAGCGGGCGTCATTGAGAGAATCGTCATCGTAGAGATAGTCCGGCATGGCGCCGGTGACACCTGCCGGGGAGCGGGTGAGGATATTGGCGTCCATGGCAAAAAGCACCCGCTCCGGCGGGTGCGTCCGCATCAGCAGCGTCATCACCTCATCAAACTCGCTGTAGTAACCGTCCGGAATCGTCAGCCGCAGGCCCGTTCCGCCAAATACCGCTCCCACCTTGCTGCCCCGGTAGTTTGCGGTCATGGATGAGCCCAGCAGCACAACATCCGCCGCATTGTTGCGGACGATGCCCGCCGTTTGGTACCGCTCGCTGAAAAACACCGGGGCGCGGTCCTTCGGCATTCGGTAATAGAAGCAGGGGTCCACCCAATATACCACGGCGGCACAGGCTCCCAGCACCAGCAGCAGCGTCAGCAGGAGGCCGCAGCTCCACCTTTTATATGCGCGGTCGCTCACAGAGGCTGCCTCCTTTCTCAGAAATTGGAATAGATAAACGTCACCACACCGGTAAAGGACAAAATCGACCATGCCGCCAGCAGCGCCGTGGTCAGGCAGCTTCTCACTGTCGGGCGGAACACCTCCATCTGCCGGACGGTGTTCCGGGGCCACAGGGCGGTCAGCAGTCCCGCGCCCAAGATCAGCGCCACCCGCAGATACGTCGTATAGGGCCGCACAGCCGGTGCCAGCAGCTCCAGTGCGCTGAATTCCCGCCGGAACAGGCCGTTCACAAGCCATGGACGAATCCCGCCAAAGCCCCCGGTTACAGCGGTTTTCAGCAGCGCTGCCGCCGCCGATATATCCGGTGCCCGGAAAAACACCCACGCAAGGTTCAGGAAGAAAAATGTCATGACCCAGCGGAGCCATTTCGGCAGCGCGTCCCGCCTGCCGCCCCACAGGCGCTCTGTGACCTGCGCCGCGCCGTGGAGCAGTCCCCAGACGATAAATGTCCACCCGGCCCCATGCCAGATGCCGCTGATGAGATACACCACCAGAATGTTCAGATACGTCCGCCCTTGACCCCGGCGGCTGCCGCCCAGCGGGAAATAGACACATTCCCGCAAAAACGCGGTCAGCGTCATGTGCCAGCGCTTCCAGAACTCCGTGACCGAGAGGCTGCGGTAGGGCGAATCAAAGTTCACCGGCAGCCGCAGTCCCAGCAATCGGGCACACCCGGCGGCAATGTCACAGTAGCCGGAAAAATCAAAGTAGAGCTGAAGCGAATACCCCAGTATCACGAACCACGCTGTCATGGCGGTGAGGCCCGATAAATTCTCCCAGCCGTTGTTCACCAAAATCCCAAGATTATCCGCCAACAGCACCTTTTTGGCAAGGCCCCGGCTCACGGCGTACAGTCCCGCCGCCGTATCATGGCCGGTAGGGGAGATGGGCGCTTCGATTTGCGGAAAAAAGCTCTGGGGCTTTAAAATCGGCCCGGAGGAGACTGTTGGGAAAAACAGGCTGTAGGTCAGGTAGTCCGCCGCCGGCGGTACTTCCGCAAACGCGCCGGTGTACACCTCATGGAGATACCAGAGCTGCTGAAACGTAAAAAAGCTGATGCCCATGGGCACAAACGGCACACGCACCGCGCCGCCGCTTAAAAAGCCGGTGTATTTGAAAAGCATCAGCACCGCAAGGTGCCAACAGGCAGCCGCAGCCAATACACTCCGGCTGCGTTTTTTCCGCAGAGCGTTCGCCGCCAGCAGCGTCACCATGGCGGAGCAGGCCAGCAGGCCGCAGCCCCACAGCGCGTCGGACGTACCGCCCCACAGGTAAAAAATCAGACTGGCCGCCAGCAGCAGCGTGATCTGCCATTGCCGTCCCCACCGGCCCGCCATGCGGCAAAGGCACACCGTCCCGGTGAGAAAAACCAGAAATGTCAGGGATTGTACGTTCATCGCTCTGTCTGGTTCAGATGGCTGAGCTGTCCGTCCGCCGTGCTGAGGACCTGAATAAAGCCCTGACTCCGGCCGGGATAAGCGGCGTTTACCGCCTCATGGGACAAGTCGGGGAACTCCGCCTTCTCTCTTGCCCGTTCCCGGATAGCCCGGGCATATTCCGCCTGCGCCAGCGAGGCACCGGAGGCCGCGATTCCCGCTGCGCAGTCCTCCTCCGGCAGTGCAAAATAATCCGCGCTGCCCCCCGCCGCCCGGTGGAGCTGGCGGTACAGAAGGTAGATCTGACAGCTCAGGCTGTCCGCTGCGGCGTTGATGGCAGCCTTGTCTCCCAGCTTTCCCAAAAGCCCGAACAGTACGCCCACAGCGCCGGTAAGGAGCTTGCTCCGCAACGTAGCCAGCACACTGCCCTGCAGAATATTCCCCGGCTCCGCCATGTCCAGAACCTCCTCCGCTGTCAGCATACTGCCATCCCGGGCCAGCGTCCGGCCCAGCATATAGTCTGCGGAGACATGGTAGTAGTCGCACACCCGCACCACAAACGCCAGTCCCGGCTCCCGAATGCCGTTTTCATAGTGGCTCAAAAGCGCCTGCGACACCCCAAGGTCTCCGGCGGCGGTCCGCTGGGAGATGCCCCGTTCCTTTCGCAGCAGGGACAGCGTTCTGGAAAATTCTGTTGCCATGGATTCCCTCCGTGAAACAGCCGGGGCAATGCCCCGGCCGAATTAGTCAATACACAGTGTATAGTTTAGCAAACAGGATACAAAAAGTAAAGAATTTTTCCGCAAAATCCCCCATGTTTTCGCTCTCGCTGCTGACCAAAAAATTTTTAACAAGCCGAAGCGGCAGCGGTTGCCCGCTGCCGCTCTCATTATTCCGTCAAAACAGCTCCACCTGATTTGGCAGTTCGCCCTTGCCGATGCTGCAGAGCTGGTGGGTATTCGTCTCCAGCAGCCGGTCCGTAATAGCCATGCGCTGCAAAATATCCTGCACGGTGCGGTCCAGCTCCGTGCCCGCCCGGTAATCCGCCGGGAACATGAAATCCACCCGACCGTCCGCCAGCAGCTTTTCCACTCCCTGCCGGTTGCCAGACTGATATACGGCGATGGCCTGTCCGCCATAAGCCCGCATCATTTTCATGCAAGGGACATCGGAAAGTCCGTCCCCAATGTAGATCATATTGGTAAACGGGACCCGCTTGGAATCGTCCGGCATGGAGTCATTGAGCTCCTTATCCCGGGAAACGTCCAGAATGCCCTTGTTGATGCGGTAAACGAACTGCGTTTTGTTGGTGAAGTTGACGTCCAGCTTCGGCCAGCAGGCATCACCGTTTCCGTTGTAGTAAAATTCACAGGCATAAATCTCTCGGAACTCATGGGCGATGCCGCTGCCCTCGATGATCTCCCGCAGGCCGGAGGAGATGACATAGTGCTCCACCTGCACGCCCAAACTCTTGGCAAAGGCGTTGATTCGCCCAAACCACTCCCGCACACCGGGGAACAGTTGAATCGACGCTCCACAGCGGTTGAGGAAGGCCCGGTCCAGCTTGATGCTCTGGGCGGCACACTCTTGAATCATGGTGTACATATAGGCCAGCAGGCCATCCATGCGGTTGCTCCAGCCAAAGCTGTTGGCCTTGGCCCAAAACTCCGCTGGGGTGTAGCCCAGCGCCGGGATAAAGGCATAGTCCTCCATGTCCGTGGTGCACAGGGTCTTATCAAAATCGTAGAGAAAGGCGATAATGGGCGTCTGCTTGTCCATAAGCTCCTCCTTTATGACAAAAAACGGCTTTTCAAATTGAAAAGCCGCTTTTCTCAGTCATTGTTATTGTAATTACGGCCGAATTTCAGTTCGTCCAGATTGATCTGGCGGGTGGCGGACAGGTCCGCAAAGGGGTCTGCCGCTTCCGCAGGCGCCGCAGACTCCGCTTCCGGCTCTGCGGGTGCCTTCTCCTCCGCTTCTGCGGGCGCCGCCTCCGGGGCGACAGGGTCGCCGGCGTTGAACGCCGCCATCACATTGTCCTCGATCTCCTGCACAGAATCTGCGGCATCCGCCGCTTCCGGCTCCGTTTCCACCGGCAGTTGGGGAAGCTGCTCCAGGAGCTGAATCTCCTTATCGCACACAGCCCGGACCGCAGCGGAGAATTTTTCCAGTTCCTCCTTGCCCCGGCGCAGACGCTCCTCTGCGGCGATAGCCTCGTTTTTCAGGCAGTTGATCTTCAGCTTCGCGTCGATCTCCGCCTGCGTCATCATCTGATCCCGCTTCTGCTCGGCCTCCTTTACAATGGAGTCCGCCATCCGCTGCGCGGTGAGCAGGGTAGCCCGCATGGAATCCTCGGTGGCGCGGTATTCCTCCACCTTCTCCACCAGCACCTTCAGCTTGGCCTTCAGAGCCGCGTTCTCTTTATAAAGGGCGGTATAATCGTCCGTCAGCTCGTCTAAAAATTCGTCCACCATGGCCATATTGTAGCCGCCGAAGGACGCCTTGGAAAATGAATGGGTAGAAACCTCCTGAGGTGTCAGCATATCCGATGTCCTCCCCGCTTAAAAATACAAGCCGTTGCTTTCCAGCTCATCGATGAGATCACCCTCCAGCTCCACATGGTAAGGGGTGATGATATAGGTGTTGGCCGCCACCTTTTTGATCTTGCCCTCGCCGGCATAGGCCACACCGGAGAGGAAATCAATGAGCCGCCGGGCCACATCCTTGTTGGTGGACTCCAAATTCAGCACCACCGTCCGCTTGTCCTTAAGCTGGTCGGCGATCTCGGACGCATTTTCAAAGCGGTCCGGCTTCACCAGCACTACCTTCAGTTGTGTGGTAGCGTGGATATTCACAACCTTATTGCGGCGATCCTCCGCCTTGTTGCGGCGCTCGTCAAAGGAGCGCTCACGGGGCTCCTCCAACTCCTCATATTCCTCATCCTCATCGTCGTAAGGATGGGTCAGCTTCTTCAGCTCATCCAAAATGCCCATGACGGAACCTCCTGAAATCAAGTGGGATAATGCCGGGCGCCGAAAATAGCGGTACCCACGCGGACCATGGTAGCGCCGCTTCGGATGGCATCCTCAAAATCGCCGCTCATTCCCATGGAGAGACATTTTAATTTATTATGGAACATTTTTTCGTTGATGTCAACAAAAAGTGCCCGTACCTCCTGAAAATACCGCATATTTGTCTCCCGGTCGCTGTCTGCGGGCGGAATGGTCATCAGACCCCGGACCCGGATATGCGCCATCTGCAGCGCCGCCTCCGCCGCGCCGGTCAGCTCGGCGGGTGCAAAGCCGCTCTTGGCCTCCTCGCCGCCGATGTTGACCTCCAGCAGAATATCCTGCACAATGCCCTGCTTTTCCGCCTCTTTTTCAACGGCCTCCAGCAGCGGCAGGGAACCGACGGACTGAATCAGCGCCGCCTTGCCGACCACCTGCTTGACCTTGTTGCGCTGAAGATGGCCGATGAAGTGGAGGGGGGCGCCCTCGTATGCGCCCTGCGCCAGCTTTTCCGTCATCTCCTGCACCCGGTTTTCACCCAGCACATCAATGCCTGCGGCAATAGCCTCCCGGCAGGCGGCAGCGTCGTTCATTTTGCTGGCGCCCACCAGCGTGATCTCCTTTGGGTCCCGCCCGCACTCCGCACAGGCTACGGCAATCCGCCGGCGAATCTCCGCGATATTTTCCTGAATCGACATAAACGCTCCTTCTTTCTCTCTTTATGATGAAGTGATGACCTTTCCGTCATACAGGTCCCGGGCCGCCACAATGACCTCGTCCCCCGGACGGAGCCTTAGCTTCTCTGCCTCGGCGTCCGCCGTGGTTCGCACCACCGCGTAATCCTCGCCGGTATAGAGCACCTCCACCGGCTTGAATACGGCCTTGGCGCCGGAAACGCAGTATATGCCGGTGACGCTGACCTGCTTTGTAGTTTCCTCTTCTGTTTCAGGGTCCGTCTCCGTCACCTCGCGGACTGCGGACCGCAGCGCCGCACGGGGGACGCGGATACCGTCCGTGCTGTCCAGCACGATCTCCGCGCTCTGGCGGCGCAGCAGCGTCAACTCCTGCAGATATGTATTGCCGCGGAACACCGCCACACAGCGTCCGTTTTCCTCCTGTCCGATGGATACCAGCTCTACCTCTAAATCACGGTCCACATTTTTCGTGAACCGGAGGTACAGCCGCTCGCTGCCCGTCATGTGGCTGCTGCGGTTCTTCAGCGTTTCCGCGTCCTTGGCGGACAGCGTCCCGGCATAGTACCAGCTATCACCCAAAATCAGTTTTCCGGTATTGGCGGGGATTTCCCCCGCTGTCAGAGTGTCCAGTCCGGAGGGCGTCAGCGTGTCAAGACTCTCCGGCGTCAGAACGCTCTCATACCCATCCACCACGGCGGAAAACAGCCCGGAGCGCGGTGACTTAATGGTTTTTACGGAGCTTGCCGCCTGCTTTCGAAGAGTCTGTAACTGCGTCTTCAGCTCGCTGATCTGTCCGCTGAGGTCCTCGGTGCCGGAATAGGTGTAATCCCGCTTCAAAACAAGGGAGCGAAGCTCCTGCCCCCGACCCTCCGCCGCATCCAGCCGCCCTGCCGCCAGCGCGGCGCGGTAATCCAGCAGCGTCCGGGATATCTGGTTGTCCAGCTTCAGCGTGACCTCCGCGCCCAGCATGGTCTCCTGCGCGTATTCCAACTGGGCAATTCGGTCATTCAGCGTTTCCATCTCGTTCTGCCGGTCCAGCGACGCTTGATCGGCATAGACCGAGGCAATGACGCCGCCGGTGCTGACCCGCTCCCCCTCGTTTTTCTGCAGGCGCATCAGTCCCCCGGATTCCCCGGTGAGCACCTGCTCCTGCCGGACCATATAGCCGCTGATGTCCAGCGTATCCTCCACCCGGTAGCTGTAGACCAGCGTGGTGGAGAAGGGATCGTCCACATAGCGGTAGATCTGCACGCCGAAATAGGCCAGGACCCCCAGCGTCAACGCCGCTGCCAGCAATTTACTTGTAAGCGAGCTGTTTTTCATGTGACCTCTTATGTATTACGGTACAGGCTCCTCCGCCTCCCGCAGCTCCACCGGCCGGATGGGCACAATGGTGGAGATGGCGTGCTTATAAATGACCTGCTGTTTACCGTCCGTGTCCAGCACCACCACAAAGGGGTCATACCCCGTGATAATGCCGCGCATCTGAAAACCGTTCATCAAAAACACGGTGACATTCAGCCGGTCCCCTCTTGCCCGCAGGAGGAATAGGTCCTGTAAATTTACTTTCTTTTGCATCTTGATCCGCTCCTTCTTTATATTTGGGAGCGGCAGTCCGCCCCCGGTTTTATCCTAAACCAGAGGCAGCCAAAATTTCTGTTGAAATCTGTAGTGCGCGGGCAAAATCCCGCTGCTTTCCCCATTCGATCCAATGAATGTCTTGATCGCGGCGCAGCCAGGTAAGCTGCCGCTTTGCATATTGCCGGGAGCGGAGCTTTACCAGCTCCAGCGCCTCCGGCTCTGTCAGCGTACCGTCCAGCACGCCCAAAAACTCCTTGTAGCCGATAGCCTGCATGGCGGTGGCGTTTTTTGGCAGGCCCCGGTCCAGCAGGGCGCGGACCTCCGTCAGCAGCCCTTCCGCCGCCATTTTATCCACCCGGCGGTCAATGAGCGCCTTCATATCCTCCCGGTCCGCGAACCGCAGCCCTATTTTTACGGCGCTGTAGCGGTCAGGCATCGCCTGTGTCGCCGCATTGTGGGCCGTGATGGTCTGTCCGGTCTCCCGGTAGACCTCCAGCGCCCGCAAAATCCGCTTCGTGTCGGCAGGGTGGAGGCGCACTGCGCTGTCCGGGTCCACCTGCCGCAGCTCTGCGAGCAGCGGCTCGATACCCTCCTGTTCGAAACGGGTCTCCAGCTCCCGGCGGACTGCGCCGCCGGCACTGCCCTTGGCAAAGCCGTGTCCACGAAGCAGAGTGTCCATCCACAGCCCCGTGCCGCCTACGATCACCGGCAGCCTGCCCCGGGCCAGAATATCGTCCACCACCGGCGTAGCCCGCTGCACATATTCCGCGGCGCTCCACTGCTCCGCCGGGTCCGCCACGGCGATCATGTGGTGCGGTACACCCTGCATCTCCGCCTCCGTGGGGGCGGCGGTGCCGATAGTCATGCCCCGGTAAATCTGCATGGAGTCGGCGGAGACCACCTCGCCGCCGTATTTTTTAGCCAGCAGAACGCCCAGCGTGGTTTTTCCGCAGGCCGTTGGGCCGACAACGCAAATCACCTTCCGTCGCTCCACAGGTGTTCTCCTCTCCGTGCTCAAAGTGTCCGTGCCAGCGTCTCCGCAAGGCTCCGGGCGGCGGTCAGCGTCTCTCCGGCGGTCTCCGGGTGCGCGTCCAGCCCGCCGGCAAACACATAGTCAAATTTCGGAATACCGAACATGGCGGCTAACTGCCGCCAGTGGAGCACACCGATGCTGTCCTCCCGCTCCACATCGCCGCCGCTGGTGAGATACACCAGCCATTGCGCGGCGCAGTCGCCGCAGCAGCCCGCCTCGGTATAGCGATAGGTCAACCCAACGGCGGAAATATACTCGATATACGTCCGCAGGGCCGCCGGATAGCTGAGGTCCCAGAACGGCGCCGCCACCACAACGGCGTCCGCCTCCCGGAACTGCCGGGCCAGCGCATACACCGAGGCGTCAAAATTCCCGGCCTCCGCCAGCGCGTCCCGCTTTTGCAGCAGCGCCGCGTCAAATGGCTTCAGGGCCAACAGCGTTTCCGGCGTTATCTCCTCCTCCGCCGCGTCGGGATGCGCCGCCCGGAAGGCGGCCAAAAACGCCTCCGCCAAGGCATGGGTACGGGAGCCCGCGCCCCGGCGGCTGATACAGCAATTTACAAACAGCAGCTTCATTTTTGTTTTCCTTTCAGCCATTATGCGCGCTTGAACAGCTTCTCCAGCTCATACTTGGAAACCTTGACCACCACCGGTCGGCCGTGGGGGCAGTAACGGACCTCGCCGCTCTGCACCTTCTCCACCAGCACCCGCAGCTCAGCAGGGTCGCTGGTCCAGCCGCCCTTGATGGCGGCCTTGCAGGCCATGGTGTGCAGCAGCGCCTCCCGCTTCTCGTCCGGGCTCTGGCCGGAGCGCAGCTTTTGGGCCAGCTCCTCCAGCGTGGCGGCGGTGTCCGCCGCGTCCATATCCGCCGGGATCTCCCGCACGAGAATCGCGCCATCGCCAAAATCCTCGCACCCAAAGCCGAGCTGCTCCAGCAGCTCCAAATTTTCCAGCAGCAGAGCGGCATCCTCCCGTCCCGGCTCTACAGCGATGGGCTGCAAAAGCGTCTGCCGCATGGGCGGCTCCTTGGCCGCCATCAGCCGGTCAAAGTTCACCCGCTCATGGGCGGCATGCTTATCAATGAGCCAGACATTGCCGCTCTCATCCTCGCAGACGATGTAGGTGTGCAGCACCTCGCCCACAATGCGCCACGGTGCCTCGTGGGGCAGCACCGTTTCCTGACCCGGCAGCTCCATGGACGCCTGCGGTGCGGGCGCGGCGGGAATTGCCGGTACAAAGGGCCGCGGCGCAGGCAGCTGTTCCCGCTCTGCCGCCGCTGCCGGGGCGGTCACGGAGGCCGGCGCCTTCCCCAAGGCGGAGCCGGGGGCCTTTGCCATTCCTCTGGGCGGCCAGACCGGCTGCACGCTGTCCGACACCTTGGCGGCGGAGCGCCATTCCGTGTTCCATGTGGGCCTTACCGGCTCCGGCGCGGAGATCGGTTGCACGCCGAAGGCGGCCCGGCTCTCCGGTTTGGGCGGCTGAGGCGTGGGGGCGGGCTTTCCGCCCTGCTCCCGGTACGTCTTGACGTCCATGGACTGAAAGAAGTCCTGCCTTGGATTTTGCACCTGCTGCGGCGGATTTGCCGGTCGCGTCACTGCGCCGCCCCGGGCCTCCAGCGCGTCCATGACCGTGTGGTACACCGCCTCGAACACCTCGTGCTCCCGGGCGAATTTCACCTGCGTTTTCGCGGGGTGGACGTTGACATCCACCGCCGTGACCGGCAGCGTCACCTCCAGCACACAGCCGGGGAAGCGGCCCTTGAGAAGCTGGTTGCGGTAGCCCTCCTCCAGCGCCGCCGTTAAAAGCTGGGACTTGATGAACCGGCCATTGACAAAAAACACCTGCATGGAGCGGGAACCCCGGCCGTTTACCGGCGCGGTGACAAAACCCTGCACCGTAATGTCGCCGCCCCGGCCCTCCACCGGCACCAGCGTTTTGGCAAACTCCCGGCCCAGCGCCGCGTAAACGGCGGACTCCAGCTTCCCGTCGCCGGGCGTATGCAGCGTTTCCTGTCCGTCCTTGATGAATTTGAAGGAAATATCCGGGTGGCTCAGCGCTAAATGCTGCATGAGCCCCGCCACGGCGGCAGTCTCCGCGCTGTCCTTTTTCATGAATTTCAGCCGGGCCGGCGTGTTGTAAAAAAGGTCCGCCACGCGAATCGTGGTGCCTGCGGGAGCGCCCTCCTCCCGGACGGGGCCCATCGCGCCGCCCTCACCGTGGATGGCCGCGCCGATGGCGTCCTCACTCTGCCGGGTCAGTACGTCCACCCGGCTGACAGCGGAAATGGCCGCCAGAGCCTCGCCCCGGAAGCCCAGCGTTCCGATTTTCCCCAAGTCCTCCTCCGTGCGGAGCTTGCTGGTGGCATGGCGCAGAAACGCGGTGGGCAGCTCGTCCGGGGCGATGCCGCAGCCGTTGTCCGTAACCCGAATGAGGCCCATGCCGCCCCGCTGTATCTCCACCACAATGGCGGAGGCCCCGGCGTCAATGGCGTTTTCCACCAGCTCTTTAACAACGGAGGCAGGCCGTTCCACCACCTCGCCGGCGGCGATGAGGTCAGCGACATGGGATGATAATTGTTGAATATGCGGCATAGTGTTCTCCTTACATGGACGCCCAGACACTCAGGGCGTTGGCTGCTGCGTGGAGCAAAACGGAGCTCCACAGCGTTCCGGTATGGTCATAGGCCCACGCCAGCACCAGTCCCGGAACCAGATATTGTACCATCAGCAGAAAATACGTAATGTCCTGCCGCTTCACGGCAAACTGCCAGACATGGAGCAGGGCGAACAGCAGACAGCTTACGGCATAGGCGACAGCGCGGCTCTTGTGCTTCAGATTTCCGAATACCAGCCCCCGGAACAGCACCTCCTCCACAAAGGGCGCCAGAAAAATCACGATCAGCAGCGTGACCCGGGGCGCATCGTGAATCTGTGCGGAAATGGTGGAGTCATTGAGATTGGTATGGTTGTTCACCAGCAGCCGCGTCAGGCGGTACACCAGCTCATTGAGGCCGTACAGGGCGATCAGACCCACCACAACGGCCTTGCAGGCGTTTCCCAGATTATCGGCAAAATTCCGGGTGGTGCGGCCGATAAAGCCGTGGAAGATCAAAATCGTCACGGCGAAAAGCGTATAGTAATAAATGGCGTTTTGCAGGGAAGGGGAGATGCTCACCGCCAGCAGCCGCTCCGCCAAGCGGAACAGCGATGCCGTGGCAAAGGGGAGCACCACCAGATAGATTACAAAAAACACCGTACCGGCGATCTGCTCGCCGGGGGACATATAGGGAGAGGATTTTCGCTTTGCCATTGCAGGGCTCCTTTTTTGATTTTCCCTTTCAAGGGGGCGGGACGATATCCCGCCATACGGCGTGAAAGCGGCTGTTACTTGCTTAGCTTTTGCTTCAGCTCATACAAAAGCCCCATGGCCTCGATGGGCGTCAGCGTATCCGGCTGGCAGCGGCGGATGGCGTCCAGCACCTCACCCTCGCCGATAGCATCCAGCGAGACCTGATCGGTTTCCTTTCGGGCGGCCACGTACTGTACGCCGTTTTCATCCTCCAGCTCCTTCAGAATGACCTTGGCCCGCTGGACCACCTTCTCCGGCAGACCCGCCAGCTTGGCCACCTCGATGCCGTAGCTGCGGTCGGCGCCGCCGGGGACGATCTTCCGCAGGAAAATGATGTCCTCGCCCCGGCGCTTCACCGCGATGTTGTAGTTCACCGTACCGGGGAGGGTATTTTCCATTTCCGTCAGCTCATGATAATGGGTGGCAAACAGTGTCTTTGCTCCCAGCGTCTTTTTGTCGGCGCAGTATTCCAATACCGCCCGGGCGATGGCCATACCGTCAAACGTAGAGGTGCCCCGGCCGATCTCGTCCAGAATCAACAGGGAATTTTTCGTGGCCTGATGGAGAATATCGGAAACCTCCGTCATCTCCACCATGAAGGTAGACTGTCCCGCGGACAGATCATCGCTGGCGCCGATACGGGTGAAAATGCGGTCCACCACGCCGATGTGGGCGTACTTGGCGGGAACAAAGCTCCCCATCTGGGCCATGAGCACAATGAGGGCCACCTGCCTCATATACGTGGATTTACCGGCCATGTTGGGACCGGTGATGATAGCCACCCGCTCCTCCTTTTCGCCCATAAACGTATCGTTGGGAACAAACAGGCTGTCCTTTAAAACCTTTTCCACCACCGGATGGCGGCCCTCGCGAATCTCAATGACCCCGGACTCGTCCACCTCCGGACGGCAGAAATTGTTGTGGACTGCCACGGCGGCAAAGGAGCACAGCGCGTCGCACTCCGCCACTGCCACCGCCGTTTTCTGGATACGGGCGGCGCTGTCGGCAATGCGCTGGCGCAGGGCGGAGAACAGCTCATATTCCAGCGCCACCACCCGCTCGGAGGCCGTCAGGATCTCATGTTCCAGATCCTTTAGCTCCTGGGTGATGAACCGCTCGCCGTTCACCAGGGTCTGCTTGCGGATATAGGTCTCCGGCACCAGCTCCTTAAAAGCGTTGGAGACCTCGATATAATAGCCGAACACCTTGTTGTAGCCGATCTTCAGCGTGCGGATGCCGGTTTTCTCCTTTTCCTTGGCCTCCATCTCAGCGATGACACCCTTGCCGCTTTTCAGGATATGCCGCAGGCGGTCTACCTCCTCATTGCAGCCGTCCCGGATAATGCCGCCCTCCCGGACGGAAAACGGCGGCTCGTCGCAGACCGTGGCGGCGATGTCGCCGCCGATGTCATCCAGCGTGTCCATGGCCTCCGTCAGCTCGGTCAGGCGGCGGTCGGAAAAGGCAGAAAGCTGCTCCTTCAAATTCGGCAGCTTTTCAATAGCAGCCCGGAGGGATACCATGTCCCGCCCGCCGGCGGTGCCGTAGACAATGCGGCCGATAAGCCGCTCCATGTCTCCAAGGCCGGTCATTCCGGCGATGAGTTCCTCCCGGCGGATGGTATCGTTTACCAGCGCCGCCACGGCGCCGCTGCGGCGGTCAATATCCGTCACGGACAGGAGGGGCCGCTCCAGCCAGCCCCGCAGCATTCGGGCGCCCATGGGCGTTTTCGTCTTGTCCAGCACCCAGAGAAGGCTGCCCTTTTTCTCCTTGCCCCGTAGGGTCTCCGTCAGCTCCAAATTGCGCCGGGACGCCAGATCCAGCTCCATAAACCGTCCCTGCCGGTAATAGTCCAGCTCCCGGATATGGGACAGGTCCGTTTTCTGCGTTTCGTAGAGATAGCTCAAAAGTCCGCCCAGCGCCATGGCGGCGGCAGGCTCTCCGGCAGGCAGCTTGGAAAGGGCTTCCTCGCCAAATTGAGTACGGATGTTTTTCTCCGCCTCCGCCAGCCGGAACCGGCGTTCGCCGCCGTTTTCAAAGCGGCAGTGGAATTTGTCAGTGAGGACGTCTGTCAGCGCCTTCTCACTGAAAGCCCCGTCGCTGAGAATGGCCTCGGCGGGGCTGAACCGGCCCAGCTCATTGATGATGTGGGTCACAGCGTCCCGGCCGGAAAAGGCGGTGAGGTGCGTTTCACCGGTGGACAGGTCGCAGAATGCTATGCCGCCCCCCTGACTGTCCAGATAAATACCGCAGAGGTAGTTGCCGGACTTGTCATCCAGACATGCGGCGTCAATGACGGTGCCGGGGGTCACCACCCGGATAATATCCCGCTTCACCAGCCCCTTGGCGGTGGCGGGGTCCTCCATCTGTTCGCAGATGGCCACCTTGTAGCCCTTGGCGATGAGCCGGGCAATATAGGACTCGCTGGCGTGATAGGGGATGCCGCACATTGGAACCCGCTCCTCGGCAGGCTTGGCATTTTTGCCGTGGTCCCGGGAGGTCAGGGTCAGATCCAGCTCCTTAGAGGCCAGCTTGGCATCGTCGGCGAACATCTCATAGAAGTCCCCCAGACGGAAAAACAAAATGGAATCCGGGTTGTCCTTCTTGATTTCCAGATATTGCTTCATCATGGGGGTAAGCTCCGCCATAAAAATACCTCTTTCTATCAGCGTGTCGAAAAAGTCTTTTCTCCCCGCTGAGCCAGTTTTCAGAACTCTATAAAAGTTCTGAAAACTAAGGATTTCAATGGCGCAGGACACCCTTCTTGGGTTTCCCGCGCACACCCTTCCTTACCGTCATGGAGAATATACTGCTTTATCGACAGTCTCTTTCTATCTCGTTGGTTTAATGTTTTGCCGCACCGCGGCGGCAGGGAAATACGGCTTTCAGCCGCAGGGTGGGGGCGTTATGCGGTGCGTCCGGCAGGCAAAGTCCGCTTTATACCGCCTCTCCGTAGAGCGCCCACGTATTGCTGTCGGTGATTTTTACATTTATGAACTGCCCGATGAGGTCCTTGTCGCCCTTCAGGCGCACCAGCCGGTTGCCCTCGGTGCGGGCCGTGAGAGGGAAGCGCTCGTCATCGCTCTCACCGTCCACCAGCACCCGCAGCGTTTTGCCGACATAGCCGGCATGGACTTTTGCGGAATGAGCGTTCTGCACCTCCAGCAGCTTATCGAACCACTTCTGCTTTTCGGCCCGGGTGGCGGGGTCGGGCATTTCCGCCGCCCTTGTGCCGGGACGGGGGGAGTAGATAAACGTAAACAGCGCATCGTAGCCCACCTCTTCCACAAGGGAAACGGTGTCCATGGCCTCCGCCTCCGTTTCGCCGGGGAAACCGATGATGATGTCGCTGGTAATTACCAGTCCCGGCATCACGCTTCTGGCGTAGCGGACCTCCTCCAGATACTTTTCCCGGGTATAGCGGCGGTTCATTTCCTTGAGCACCCGGTCATTGCCGGACTGCACCGGCAGATGGAGCTGCTTTGCGACATGGCTGCATTTCGCCATGACGTCGAACAGGCGGTTCGTAGCGTCCTTGGGATGGCTGGACATGAAGCGGATGAGATACTCGCCGGGAATTTTATCAATGTCCTCCAGCAGATCCGGGAAGCGATAGTCCCCCTCCAGATCGTTGCCGTAGGAGTTGACGTTCTGGCCCAGCAGGGTGATGTCCTTATACCCGGCCTCTACCAGCTCCCGCACCTCCCGCAGCACATACTGTGGGTCCCGGCTGCGTTCCCGGCCCCGGACATAGGGTACGATGCAGTAGGAGCAGAAATTGTTGCAGCCGTACATGATGCTGACCCATGCCTTGACGCCCTTTTCCCGCACCACGGGAATGCCCTCGGCAATGGTACCGTCCTCATCGTCCGTGGCAAAGACCCGCTTCCGGGTCTCATACACCTGCCACAAAAGCTCCGGGAATTTCCACAGGGCGTGTGGGCCGAACACAAGGTCCACATGGCGGTAGGATGCCTTCACCCGATTTGCCACCCGCTCCTCCTGGGCCATGCAGCCGCACAGGCAGATGACCTGCTCCGGGTTCTCCTTTTTTGTATGGGTCAGAATGCCCAAATTGCCGAACACCCGCTGCTCCGCGTGCTCCCGGACAGCGCAGGTATTCAAAATCACAAGGTCTGCTTCCTTGGCGTCCTCCGTGAACGTAAAGCCGCAGTCCGCCAGCATTCCCATAAGCATCTGACCGTCCGCCACATTCTGCTGACAGCCGAAGGTGTCCACACAGGCAACGGGATGGGCCTCCCGCGCCGCGAACATCGCCTTGATTTTTGCCTCAAAGTCCCGCTGACGCGCCAGTGCGTCCTCGGATACCAGTACATTTTCTCGCTTCAAGTGGTTCTTCCTCCAATTATCTGATAAAATGCGTGGCGATTCTCGCCTCCTGCTCCGGCAGGCCAAAGCGCTCCTTCCCCAAGGCGATGCTCCGCATCAGGAACGTCATGTTCCTTGCCAGCGTCCGCATGGTCTGGCGGCCCTCCCCGTCGGCCTCCGCCTCACCGGGGGTACGGCCGTGGATACTGTTCCAATACTGACTGGAGGCCACCGGCATCCCGGAAATGGTGAAGTATTTGTTCAGCTCATCAAAGGTGGCAGAGCAGCCGCCCCGGCGGGCGCACACTACGCTGGCCCCTACCTTCATGGTCTTATCAAAGGGCGTGCTGTAAAACAGCCGGTCAAGGCACGCGATAAGCGTCGCGTTGGCCGAGGCGTAATATACCGGACTCGCGACCACCAGACCGTCCGCCGCCTCAAATTTCGGGGCCAGCTCATTGACAGCATCGTCAAATACGCACTTTCCGGTCTTGGCGCAGCCGCCGCAGGCCACACAGCCCCGAATCGCCCGGTTCCCGATAATGACCGTTTCTACTTCCACGCCGTTTTCCCGGAAAACTGTTTCTATTTCCCGCAGCGCCACGGCAGTATTGCCGTTGGGGCGGGGACTGCCGTTGAGCATCAGTACCTTCAAAGTCTCCATTTCGCGTTTCTATTTCCTTTCAGCTCTCCGCGCGTTGGGGGACACGCGGAGAAATTTCGATATTCTCACAAAATAATTATAGCACAAAGCCCCGGCGGATACAAGAAAAAGGAGGACAGACGTCCTCCTTTTTCCGAATATTACGAAAGGTAGTTCAGCGGGTTTTTCGCCACGCCGTTATAGCGTACCTCAAAATGGCAGTGGTTGCCGGTAGAGTTGCCGGTAGAGCCGGCCCGGGCTACCTGCTGGCCCTTATAAACGTGCTGTCCCACGCTGACGGTCAGGCTGGAATTGTGGCCGTACCGGGTGACGTAGCCGTTGCCGTGGTTGATCTCCACAAGATACCCGTAGCCGCTCATCCAGCCGGCGTAGGTCACGGTGCCGCCATCGGCGGCATAGATGGGCGTCCCTCTGGGGACAGCGATGTCAATGCCCTTATGGTTGGTGGAGCCGATACCGCCGGGGGATTTTCGCCCGCCGAAATACGAGGTGATGCGGCCGCTGGTGGGCCAGCGGAAGCTACCGGTGGGGAGCCATGTGGGCCGGGCCTTCGTGCCCCGGAGGCGATACTCCGTCACCGGCTCCTTCAGCGTTACAGAGGAAAGGATGGTGCGCTCCGTCTCCTCGCCGTTGACATACGTGGCCTTGGCCATGACGTCCGCCTTGCCGTATTCACCCTTAGAGGTGACCTTATAATCGCCCTGATAGAGATTGGCGCTGTCGGTATACTCAATATCGTAGGAGACATCCTCCAGATACCGCTCCTGCTTTTCCACTGTCATCGTCAGGTAGGGGACAGAGGCGGACAGCGTCAGCACCTCGCCGATCTGCAGCTTGTTGATGTTGTAGCCGGGGTTCAGCGCCAGCAGCTCGCCGGAGGTCATATCGTTCCGGGCGGCGATCTGGGACCATGTGTCGCCCTTTTTCACCTCGTAGGTGACCTCGGCGGTCTTGGTGCTGTAAAGCAGCTCCGCGATATAACCCAGATTCATGACCTCGCTGGTGGGGACGTATTCCTCCCGGATATCCACATCCTCCGCGAATTTGCAGGAGATGGTGTCCTCATCCGAGGCCGCCTTCTGAAGCTGCACCAGCAGCTCGTCCAGCGCCCCCTCATAGGGCGTGGTGCCGATGCGGTCCCCGTTGACATAGAGGCAGTACGCCTTTGTCACAAGGCCGATGCAATCGGACAGCTCCGTTTCGTAGGTCTCCTTATCCTCCAGGTCCTGCCGGAGCATCCAGCCGGAATCGTATTGCAGCAGAGAAGCATCAATGGCATAGGTCTTGCCCAGCGTCTGCGCGGTGATGGCCTCCAGATCCTTCCGGGCGCTCTCCGCCTCCTTTTTGGACGCCACCGCCCCCAGTACTGTTCCATCATAGGTCACTGTTGTGCCAATGGTGAAAAACGAGAAAAACAGAATGATGCCCGCCAATACGCAGCTTCCGCCCAGAAAAATCAGAGAGTGCTGCCGCTTCTTCTTATCGTCAAAGCGGGACTCGATCCAAGCCGCCAGCCTGCCGGAACGGCGAAGCTTTTCCTTGCGGCGGCCCCGAATCTTTTCCGCAAGGCCACTGGCTGCGGAGGGCAGCAGGCCCCACAGCATCAGCAGAAATTGCAGCGGCGGACGGTTGGATTCCGGAAAACGCTGCGCCTTGGCCTCCCGGATGACGCGGCGGCTGCGGCGGCCGAACCAGCGGAGCTTTTTCCCGGTGCGGAAGCGGAGCTTGCCCCAGAAGTCCGAAGGCTCCTCCGGCACATGGCGCTTGCGGCGGCGGGGCCGGGGCGTCTCCGCCGGCTTTTCCGTTTCCTCGGGCCAGTCCGGCAGCTTGTAGGTTTTATCGCTATCGTGATTCATAGTTCTCCTATATAAAAAGCTGAAAAGGTCAAAATGGTTACAATTTGTTACCGAATTATTTTACAGCCTTTCGCCCTATCCGTCAAGGCACATCTGCCATTTTGCAGGTTTTTTATTGATTCTGACGGTGGTTTTGTGTCGATTTTTAACAGGAAAGCCCCAAAACTCCGCAAAAATTACCCCGGAATTTGGCACATTTTTTATTGACCAAACACAAGGACCGTGTATAATAAAGAGTGGAATTGTAAAATTCATTCCCTGAATTAAAAATTGGAGGAATCATCATGTTTGAGTTTCTGATCAACAAGCTGAAGGCGCATCCCCGCAAGATCGTCTTCACCGAGGGCTCCGATCCCCGCATTCTGGAGGCTTCCGCCCGTCTGCTGTCCGGTACGTTCCTGACCCCCGTTCTGGTGGGCAATGAGGCCGAGATTCAGGCGGCCGCCGAGAAGGCCGGCTTCAACATTCGCGGCGCCATCATCATCGACCCCGCCACCTTTGCCGACATGGATAAGATGGTGGCCCTGATGGTAGAGCTCCGCAAGGGCAAGATGACCGAGGAGGACTGCCGCAAGGCGCTCTCTCAGGCCAACTACTTCGGCACCATGCTGGTGAAGATGGGCTATGCCGACGCTCTGCTGGGCGGCGCTACCTACTCCACCGCCGATACGGTCCGTCCCGCTCTGCAGATCATCAAGACCAAGCCGGGCAACAAGATCGTATCCTCCTGCTTCATTATGGTCCGTCCCTCTGCTACCGGCGAGAACGAGGTGCTGGCTATGGCCGACTGCGCCATCAACATCAAGCCCAACGAGGATGAGCTGGTGGAGATCGCCGTTGAGACCGCCAAGACCGCCAAGGTCTTCGGCATTGACCCCAAGGTTGCCTTCCTGAGCTACTCCACCCACGGCTCCGGCAAGGGCGAGGACGTGGACAAGATGCGCAACGCCTGCGAAAAGGCCAAGGCCGCTATGCCCGACGTCCCCGTGGACGGTGAGTTCCAGTTCGACGCCGCCGTGTCTCCCGTTGTGGCCAAGACCAAGCACATCGACGGCCCTGTGGGCGGCCACGCCAACACCTTCATCTTCCCCGACATCAATGCCGGCAACATCGGCTACAAGATCTGCCAGCGCATGGGTAGCTTCGACGCCTACGGCCCCATTCTGCAGGGCCTGAACGCTCCCATCAATGACCTGTCCCGCGGCTGCAACGCCCAGGAGGTCTACTCCATGGCTATCATCACCGCCGGTCTGGTGGACTGATTTCCAAAACCGACAAAATCGCCCTGTTTCGCTTGAAACAGGGCGCTTTTATTGACAGCGGGCCGCAGAATTGGTAAAATATTGTCAGGCGCTGCACGAACGGCAGGCGGTTAGCTACACCACCCGAAAGGGGGTGCTGTCTATGCGTATCACATTACATATCGGACGGTTTACCGTGACGATCATTGTGAAAAGCAGAAACCGCCACTCTGCCAAGTGACGGTTTCTTAGGATTTCCTAACTAATTACTCACTGGGCTAACCGCTTGTCGCAGCGCCCTTTTCATGTTTATTATAAAAGCTATGACCAGAAATGTCAAGCAATGAAAATGACCGCCCGGCGGCCACCGAGCGGTTAACATAGGAAACTTTGTTTAACTCTTGAGGGCTAACCGTCGGCGACAGCGCCCTTTTCTATGCTCAATTATATAAGCCGGGGGCGGAAATGTCAAGCCCCAGGGGAAACGCGGAGCGCGCGCCGGGAGGCGGGCGCCATTTTTTTGCGGAAAATTTGAAAAATTTTCGCGGCTGTTGCACGTTTTCGTGCAACAGGGGGCAAATGGGCGGCGGTGTTTGTAAGTGTTACGATTACATTATAATGGATAGAAACAATGCGAAGAAAATCGCAGAGATATGAAGTATGCTTCGTGGAAGTGTGCTTCTTTAAAGCGTAAAATCTTTGTATCAGATAAGTATACGGAGGTTTTGTCCAGTGAATGACTACAAATTGTTGCTTCGAGAGCAATTTTCCGCACAGATAAAGGCCTCGCGGAACGTGCGGAAACTCACGCAGGAGGAAATGGCCGAGAAGCTGCACATTACATCCCGCGCATACAGTGATCTGGAGCGCGGCCGCAGCTGCTGTTCGGCGATTGCTCTGCTGTTCTTCCTGCTGATGCTGGAGACAGACGAATTGAAAGGCTTCCTCGCTCAGATGCGAAAGCAGTTTCGCATTCAGGAGCAGAAGGAGGCTGCATAAAGCGGAATATCGTTCTTCATTTCACAGCTTGCACGTTCTGAAAAAATTGGGAGGGGGAGTTGCACAATGAAGCGTTGCAAAACCGTATTATTGGCTGACAGCAGCTGCGAGTTCCGTTGGCTGATGTGGAGAATCGCAAAAGAGGATGGCCATTTCTCCATGATGACTGTCGGGAGCGGCCGGGACGTCCTGCTGAGTGTGCAGAAGCGAATGCCCAATCTGCTCCTGCTGGATGTTGCGCTGCCGGATATCAGCGGATTGACCGTGTTGGAAAAACTGCGCCGACAGGGGCGCGTTCCGAAAACGATTTTTCTCTCCAGCATCGTGTCCGAGCGCCTTGTGAAAGAAGCGCTGGCGCTGGGGGCTCTGTACTTTGTTCCCAAGCCGTTTCATACCCGCATCCTGTTCGATAAGACTCATGGCCTTTTGCATAACTGCCCGCAGCACCCTCCCTTATCTGCGGTCATCGCGGCAGGGTAAACAGACTGTTTTCCGCTATTTCCGGCAGCCACACACCATCCGGCGATTTGCGGAGCACAGCGCTGCGGGGAACGCCCGGAAAGGCAGCATCTTATTTTGATGAGACCGGCGGTTAGGGCAGCATGGTCAAACGTTGCAGAAAATTGATATATGAAACAAGCATGAAAGACCCGCTCCTTTCGGAGCGGGTCTCTCGTTATCTCAACTCAGATGAGATTAGGCCGTGAACACTACATACTCAATGAGGGCACCCTTGCTGTCGCGCAGCATGAAGAAACCGTCATAAGCAGCAATGATTTCGGCAATGGTAGTGGTGGAGCCATCGGCAACAACCATCTCATTACCATTGATGCTGAAAGCAACCTCAGCAACACCATCGGTAAAATTCTTCAGGGCGGTAGCCTTGAGAGTCTTATCGGTGAGAGTGCAGGTCACAACACGAGCAGGAATGGTGTCAGAACCAGTGGTCTTCTCCTCAACCTTGGTGGAAGTCATACCCTTAGGAGTATCAACAACCTGAGTACCGGTCACGGTGTGATCCTTCACGGTCACGCCGTTGGGCATGGTGTAGCTCCAAGAAGTAGTCTTGCTATCATAGGTGATATTGGTGCAGCCAGCGTTGGCCAGAACAGCATAGATATCATCCGTGGTAGGAGTAATCAGCTTACCAGACTCCACAACATAAGTGAAGGTACCAGCATACAGATCGACACTCTTAACAGTGATATCATCACTCAGAGTGGGGGTAGAGGGAGCAGCCTTATCCTCAACTTCCTCGATAACCAGGGTCTTCACCAGGTAATCCTCAACGATGGCGTACACCTTGTCATTGGCATCCTGATAGATAGCCTTGTAGCTGGACTCGGAGATGTTGCCGTCCTTGTCGACGAAGTAGATCTTGGCGTTGTCATCAACGGTGATGACAGCATTGGGGCCCTTGGTGGTGCCCAGAGTCACAGTGTACTCCTTGGAGGTCTTGGCAATGCCTTCGCCAGTCAGGTACTCCTTGGCATCGCCGGCATCCTTACCAGCAGTTGCACCATAGGCAACATAAGCAGAAGTGCTGGTGACATAGCCCTTGTTGTTGGTGCTGTAGTTCTTGTACAGGCCGTTCAGCTTAGCAGCGTTGGTGGTGGTATCTTTCACCTTGACGGTGGTGATCTTACCATCCACGATGGCGTTGTACTCGAAGTAGTCGCCGTCCTCATCGTGGATCAGGTCGGAGACAGACTCATTGGCAAAGAACACGGAGTTCTTAGCATCGTCCTCAACAGTAGCGCCGGAAGCGGGCACCACGAACATGACGGTGACCATGCTGTTGGACTTGCAGTAGTAGTACACCTTCACGTTGCCGCCGGAGACGGAGGGAGCGTTCTTGATACCGGTGTAGGAGGTCCAATCGTCGATGTCGGCGAGAGAAGCAGGAACGGTAAGATCGGTCAGCTTGTCAGCCACCACGAACACGGAGGCGCTGTTGGCGGTGACAGTGGTGTTTTTGCCAGAAACGGTCTCGATCACGATACCGGCCTTGTCATTCTTCATGGCGAAGGAAGTTGTGTTGGTCGCGTTGGACTGGGTACCACCGTTCTTGGTAACAGCCTTCAGGGTGTAAGTGCCGTCAGAGTTCTCGCGGAAGGTGACAATGGTGTTGTTGGCGATAGCCTTGGAGCCGGTGTGATAGTTCTCGTCAGTGGTGACGAACTTGGTGGTGCCGTCGGTCAGCAGGAGCTGAGCCTTGTCGCCGATGAAGGAGCCCTTGTTGGCAGTAGCCAGCAGCAGAGCGTAGTTGCCGATCTCCTTGATCTCCTCGACATAGATGATGTAGCCGTACTGATCCAGATAGACGGTGTAATCGTTCTTCACGGACACGTTGCCCAGAGCGTCACCAGCGTTGGCCTTGGACATCTTGTAGTCGGTGCCGGCAATGGTCATGCCATTGTTCTGATCCAGGTCATTGGTCTTGTTGATGGTCTTGGAGACATAGCCCTCGACCTTCTCAGCGGCAACCACGGACTTCACCTCGTCAGCCTTGAAGCTGTAGGTGTACAGAACATAGGTATCATCGTCAAACTTTTCATCAGTCTCGAACTCAAGGTTCTTGTACCGATCGCCGTTCTGGTTCACAGGAGCAGAGACGTTACCGTTGGCACTGGTCTCCGGAGTCAGAACAACATAAGCGTCCTTCTTGGCGGTAGCCTTGACGGTCTTGTTGATCTCGCCCACATAGGTCACGATCTGGGTGATGACCACAGAATCATCGTCCTTATCGTAGAAGACCTCGGTCAGAACGCCGTTGCCCTTGGAGCCGGTCTTATCGCCGATGGCATCCTCGCTGCCCTTCTTGATAGCAACCTCGGCAGCGGCAGCCTCTTCGCCGTTGACATACACGGAAACGTTCTTAGCGGAAATGGTGTTGCCCAGATCCAGATCCTTGTAGATGTCGCCGGACTCAACCTTCTTGGTGTAGGTCAGGTCAGCGGTGTCGGTGTACTTGCCGACTTCCTCGGACTTGATCTTCCACTGGGTAGCGGGACGATAGAAATCATCAGTGCTGTCGAACTCCTTCAGATCGGTGAAGTACTTCTCAGCGAACTGCATCTTGCCGTCCTTGTCGATGTTGCCATCGGTCTTGCCGGTGTTGGCCATCTCCTTAGCGGAGGAGGTGTCCTTGATGGTGATGTTGCCAACGGTGACGGTGGAGTTCTTGTCATACTCGACCATGGTAGCCTTCAGGGTGTTGAAGGCATACAGGCAAGCCTCTTCACGGTTGACAGCCTTGACGCCGTTGAACTCGCCGACCAGATCATCGTCCAGGCCGATGTTCAGAGCGCGCTTGGCAACGTTGATGGACCAGTTAGCGCCGGTGTAGCCCTCGTTCTCGGCCTTGTAGCCCAGAGCGCCCAGCAGCATCTTCATGAAGGCATAGCCGGTCAGGGAGTTGGCGGGCTTGAAGGTGCCGTCAGCATAACCGGAGATGATGCCTTCCTTCTGGCAGTAAGCAATGTAGCCAGCGAAGGTGTGGGTGGTGGGAACGTCGCTGTAGGGAGCGGCGTCAGCAACCAGAGCGGATGCGGTGGTGGGGCCAAGGATCAGGTTGCAGATGATCTTGGCGGCAGCGCCACGGGTCAGAGTGGCGGTGGGATTGAAGGAACCGTCGGTATAACCGTCGATAACCTTCGCGGCGGACATCACGTCGACAGCTTCTTTGTAGGTGATCTTGCTGTCATCGGCGAAGTCCTTGGCACCGGCGCTGACAGTGACCAGAGACATGGTCATCACCAGAGCCAGTACCAGAGAAAGGAACTTCTTCATGGGGTTTCCTCCTTATAAAATGTCGAAACAGCGCCTTGGAGTCCCCGCCCCCGGGTTCCGGGTTTCGTGTCGGGGCTAGCCTGCTCGTCGATGGCTCTGAGATATCGCCGAACCGCAAGCGGTTTGGCCGATATCGGACGAGCCTTCTCCTCGCTTTTCCATCCGCAAACGCTTCGCTGGTTTGCGAATGGAGAATGGGAACGGCCCGACTTGCGTCGGGCGTTACGAGCCTACACCAAGCACGGAGCTTGGAGGCAGTTTGCCCGCAGCTTTGTTTCGCAAGCTCAATTTAGCAGGGGGCGGGCGGAATGTAAATAGATTTGCGCGGTTCGTAATTCAGATGTAAAAAAACACGGAAATAACGCAATTTCCGTGTTTTTTGTTGTTTGTAAGTGTGGCGTTTGTGGGGAGGGTCAGTCGGGGGAATCGGTGGGGAGGGCGTAGCGCTTGCCGGTGAGGACGAGACGGCCCTCCGCCGCCATTCGACGCAGCAGCGCGGCGGTCTGCGCCGGGGGAAGGCCCAAGCGGGCGGCGATGGCCTTGCGGGCGGCAGGGCCGTTTTCCCGGAGGAAAGCCAGCACGGCGGCGGGCTGGGCGTCCGGGGGCGTGACCGCATCGGCGGGGTAGTAGCGGCTGCCGACGCGGAGCACCGCGCCCTCGGCGCGGAGAGCGTTCAGGAGCGTGAGGGCGGCATTTTTCGTGATGCCGAGACGGGTCATGACCTCCTCGCGGGTCAGGGAGCCGGTTTCCTTCAGGGCGGCCAGCAGCGCACGGCGGCGGTCATCCCGGCGGCTCCAGCGGCAAAGGTCGCCGAGGCTGATGTCCTCCAGCCCGCCGTGGATGAGGGCCGTGCGGGTGATGGTGGAGAGGCGAGCAAGGTCCATGGGGCGGCCGGTGGCCGGGGCCAGCATGATGCGGGGCTGGGCGGGGTCACGGCGGTGGTCCCAGGCGTCCCGAAGCTGGCGGCTGAGGCGGCTGCCCATGGGGATCTCGCGGTCCGGAAGGGTGATGACGTCGCGGTCGAAGTCCACCTGCGGCCATGTAAGCTCCAAGATCTCGCCGGGCTGCATATTCAGTTTCCAGCTCATCCACAGGGCCATCCCCACAAGGGAGCCGCCCTCCTGCTGCAAAATCCGCCAAAGGAGGTATTCCCGCTCCTGCATATTGCCCGGCGGCTCCGGGCGCTTTTCCTCCTTGGGGCGGAAATATTGGGAGAAGGCGCCCCGAAGGGTGGAGACCGCCATGCCGCTGACGCGGGCGGCGTAGGGCCAGTCATGGGTTTCCAACTGGCGGATGACAAAATCCTGACGCAGATCCTTCAGGCTCACCCGCAGGCCCTCGGCATCCAACGCGTTCCGGGCCAGACGGGACACGGATTCCGGCGGCATGGGGCGCTTGTAGCGGTCCGAGATCACCACATGGTCGGACACGGCGGCGTACCGCTCATGGCGCCGGCGGAGGCAGTTCAGGGTGTCGCCCTCCAGCGGCACGGTGCGGTCGGACAGGTACAGGACGCTGTCCGTCAAATCCACCTGCGGCCATGTCAGGCCCGCAATTTCCTCCCGGCTGAGGCCCGCCTGCCACGCGAGGCGCAGCACCGCACCCTCCGGGTCGGCGGGGTGCCGCGCCAGCACCCGCTCCATGGCCGTTGCGTCCGGCCGTTTAAATTCGTAGCCCATCCCCGGTCCTCCCTGCTTTCCGGGACAGCGGCAGACAAAATAACCATTTTGTCAACAGCGCGGTCAAAGGCCCACGCACTGTCCCGTTCGTTGACCCAATCATAGCGGAAAGCCTTTAAAAAAGCAAGCAATTCCCCTAAAAGAAGCGCATGAGAGCGGACCGGCCCCTTGTTTTTCGCAGAGCCGGTCTGTTTCCGTGCGCTTTTTCTGGAAAAAATCCCTCCTGCTTTTCCTGCGGCGACAGGCAAAGCGCTATTTGTTGACAAAATGGTTATTTTGTCTAACAGAGGAGCCGCAGCCGCTCCAACTGGCGAAGGTGCTCCGCACCGGTGGTCAGGAGGTAGAGCCGGGTGGTCTCCACGGAGCTGTGGCCCAGAATGTCCGCCAGCTTTACAACATCCCGGCACGATTCGTAAAACGTGCGGGCAAAGAGGTGGCGCAGATTGTGGGGAAACACCTTCTCCGCCGCCACGCCCGCCTTGGCGCACAGGCGCTTCATCTCCGCCCAAATCTGCGTGCGGCTCAAAGGGCGGCCGCTTTTGGTGAGGAAGATCGCGCCAAAGGCGATTTTGTTTTTCCCGGCGAATTTCAAGAGCCGCCGACAGAGACGGGCGGGAAGGAGAATCGTGCGGAGTTTTCCCTTCAGCGCAATGTCCGCGCGGCCCCGTCGGGCCGCTTCCACCGTGATATAGCGGACCTCGCCCACCCGAATCCCGGTGGCGCAGACCGTTTCCATCAGCAGCGCCAACCGTTCCCGGCCCTCTGCGCGGGCGGTACAGACAAGGCTGCGGTACTCCGCGCGGCTCAGCTCCTGCTCCGCCGAGCGAAAGCTGCGGTGCTGGAGCCGCAGCGGACGCACCCGGCAGTCCTCCCGGCCCGTCAGAGTGAAAAATTTACTCAGCCCAGCCAGCATGGCGTTGACAGTGGCGGGGGCATATGTTTCCGCAAGGCTTCGCCTCCACTCCGCGGCGCGGCCGCGGGTCACAGGGGCCTCCCGGTTCCAGCGGGCGAAGGCTCGAACGCTGCGGACGTAATTTTCCACCGTACCGGGGCTGCACTCCCGCTGTGTCAGCTCCCGCCTGAATGTATCGATCTGCCGCGCCGTAATAGGTGCGGGCGCTCTGCGCTGTCTCATACCGTTTCCTCCCAATCCTTTTGACAGCATTGTCGCACAGGGCACCGCCGCTGGAAAGCCGGGAGGCGAAAAAATGCCCCGGAGAGAAGCTCTGACTTCCCTCCGGGGCATTTACATTTTCAATTCAGTCGATCATGCGAACCTCGGTGATGACCGGCTGCTGATCCGCCGGGATGGTGCCGTTATCGTCCGTGGGCTGAGCGGCCTCGCAGACCGCGTCCACCACGTCCATACCGTCCGTCACATAGCCGAAGCAGGCGTACTGACCGTCCAGAAATGTGCTGTCGGCATGGCAGATGAAAAACTGGGAGCTGGCGCTGTCCATGTCCTGCGCCCGGGCCATGGAAATGGCGCCCCGGATGTGGGACAGGGGATTTTCCACACCGTTGGCGGAAAATTCGCCCTTGATGGTATTCTCGGAGCCGCCGGTGCCGTTGCCGTTGGGGTCGCCGCCCTGCATCATGAACCCGGCAATGATGCGGTGGAACGTCAGGCCGTTATAAAAGCCGGCGTTGGCAAGGTCCATGAAGTTCTGCACGGTGATGGGCGCGGCGTCTCCGTCCAGCTCCACGGCGACGGTGCCATAGTCCTGAATTTCAATTTCGGCGCGGTGGGTGCCGATACCCTCTGTCTTAGGCTCAGTTGTATCGGTTTTAGCAGCGTCAGCAACAGCCGTGTCGGTCTTGCCGCACCCGGCCATGCTCAAAAGCAGCAGGGCGGCCAGACAGGTGCTCAGTAATTTTTTCATACAATACTCCTTTGCTTAAAACACAGCCCGCCGGGGATGGCTCGGCGGGCTGTACGGTTTTTACTTTTTGCCCTTCAGGGACTTCATGCGCTGCTCGTGGTTCAAAATGGCCTTGCGCATCCGCAGGCTCTTGGGGGTGACCTCCAGCAGCTCATCGTCCGCCAGGAACTCCAAGCACTGCTCGAGGCTCATCTGGCGGGGCGGCACCAGCCGCAGAGCGTCATCAGAACCGGAGGCACGGGTGTTGGTGAGCTGCTTTTTGCGGCAGGCGTTCACCACAATGTCCTCGCCTCGGTTGGCAACGCCGATGATCATGCCCTCGTACACCGGGACGCCGGCGCCGATGAACAGCGTGCCGCGCTCCTGCGCATTATAAAGGCCATAGGTAATGGACTCGCCGGTCTCGGTGGAGATCAGGCTGCCCATGCCCCGGCGCTGGATGTCGCCCTTATAGGGGGCGTAGGAATCGAACACGGAGGCCATGATGCCCTCGCCCTTGGTGTCGGTGAGGAAATCATTGCGGTAGCCGAACAGGCCCCGGGCGGGAATCAGGAACTCCACCTTCATGCGGTCGCCCACAGGGGTCATTTCCACCAGATCGCCCTTGCGCTGGCCCAGCTTTTCAATGACCGCGCCTACGCAGTCGCCGGGCACGTCCACCACAAGGCGCTCAATGGGCTCGCACTTCTTGCCATCGATCTCCTGATACAGCACACGCGGGGGGGAAACCTGAAACTCGTAGCCTTCACGGCGCATGGTCTCGATAAGGATAGACAAAGACATCTCGCCCCGGCCCGCCACGTTGAACGCGGTATCGCGGTCGGTATCCGTGACCTTCAGGGAAACGTCCTTCAGCGTTTCGCGGTACAGACGCTCGCGAATCTGACGGGAGGTGACAAACTTACCCTCCCGGCCGGCATAGGGGGAATCGTTGACGGAGAACGTCATCTCCAGCGTGGGGGCGCTGATCTTCACAAAGGGCAGCGGCTCCACGGCGGAGGGTGCGCAGATGGTATCGCCGATGGTAATGTCGGGGATGCCGCTCATGGCGATGATGTTGCCGGCGGTGGACTCCGTCACCTGCTTCCGAGCCAGGCCCTCAAACTCGTAAATGGACACGGCCTTGGCCTTCTTGGGGGCGGCGTCCGGGTCATGGTAGTTGCAAACGGCGATCTCCTGATTCTGCTTCAGAGTGCCGCGCTCGATGCGGCCGATGGCGATGCGGCCCACGAACTCATTATAGTCGATGGAGCTGACCAGCATCTGGAACGGCTGGTCCACATCCGCCTCGGGAGCGGGGATGTACTCCAGAATGGTCTCGAACAACGGCTTGAGGTCCGTGCCCGGCACATCGGGGGAATAGGAGGCCGTGCCCTGCCGGCCGGAGCAGAACAGCATGGGGGAGTCCAGCTGCTCGGGAGTGGCGTTGAGGTCCATCAGCAGTTCCAGCACCTCGTCGATGACCTCGTGGATGCGCTGGTCGGGACGGTCGATCTTGTTGACCACCACAATGACCCGGTGACCCAGCTCCAGTGCGCGGCTGAGGACGAAGCGGGTCTGAGGCATGGGACCCTCAGCGGCGTCCACCAGCAGGATGACACCGTTGACCATCTTCAAAATGCGCTCCACCTCGCCGCCGAAGTCGGCGTGACCCGGGGTGTCCACCACGTTGATCTTTACGTCCTTATATCGGACGGCGGTGTTCTTGGCCAGAATGGTAATGCCGCGCTCCCGCTCCAGATCGCCGGAGTCCATCACGCGGTCCACAACCTCCTGATTTTCCCGGTAGACGCCGCCCTGCTTGAGCATCTCGTCCACCAGCGTTGTCTTGCCATGGTCAACGTGGGCGATAATAGCTACGTTTCTCAAATGTTCGTTCTGCATAATCTGAATGTCCTTTCCTATCTAAAGGATTTTTGCACAGCCTATTATTATAATGCACGCTTTCTCTAATTTCAATGGGAAATTTCATATTTTCCGCTGAAATTCCGAATTTTTTTCCATTTGTTTCCCCGTTCGCGGTCAAACCGCCCTTTTCGCCAAAGAACATCGGCAAAGCCCGCCGTTTTTTGACTGTTCGGACATTGATTCCCCCGGCGGTTCCGCTATAATGGAAAGTGCCTCGGCGGAAGCGGCGCAAGCGCCGCACGTTCCGGCGGGAGTAATGCGGCTCACTGGAGCCGCCAAGGAGATCATGAATATGTATCGCATTCAAACCATGAACAAGATTTCCCCTGTGGGCCTGAACCGTTTTGACGCCGCACTGTATGAGGTGGGCGATGAGGTACAGGACCCTCAGGGGATTTTAGTTCGCTCCGCCAAGCTGTTGGACATGGAGTTCAACCCCAGCCTGCTGGCTATCGCCCGGGCGGGCGTGGGCGTGAACAACATCCCGCTGGACCGCTGCGCGGCGGCGGGCATCCCTGTGTTCTCCACCCCCGGTGCCAACGCCAACGCCGTAAAAGAGCTGGTGGTCTGCGCCATGCTGATGAGCTCTCGTGATATTCCCGGCGCTATCCGCTGGGTCCGGGAGCAGGCGGCCTCCGGCGTGGAGGTGGCTACTGTGGTGGAAAAGGGCAAGTCCGCCTTTGTGGGACCGGAGCTTTACAAAAAGACGCTGGGCATCATTGGCCTCGGTGCCATCGGCTCCATTGTGGCCAACACCGCTATTTCCCTCGGCATGGATGTTTACGGCTACGATCCCTTCCTGTCCGTGGACACCGCCCTGCGGCTGGACCGCCACGTTCATGTGGTCAAGGATATCAATGACCTTTATAAGCGGGCGGATTACGTTACTCTGCACATCCACTACACGGGAAAAACGGCCCACATGATCGACGCCGATGCCATTGCCGCCATGAAGCGGGGCGTACGGGTCATCAATCTGGCCCGGGGCGAGATCGTGGATGATGAGGCCATACTGGCGGCACTGGATACCGGCAAGGTGGCGGTATACGTCACGGACTTCCCCAATAACCGGCTGCTCACCGCGCCCCATGTCATCGCCATGCCCCATCTGGGCGCCTCCACACCGGAGAGCGAGCAGAACTGCGCCGCCATGGCGGTGGACGAGCTGACGGACTATCTGGAAAACGGCAACATCCGCCGCAGCGTCAATCTGCCGGATATGGTGATGGACCGCAGCGGCGTGGAGCGGCTGTGCATCCTGCACAAGAATGTTCCCGGTATGCTGGCGAACATCACCAGCCTGTTCGGCCGGGACGGGGTCAACGTGGAGAACCTGAGCAACAAGTCCCGGGGCGAATACGCCTACACCATGGTGGACCTCGGCACGAAGGTGGCGGAACGCGTCATTGAGGACGTTCAGCACATGGCAAATGTGATAAGAGTCCGCGTTCTGGAGTGGTAAGTGAATTCATTTTAATTAAGCGTGGGACCGCCCTTCGGCACTCCCACGCTTTTTTCCGCTCACTGCCATAAATTTTCTGTTCCGGCGCATACTACCCCTATATTGCGGGGGTGCTTATGGAAAAACTGACTTCAAATTACGCGGCAAACGCCGCGGAGCTGGATTTGCTGTTGGGCGTAGGCCGGAGCTGCGATATGGTGAGCCGGGATTATGTCATCGGCGGGCGAAGGGCGCGTCTGTGGGTGGTGGACGGTTTCGGCAGCGACAGCATCATTGAGCGCATGGGCGCCTTCTGGCTAACCCTGAAGCCGGAGCACGTAGCAGGGCTCACCCAAATGCAGGAGTTTTTGGACCGGTTCATCACGTTTTCCGAATCCAACGTCACGTTTGACGTATCTGACGCCGTGACCTCCGTATTTCTGGGAAAATCCCTGCTGATCATGGAGGGACTGTCCGGCGCCGCGCTGATGGACGCCAAGGGCTATCCCAGCCGGGGCGTGGACGAGC
Source organism: uncultured Oscillibacter sp. (assembly GCA_900542115.1). Taxonomy (GTDB): domain Bacteria; phylum Bacillota; class Clostridia; order Oscillospirales; family Oscillospiraceae; genus Oscillibacter; species Oscillibacter faecalis_A. The sequence continues at coordinate 1,065 of UQMC01000001.1, read as the reverse complement.
CGCCGGATGGAAAGGTGCTCCGGGGCAGTCACGATGGCTTTGTGGAGGCGGTGGTTCCCAATATGGCGCTGCTGCGCCGACGCATCCGGGACCCGCACCTGACCATGGAGGGCCACAAGGTCGGCTCCCGGAGCCACAATGACGCCGTGCTCTGCTATCTGGATGACAAGGTGGACCAATCGCTGCTCCGCAAGCTCCGGGGCAAGCTGCTGGGGCTGGACATCCGGTCTCTTTCCATGGCGCAGGAAAGTCTGGCGGAGGCCATCCGCCCAAAGCAGTGGTACAATCCATTCCCAAAGGTCCGCTACACGGAACGGCCTGACGCGGCGGCGGCCAGCATCATGGAGGGCAGCATCGTTTTAATAGTGGACAATTCACCCTCCGTGATGATTCTGCCCACCTCGTTTTTCGATTTTACCCAGGAGGCCAACGATTTTTACTTCCCGCCCCTCATCGGCACGTATCTCCGTATTCTGCGGGTGACGGTATTCCTCCTCTCGCTGTTCATCACTCCGGCGTGGTATTTGATGGTCAGCGTGCCTGACCGTCTGCCGGGATGGCTGGATTTCCTGTCCTCACCGGAGCCGGTGTCCCTGAGCCTTTTGAGCCAGCTTTTAGTGGTTGAGTTTTTGATTGACGTATTGAAGCTGGCGTCCTTGAATACGCCGGACAGCCTCTCCAACTCCTTTTCCATGCTGGGCGCGCTGGTGCTGGGCGATTTCGCTGTACAGGCCGGATGGCTGGGGCCGGAGGTTTTGGTGTATATGGCCTTTGTCTCCGTGGCGGGCTTTGCCCAGCCCAGCTACGAGCTGGGCTACGCCTTCAAGCTGCTGCGGGTGGCGCTGCTGCTGGTCACGGCGGCCTTTGACGTCTGGGGTTTCGTGCTGGGCGTGGTGGGAATTTTCGTTCTGCTGTGCACCACAAAGCCGCTGGTGGGGAAGGGCTACCTCTATCCGCTCATTCCCTTCAACGGCAAAGCTCTCCGACGGCTGCTGGTGCGGGAGCCTATCAGCCGGGACAATACCTGACGGATTTTCAACACGCTGAAGCGGCGGAGCAAACGCT